>JBCBZV010000017.1:0-47594 GCA_039815155.1 Pseudomonadota bacterium
GCCGTCGCTACGCTGGTTAGGCCATTCAAAGCATCGAGATTGTCCAGCGCTGTATTGCGGGCAATCACCAGACTCCCGCCGATGTCTCCTGCCAGCGCACTGAGCCCCGCCAGATCCTGTAGCAAAGGGAGTGTGTCCATCGTGAGGTTGCCAGCAACGCTGGTAATTCCGCCGAGTGCATCCAGATTAGTTAACAGCGGATTATTGGAGAAAAATAAGTTCCCGACCCCGCCTGCCAGGCCCGCAAGACCATCAACGTTCTGCAAAGAAGCGCTGTTGTAGATCCGCAAATTAACCACCAGTTCACCGCTGATTCCGCTGAGACCATCGAGGTCGCGGATGAGCGGATTGTCATAGACCCACAGGGAGTTGCCGATGCTGCCGCTGAGCCCTTGGAGACCATCGAGATTATCCAGCAGTGGATTGGCGCTGATGAACAGTCGATCCACGGTGGTCAGATTCGTCAAACCATCGAGGTTCTCGAGGGCCGTATTCGCCGTAATGCTTAGAAACGAGCCCACGGCTGTTAGTCCAGACAGACCGTCTACGTTAGTGAGGAGCGCATTGGCGGTTTGCCCCTGCGCAAACACTCCGATAAACATGAAGCCATTTACGGTACTCAGGTTCTGCAATGGACTGAGGTCTGTGACATCTGCACCGTTGATGGTCAGGTTCCCCGTGACCGTATCGCAGGCGAGGGGCTCGAACGCATTTACCTCAGACTGCGACGTGAAGCTGTAATCCGTGGATGGGCAGTCCACGGCTACGGCAGCGTTGGAAAGCGCTCCCATCAGACACACAGCCAAACAAACCCCTAGACTCGCGCGAAGACGCGGTTCAACCCAGCAGCGATCGTTACTGGTTGGTTGGCGCAACGGATGTGAGTGATTGACGGATACCTCAAAACGCATGACAAGGCGCCTCCAACGCTGAGTGTTCTGTGACCGCGGTACTGCTCGCTGAACAGGGCGCAACGCACCGGACCAGATAACTCGCGTTAAACAGCTGCGATTCAGCTCATTTTTCTCCCTGCACTATCGCTAGTCCGGTCCCGTTAGGATGCGCTGCACTGCCCACGCAGGCGATACTGCGGCGCGACTTTACCCTCGTTCGTGACTAACAGGCTTCCGCTCTATGGTTCCCTATTTTCCCCTGAGTACTCCGCGGCCTACACCAATTTTTGCGTTCGCCCAAATAGGGCGAGCGGCTATTGTCGTTGTTTGAGAACAGTAGCCGCAGCCGCGCACTACGATCGTTCACTCACGTCAAACGCTAGCGGAAAGGCATGACTGCCTGTTTCACCAGCGACCGCCTCCGCCGACTCTTTGATTTTTGCTCGGATCAGTTCTGTTTGGTTGTGCATTTCGTTGCAGCTTGCAACGGACGTAACCGATAAAAGTTTCATTAAATCAATTATTTGGAAATTGACTGGCCGATATTTAACCGATTGGCCGCTGGTTCGGACCCATTACAGCCCACCACCTTCCTCAATGCTTACTACGGTAATCTTCATAGTCGCTTCGAGTTCTTGCAGCACGATGCGGTGACGCTGGCTGTAAGAGCGCTTGTTGCCTTGCGGCGAAACAAGCGCCTCTTAGGGGGAGGAGCGTTAGTATTGCATCGGTCGATTCATTCTGCCGTGACAAACGTCTCGACGAGATTACCGTTCTTCAACCAGATCTTTCCCTCGTAAAGCCCGGGCTTGTCGCCGGCAAAAAATCTCAGATCAAGTCGACCTGCGGGCTGGGGTCCAACGCCCGGTGTAGCACCGATCACTGGAGTGGCGGGAAGTAGCTTCGGGCAGTCAACTTGTTCGATTCGAGCAAAACTGGATCCTAGAGGTATCTGGATCTTGATGAAGCCTACGGTTGTGCGTCCGGGGAACTCCTCTGGCGCTCGAACCAGCTTATACAAGGTGTTACCAATCTGTTCGACGACGAGGTCATCCATCGGTACACCATCTTCGTCCCAAACAAGAAAGCTCCATACAAAGGGGGCGGCTGTCATTACCGACGTCTTCTGGTAGATCGGATTATCAGGATTTGGAGGTAGTGTCCCTGGGCCACAAGCCACACCACCCTCTAGTTGCCCGTCTAGTGCTTTGACAAACACCGAGGTGGCCGCGATGCTCCGAAGTGCTCTGGTTCGGACCGTGATTATGCCTTCCCCACTCTCAACAGCACCGCTTGGACCGCTCTCAGCTTCGATTCGAAGTCGATAGCGACCCGGTGCTGGGTTTTTTAAGCCGTTCAGAATCAAATGGATTTGCTTGATACCTGGAATGGTCATGATGTCCTGCTGCGCGGTTAAGACGAGCGCATTCGCACCCTCATCGATGGACGTGCTGGCGAACGCAGCGGGGGGGAACAACGGTTGCTGAGGCCAGCCCTGAATAAGCGCGACCGAGGTGCACTGCAGGTTGCCTGGAACGCATGGCTGGGTTTCGTCCTGGAACGGAATGTCGCGCAGAGGAAAAGCGGGATCGAGATTGCTCAAGTCGAAGTCGGGAGGGAAATAGAGCGTGATAGTACCACCTGCGCTCAGCTGGAGACCTCCCACGTTTGGGTCGGTCGAGTTATCCAAGGTAATTAGGTAATCGAACGGTTTGCCTGTTACGTCTCCATCGAAGACCACTCCTGCCTTGGTTATCGAATCGATGAGGCCGGTAGCGCCGAGTTGTGCTGTGTGTCCGCAGAGACTGAAGCTGAAGGTCGCGACGGCAACAATAAGGAGAGAGAGTTTTCTGATCATGATTTGCTCCTGGAAGATTAAAAGCTGCCTAAGAAGCTAGACCTAAGCGTCCTCCCAAACATGAAATCAGAGTGAAAATTTTGTGAAGTCTTTCGTTGGGCTTTAACGACCGTTCCTTTTCAGAGCTACGAAATCCTGATCAACTAAAAAGAGGCATGTTCCATGTCTTAATTGGTGCGATTTCTGCTGGCGATAGGCTGGTTACCAGGTCTAAAGCAAACTGAATTAATATTGTGTCTTACTGCTTCAGTCCGACTCCAGCTATGCAATATCGCTTCGATGACTGCCTTTTAGACACGGCGCGCTTTGCGCTCTATCGTGGGAAACGGAAGGTCGACGCGACTCCGCAGGTTCTTAAGTTTTTGATTTTTCTGGTCGAGAATCGGGACCGGGTGGTGACTCGCAATGAGCTCCTCGAAAAGCTGTTCGGTCGGCGAATAGTTACCGACAACGCACTCACTGTGCAGGTGCGAGCTGCGAGAAAAGCAGTGGGTGACAACTCCGCCGCGCCCAAGATTATCGCCACTGTGCACGGGCATGGATATCAATTTATTGCCGATGTTGATACCAAAGCGCTGCTGTCGTTTGCGCAACCCAAAGGTGCGACTGTTCAAAAAGATCTGGAAGAAGGTTCTAGCCTCCTACTCGCAGATCGCCAACCTTCGATTGCTATTTTGCCCTTCGCTTCGATAACCGCGAGCGATGATGAACAGATAGTCGCGCGAGGTCTCGCCCACGACATCACTACTCGCGTCGCGTGCACAAAGTCGTTGCTTGTAACCGCCCGCGGAAGCTCTTTTCAGTACCCAAGCGGCCTCCATGATGTTGCCGAAGTTGGTCTAAAACTCGGCGTTCGCTATTTATGCCAGGGCTCGGTGCAGATTGAGAGAGGTCAAATTCGTGTGACAGTCGGTCTTGCCGATACGGAAAATCGACGAGAAGTATGGACGCACCAGTTCGACCGCAAGCTGACTGACTTTCTGGCAATTCAGGAAGAAGTAGCCATGATCATCGTCCGGTCTATGGATGATGCGGTTCGCTTAAATGAAATAAGTCGTGTGGCGGCTTTGCCCGAGTCGCAGCTCGGAGCCTGGAGCGCGCTTCATCGTGGTTTGGATAGGATGTATGCCTTCCGCGTGGATGAGTGCGATATCGCTGAGCGTTTTTTTCGCAAGTCTATCGATATTGATCCCAAACTATCGCGGCCCTATGCGGGACTGTCGTTTGTAAATTACGAGCGGGCATATCTCAATCTAGATGATCGTCGCGAGCACTCCTTACGCCTGGCCTTTGATCACGCCAAGCATGCGATAGATGTGGACCCGTTGGATCCAATGGGGCATTGGGTAGAAGGACGCGCGCATTTTCTGGATGGCGAATTGGACAAGGCCAATCGGTCGGCCTCAAGGGCCGCGAACCTCAATCCAAGTCACGCAAATTCGCAGTATCTGATCGGCTGGATAGCACTGCAGCAGGGAGATCGAGAATTGTGCGAGGAACGCTCGTCCCTCGCCTGTCGTTTGAGCCCGCAAGATCCTTTGATCTATGGAATGCGTGGTATTCGAGCGATGAATATGGCCCTTGCGGGCCGATGTGATGAAGCGCAAGAGCTAGGACTGGAGTTACTCAAAAATTTTGATCTTCACTACCAAGCTTATGCCTACGGCGCGGCAGTACTCGGTGTGTCAGGAAACGTTGAGGTTGCCGCTGACTGTTTGAGAAAAGTACACGCGGTCAACCCCAAGTATACAGCTGACGACTATTTCTCAATCTATGCGTTTCAACGTGAAGATGATATCGATCGTATAAGGCGTGCATTCACTGAGGCTAAGCGCCTTATTGATTCTGGCATGTGAAGCTGACGCAAATACGAATTCAAAATTCACGCAATACTTTTTTATATCCACTTTCTAAGCCTAGTCGCCCAAAACTATTGAGCTAGCAGCCTAGTTCACGTTTATATTTTGTATCTCGGTTTTGGATTTGGGCGGTGACAGGATTCACCAAGCTCCAGGTTCAAAAGGACTTTTGGTTTGTTTTGGAGTAGATACTGAAAGCTGAATGAGATTCGGCGGCGCCGTGTGCGCGCTGTGCTCTTGCGAGCAAAAAAACCCGTTTGTAGTCACTGCGCTCCCTCAGCTATTCTCGGCACAGCGCACACCCATCTACAAACCGCATTCAAAAACGGAGCACATCATGCGACAGTCTCCAACCGTCTTGATCCCTTTTATACTCAAGCTAGCGATCATTTTTACCATGCCGGCACTGGTAGCTGCTCAAGAACTAAGGACATTAACGAACGGTACAGTAGCCGACGCCGAAGATCTGAATTTTAACTTTTCACAGCTCCAAAAAGCGGTAGCAAGCGTTGGGAACGCAGGCCCATTCGACCCCGACCGCCATGTAACTCTGACTCATCGTTCCTTTCAAAACACATCATGCGCACTGGACGTAGGTTTCGCTCGAGTCAATTTGGACGGGACCGGAAACTCGCAGGAGTTTGTTGTGCCCGACAACTACACGCTCTTCATCACCGACATTAGTTGGCAAGCCCTAGACGATCCTGGCAGTTTTTCATCTGGAAGGACACTCGCAATGGTTCTTCGAGCTCAGAATCCTGATGGAAGTAATTCACAGGTTGTGTATTACTCCCCGAAGGTGAATCTCACATCCTTGAGCAGCTCAGGTAGACCTGGAGTGAGCGACTCGCTCACTGCGGGTGTCGCCGTTGGAGAAGGTCGTCAGATTTGCCCGAGAGTGTTTAGCTTTTCGCAAAGCTCTCTATCATCAAACAGCATTACCGATGCGGTACTTTTAGGCTTTTTGGTGCCCAACGATTAGCAGTCCTACTGAACGAGCATCCGCCTCGCCGGAACAAAATCTATTTACCGTATCCTTATCGACGCCTAATACTGTCCTGCGAGCCAACCTAGCTCGACCGATCATCTCTTTCGTCCTCACCCGGTTAGCCCAGTGCAAACGAATAGGAAACCTGTCCGACCCCTGCAAGTTGAGTTTTCTGGTCTGGCTGCGTTGGTCGAAAACCTGTCGTTTATCTTGAGCAAAAATCAGGGTTTTGAGCGATGTTCTTCGGCGCATCACCTTGATTAGTTGTTCCAGTCAATGCCTTGGTCGTAAAGCTGGCCGAGGGGGGCACAAGTCAGAAAACTGTTGCGTAGCCGCTATCGCAGCGGGCGCTTCGTCTCTTGGCAGCATCCTGTATCCCACGCGGGCAAAGCATTCGGCGGCTGTCGTAGTCAGCAGATACAACGCATGAATACCAGAGTGAACGGCTTGTCTTTCGGCCAACGCCACAAGCAACCTCCCGCTACCCGAGTGGCGTTACTCCTGGCTGACGGCCGAGGAGCGTAGCAGGGCTACATCTCCATACTATTCAAGCCCAGTCAGGCCCTTAAGCCCCCATCGGAGGCTGCACCAAAGAGTTCCACGAGAGGTTTAGCTTCGGTGTTATCAGAAACATCGATTGCTGCTTGCGCTTCCAGATCGGTGCTTGGGAGGCCCTCGACTTCGAGTGAAGCACCCACCTCATTATTGTATAGTCGTGGTGAGAGCTTGCTTATCTGCTGAAGCGCGGATAGACAAGTAGACTGTCATCAGAATTCCTATCGAATCCCCATCCGTCAGGATGCTTATATCACTGTTGATATAGATAAGGAGATTACCAAGGGCAAGCGCAAACTAGGCTCAAGCAGACCGTGATACTTGTAAGACTATGAGGAGCTCCCTTGCGATACGCTGTATGCAACTCCGCCCGACCCTGAACGCTCAGCAAACCACCGAAGGATCTTTCGGCCTGCGATCTCAGTTACCCAGTGCGGTCCATCGTAGGAGAAATAACTTACGTCGTATCCATCTTCTTTCAGGGACGGCACTATAAACCGCCGCGAGTGCCATTCAGGGTACACATTGTCCTGCCGGCCATGAACGACGAGGATTGGTGGTTTTCCTTCAGGTGGTGATGGCGGCGACATCCACCAAGGGGATACGGCGATCAAGTGCGAAAATACCCGACCATTACTGCGACCAATAGCCAGCGCATAGGTACCCCCGTCCGACGCGCCGCCGAGGGCGATTCGTTTGGGGTCTATGGCTGTGACCGACATGACGCGTTGCAAAGCTCGTTGAATGAATCGCACATCCGGTCCGAACTTGCTGTCGATTCCATCCCAGGTGTTATGGCGTGAATCGACTGCGAGGACAACAACCCCAAACTCATCCGCGAACGGGAAGAGCTTTTTTGCGTCTCGGGCATGACCCCCACCGCCGTGAAGCCACACGAGCAATGGCCGGGGCCCCGTCTCTCCATCGGTGGGCGGCACGTGAAGCAAGCCATCTCGCCATTCGAACCCCCGATTAATAAACAGACGCTCTCCAAGTTCTAAAGGCATCGTACCCGTTAGGCCACTACCAACAACCTTTACCTCGGTGCGTTGACTGACAGTTTCGCCGGTAACTTCGTCGGTAATAACGCTCGTCAAATCAATTCGCGTCTGCCCAGTTTCACCTAGACCACAAGACATGGGTAAAAGACACAGCATAAGCGCTGAAGCCAGTCTCAAGACCTGTTTTAGGAATTCTGTCTGCATAGAACCAATATAAAGAAAAATACGTCCTCTCTGCAGCTTATCCTGTGTAGGTGGGTTCATCTCTACCGCCTGGTCCGCGAGTCCCAAGAAATACCGTCGCGGAACGCAATGTTCGAGCGCCAATTAGAACGCAGGTTCGTGACCGACTATGCGTTTCAGCGAGAAGACAATATCTGCCGAATATAGAAAGTGCCTTCACAAAGTCTAAGCAACAGAATCGGCCTTAAAACTTTCCACTGGCGACCAGGCTTATTAAACGGGCCTCCGCAAGGCCTTGGTCATAAAGCTGGCCGAGGAGGGGCACAAGTCGGAAAACTGTTGAGAAGCTGCGATCGCAGCCGGTGCTTCGTCTCTTGGCAGCGTACTGAATCCCAAGCGGGTAAAGTAATCCGCAGCCGTCGTAGTCAGCAGGTACAACGCTTGCGCACCAGAGCGCAGTGCTTGCTGTTCGGCAAACAATACGAGCGAACGCCCACTACCCGAGCAGCGTAATTCTCGTCTAACGACGAGAGAGCGCAGCAGAGCTACATCCCCGTAGTATTCAAGCCCAACAAGTCCCTGAAGCTCGTCGTTGTAGCGAGCACCATAAAGTTCGACTAGAGGTCTGGGTTCCGCGTAATCAAGCTTAACGACTTCGGCATACGCTTGCAGATCGGCGTTTGGTAGTCCCTCGGCCTCAAGCAGAGCGCCTACCTCATCGTCGTAGACGACAGATCTAATCTCGATTTCCATGATTGGTGACCCAAAGCAGACTCAATACCAATGTTCCTAATCTTACAAAAAGCCCAAGTCGTAGTAATGTCGGAATGACGCTACGTATCGGATGTTCTCTTCCGTTGCCTGACTGCAACCCGGCTTTTTCTGATCGTAGAATTCCTTAAATCGCTCAGTCGACCTAGTTTCTGATCAGTACTCCTATAACCAAATGGATATCGGTCTATTCAGGAGATTCGTCAAAGTTCTGCGGTAAACTATCAGTGATTACTCGTGGGGCGTTAATCTTGGAACAACAACTTATTCATGCAGAAGACCTAACGAAGGCGCCTGCAGAGAAAGTACCGGCACTGATTCAGGGTGTAGCGCAGCAGGTTATCAAAGGCCTTCGTGAACCACCGTATTACGTCGTGGTGAGAACTACCGCTCCGACCGAAGACTACTCCCTGACGATCGGAATTTGCAGGACAGTTGCAAACACCTTGCCGCATCGCCAAGGCACAACCGCCGAGAGCCGGAATAAGGTGTCTCTGACCAAGGTCAGAATTAATCCAGATAGCGCAAACAAGGTCAGTCAGACAACAAACTATAGCCGGACGAATCAACCGCTCACGCTGCATACGGATAGCAGTTTTAAGGCAGCGCCCCAAGAACTGGTGGCATTCCAAATGGTTCGCGATGACGCGGTGGGCGGAGACACTATCATGCTGCCCATAGAGCGGATCCTTAGCCGCCTCACAGAAGACGAGGTTCGTACTCTAGCGCGATCGGTCTTTCCTTTTTCGAAGCAAGACTTGCCAGTTTTCTGGACAAACAATGGAGTACCGAGGATTCGTTACTATCGCGCGCAACTTGAGAATGCGGATATGGGTGCGGTTCCCGAAGAGGGTAAAAGCGCGCTGGATCGACTTGATGAAATCCTCGGCGAAGAATCGATCATGGATCGCTTTCACCTGCAAGCTGGGGAAACTTTGTTCCTAAATAACCTCAAGGTTATGCATGGCCGTACGGGTTTCGCTGGTGACAGCAATCGATTGATGTATCGAGTTCGCATGTATGCGGGTTGCCTCGAAGACGCGCAATGAGCTCTAGCCAATCGTCTTTGCCCGCGAAGGAGCTTTCTGATTTTGATCGGAAGGAGCTACGATCGGTCTACAAGCTAGTCCGAAGGCGCCCGGCAGCACTAATGCCGCGGTTGATTCTAGCTGGCCTATTGATAAACACCCATCGGCACGATTTGGCACGGAGACATGTCGATAAAGCGCTGAAACACCCGGAAATTGATTGGGCTAGCGCTGTTCTTTTAGGTAACGCGCTTTTCAAGCTCGGCGATTTCAATCGTAGTCGCTCTGTGCTGATGTCCTGTTTAGAAAACGGACAGATGGACTTTGAATCGCTCATGAACCTCGCAGCCGTTAGCCAACGAGCAGGGAAGGAACAACTTGCTACTCGCTGCATGAGATCCGCTGGCTGGCTGCGACCCCTTGGCAAACCGCCTAAGGTAGATTCAGGTAAGCCGAACCTACTCGTCCTTCGCTCACTAGGGGGCAATCGGCTTGGGATTAAAAAGCCGGGTCAGAGGCCCCATTACAGCTATAAGTTCAAGGTCGGTCACTTTTCTACCGAACTCATGCTAGCTGGAGCCGACGCCAACCTTTATTCCGGTAGCGCTGCTGGAGGCAACCTCAATACCATCGACGAGCTCCCAGAGATAACGCTAGTACTTAATACGATTGCTTGCGCTGACAGCATGGCGCCCGCTTTAGAGGAGATAGACTCTTTCTTGGTTGAGCGCGGATTGACTTCTGTCGTTAATCCACCGAGCAAGGTGTTGCTAAGCTCGCGCGACGCGAACAGCGAAAGACTGGGCGATATTCCCAACGTGGTTTTTCCCCGGACCTTGCGTCTGCATCGTGGCTCCGAGCCTAGTAAGGAGTTCGCAGCAAAATTACGCGCCCAGGATCTAGATCTTCCGCTGATATTAAGGCAATCCAATACTCACACCGGACGATCAGTGAAACTGCTAACTACTGAAGCTGAACTCTTGGAGTATCTCGACGCCACGCCCCCGGGCACTGACCTTTATGCGATCGAGTATATCGACTGCAAGCGAGACCAGCCCTATTACAGGAAAATAAGGTGTTTCTTTATTGACGGTAAGTTCTACCCGGTAGCCTGCTTGTCTCACGATACTTGGCAAATTCACTCCGGCGATCGTTATCAGGTTATGGACAAGGTCGAAGCAACTCGAAATCAAGAGCAAGCGTACTTAGAGAATCCGGAGCGTTTTCTTGGTGAATCCGTTTTTACTGCTCTGCACAGAATTGCTAAAGAGATCGATCTCGATTTTTTTGGGATCGACTTTGCGCCGGATGATCAAGGTCGTGCGGTCGTATTTGAGGCAAACGCTGCAATGCGTCATAACTATGATCACGCGGTGACTTTCCCCTACACGCGTCCTCATTTGGATCGTGTTTCAGAAGCCATGCAGAATATGATACGAACCCGATTGGTCGGCTAATTGAGTCCTATTACACCCTGGCAATCGAAAAAAATGTCAGAATCTCGTTGCCGGTGTATTTCCAGCAGTCATTCATAACAGCGAATTCACCTACCTCCGAACAATTTTCCAAACACTTTATTCAGACCTTCGTCCACCGTCTCGTCGGTTTCTCGATCGACTTCGTTATCGACGGATGTGCCTACCCGGTCAGTCTGCCGATCAATCTTTTTACCAATAGCGCCCATGATCGAGGAAAACGCGCCACCGCTCTCAGCTTCTTCGTCGTCACCGATTTCAGCGGGCGTCTCGTCGCCGCCCGCACTTAGGCCACCGAGCATTGCTCCGATGCCGCTCATATCCATCGGCTCCGCCGGTAATTCGAAACGCTCTGACGACACTTTGTTGCTGTCGATGCTGGTGATTACCATGTCCGACCCGTAGCGAAGAAATCCGGAATCCAACTCATCCAGACGGTCGCGAAATTCTTCTGCTTGCTTGGCCGCTTTCTCGCCGCCGATCTCGCTAAAGGACTTTGTCATCAAAAAGAGAGCGTCTGTGAATTCCCGTGCACGACGATCTGTCGATAACACAAGTTCTTCCGTACGTTCCTCGCCGGATTCGGTTTTCACGGTAACTTCGTAAACGCGCCCCTCAACGCCAGCGACAGTCTCTTTGCGACTGGTTTTTTTCATCGAAACCAGTTCCGCAGAGAATTCATCGGGAGCGCTGTCTTTAAACATAGGCGCAAAGCTCTTTAGCATCGAACTGGCGTCCATCACCATCGTTTCGCCATCTTCCACGATCACCGCATACATCTTCCCATCGCGGATGATGGAGTAGGTACCGCTATCCTCTGGGCCCATACGTACGGCGTCTCGGCTGTACTCATAGGTTATCGAATCCCCCTCACTGGACTTTACCGTCGCGGTTCCGGCGTTGACGCCGAGAGAGAGGAGCGCCAGTGCCAGTGCGCTTAAGCCTGTGGTAGCTTTGCCTATGTTCTTGATCGAATTCATTCCGCCTTCTCCTATCATTTCCCGTATTAAAAGATAGCTAACTTTAGTGAATCGCTGCGGTGTCACGCACAGCCCTTAAGCTTAGGGCATACCTGGTAAATCGCCCAGGCAAGATAAGGTATTGGCTCCCATAGCAGCGGAGACCTTTGCCACGTTTGAGCCCATAGAGCCCATCGCTTCCATTGTACTCATGCCGCGTTTCTTCGCTGCGTAGGCAAAGGCATCTTCAGCGCCATTCGCATCGCCCTCACGTAGGTCAACAAAGAACTCAAAGGTCTCAGTGGGCATACTCAGCTCCATTTGCGTGCCCATACACTCACAGAGCGCCCGGTCGTTATTGTCATTCATGCAGATGTTAAACAGTCTTTCTTTCGCCGAAGATCCGCTAACTGCTCCGTTTGCGCTAGCTGTCTCCTCTTCAACTCCTGCTATCCCCACCGATTCACTTACCCCGTTTGGACCGGAAACTAAATTGGGATCAAACCCGCCGTTTTTTCGTGTGGCTGCGGAAGCCCCCGCTTCATCATCAGCCCAGACGATGGCATTGCAATAGGATTCGCGCTCTAGCCGGTGTCTGCTAGTTTTATTTCGAGCGCCTCCTACCAGCTCATCATAGGCCTGTGCAGATAGCCCCATAGCTTTGCCGCGAGCCTGAGACATCTGTACGAGCGTAGTAGCCTCTTTGTCGCTGTAGTCAGCGAAAGATCTAAAATAGGCCTCAAACTCTGCCGTAGACAGCACCTTCTGCAATTGGGCACCTTCGCAGGCGCAGTAGCGCCGCTGACCAGAAGACGCCACGCACGCGCTACGATATTGCTGCATTGTTTGCGTATTACGCGGTTGAGCGAAGGATGCCCGCGCAGCGCCCGCGATCACGCAGCCGTTTTCATAGTCTTGTATGTTCTCCGGTCTTCCACCCAAACTATCGAAGGCCTGCATAAGCTCTATCGCACTGCTGGGATTCGCCAATGCCCGTTCCATACGACTTCGGTAATCGTTACTCATGCCGACTGCGAAGTAGTAGCCCTGCGCGATGAGTTCTCGTCCTTCACTACTATTCGCTTTTGATTGGAAGCGCTCGACCCTCTTTGCGACGCAGGCGCAATCTATATTGCTGCGTTCAAAGCGTCCGCAGGCGTCATGAATCTCCGTACTTTGGGCGTACCCCTGAGCGCTAACTAAGAGCGCACCGCTCGCAAGCGTAAGTTTCAGAAAAATCTGATACACGTTAGCCATGCATTTGGCCTGAGTTTCTGCTCGATGGAGTGCAAACTAGCGCTAACATCGGACCTGTGCATACGTCATATGACGCATGCGCTTCGTTATAGTAGGACGCGCTATCCGAAAGGCCTCTCTCCAAAGACTTTATAGAAGCTCAGAGGTGACGATGGCGCGCGTTTGAACAAAGCGGCTGAACTTAGATGAGACTGTGTTTTGAACAACAAGACCTCGTTCGGCCCAATTTAAAGTGCTTGCAGTGATTTGATTATTAGCTCATTCGATTGACTATGCCTGGCGTCAACTACACAGAGGATCAAGCGAAAGCGGCTGCGGCACAGGTGCTGGCTGGCCTATACGAAGCGGTTGTGGATCCGGCAAACCACGCTTCGCTTTTCGAAGCGATGGACGCAATTTTAGATTCCTCTCACGAGAATCTCGAAAAACAAGAGCAAGACTGGCGAGCTTTTTTTCACCGGCATTTTGCCCATGCTGCGCAGTTCCTGGAGGCAGGCGCTGGGAGTAACGTCGACAGCCCTATAGTTTTCGTAGATAAACAAATTGTTCCCACGGCGATCCTCGACTCATCGTTCGCTGTTGTCGCCGAAAATGAGCTTTTCAACGGCCTGTGCAGTCGCGAGACATCGTCGCTGGCGGGCGCCTTTGTTTCCCCGGAGGATGAGAGGCGTCTGCACGAGTTGCTAACAAGTGCTTCGCCCGATTCGGTATTGGTTCGCGTTTGTCTCAAACGGCAACAGCCCGTATTTGCCGTGGCCGCGCGTCAGAATCTCCTCAGTAGGGGAGGAGAGGCAAAGTCTTTCATCGCACTGAAGATCGCAAAGGCAATCTGGACACCGGGTCTCGAGCCTCTACTAACCTCTACTTATTTTCTCACGCCTGCTGAAGTTTCTGTTCTGCAGTGCTTGATCGAGACCGGTTCGGTTGCTGCCGCGGCCGCTAAGAGGCAACGTTCCATTCGGACCATTCGCACCCAACTGACGCAGATCTACGACAAAATCGGTGTGAGTGGTCAAACGGAGCTAGCGCTCTATCTGGCGACCCTCGCCCAGTTGACGTCCAGAGCAAAGAGACCGTCGGATATTGGAATCGAGTGGAACAAGCTGGCCGAGGATGAGTTTGAACGGGGTGAACTGGATTTAGCGGCGGTAAGCCTTCGCTGGATTAAATATGGCGATCCTAAAGGCATTCCGGTCTTACTGATGCACAACACGTCGCCACCGGATATGACCCCGGACTTTCGTCGTGAATGCCGCAATCGCGGTATTTGCGTGATTGGTGTGCATCGACCGCGACTGAAAGGGCGCCTTCGAGCGACCGCCAAACAAGATTTACCAGAGTTGCTGGCTGGCTATCAGGCTGTCCTTGACGTAGAAGGTCTTTCTGCCGCTGTTATCGCAGGACATTGCTCCGCGGGACTCTATACGCTCATGTTCAGTCGCGCCTATCCGGAGCGATGTCTCGGAACGGTGCTAGTCGATACGGGCGTGCCTTTCGAGCGTCGCGGCGAACTGTTGGCACTAGCAAAACCCCTGCGCCGATCCTTTTATCCAGCGCGTTACTTTCCGGAAGTTCTTCTAGTACCCCATCGCTTGTTTGCGAAGGATTTCCACAGTTCGCCGGAAGGTGAGGCGCGGGTGATCGACTATTTCTTTGAGGGTAGTCCGGAGGACCAGGAGCTTACTCGCACCGATCGTCGCTGGTATGAAGTCACACGCCGCATCATTGCCTACTCCTTTGAGGACGTGCGTACGCTGGTTGCGAATGTTTGTCGCTGGGCGGGAAACTGGGCTGAATTGCTTGAGCTGGACCCGAAATTGAGAGTTATATTCGTTCACGGCGAGCGCAATCACCTGTTCACGTTGGATCGGATAGAGGCGAAAGCGGCAACGCTCGCCAACGCTCATGTTGTAACGGGACAAGGCGGCCAGCTAGCGGTTTATCAGAATCCGT
This sequence comes from Pseudomonadota bacterium, assembly GCA_039815155.1. Classification (GTDB taxonomy): domain Bacteria; phylum Pseudomonadota; class Gammaproteobacteria; order Pseudomonadales; family Halieaceae; genus Congregibacter. The sequence continues at coordinate 14,781 of JBCBZV010000017.1, forward strand.
CGCTATTTGCCGAAGGAGTCAAGCAGGCTATCGGCGGGGCGGCGAGCAAATAGTTTTTGTGAGCTGATTTACACCTTGGTAGGCGAGTTTTCGGCGTACCCAGGCAAATTTATCTTCGCGGCGGCATAGTTAATATGCGCAGCCGGTTCATTCGTCTGAACAACCACAAGCGTGTTTTGCAATCCCTCGCACCTTTATCTGTTAGCTTGCTTGGAGCCACGTCACGGAGCTTTCGTGGATCGTCGTCGCCCTCGAAATTGAACTGATTGCGAACAAGCGTTGGGACCGGCAGGTATCGTAGCTAGGCCCTTCAAGATTTGATGCTGTATGCGGTCTATCAAGAGAGTTTCATGGGTCTGTCGGCTCGTACCAAATCGGTGAGCTTACGGCTCGTTCCTGGATGCTAACCGGGTGCATCGGCTCCGTTCCGAGTTTTACCGCATCGTAGGTGGACCATCTCGGTGTCGCTATTTCAAGTACGCGAACGTAGTAGAAGCTGGGCTGGCTTGAACTGAAGCTAGGATCTTCCCAAGTGGCACTTAAGGCGCGTGCGCCGACCGAGTTATCGTAGCTCGCTTTGCGAGCATCGACAGTGTTTTTGATCGGCGGTAGACGGCTCGAACCGGGATCTGGTCGGCGCCCATCCGAACCGGCAACGTCAAATACTTTTTCGCGCGCGTTGCCTTTCTCGTCGATCCATCCCTTCACGATTTGGATGCGATCCAAATTGGCGCCGTCCGGGTCTTTCCTTGTGTCGACAAAAAGCTTTGGCGTAGCGACCGGACTCCTTGCACGAAGAATCGCGCCCATCGGTATTCGGCAGCGATCATCAGGGACCAGCTGTTCTTTACGGTTGCTTCCTTCCAATTTGATGCGCCAGTCGGCGCAGACGCGAAGGCGAATTCTTGGCCCGCTGGTCGCATAGACTTCTCGTCGCTGCAGAGCGTCAAACAGAGCTTCTCGCGTGTTCTCTTCGGCCCAGATGGCGGCGAGACCGCCAGAACCCCAGCGTCGCGCGGGCGCAAAGCGATTGGGTATGTAGGTTGCTTTGTTCGTGCGCAGTCCGGCGCTGCCATCGAGCATGGGCAACTTACCGTGATAGTTGTCTTCTTCGACCGGAGAGCTGGCATTGTGGCTGTCCGAGGATCCGATCATTCCAAACCTGAAGGGGTTAAAGCCTGAGTCTTTAAAGGACGCGAGTCCGGCTAGAAGTGCATCTCGGGCGTAGGAGCCTTTCACTGACGAGCTTGAGGCGCGGCTAAAGAACGACAAATCAGCAATCTCAAAATCCGCGAAGTCATCGTCGCTGGACAATAGGGGGTGGGTCTCAGACTGGCCTTTAATTTGAAAAATCTCGCTCAGCGGCTCTATCCGATTGCGCAAGGAAGCGTATTCTGCTGACAACGCGCCGCCAGCGTACTCGGTAGGGGCGAACATACGCCCCGCACTCAGATTAGCGTTGTGGGAAATCGCAATCGCAGGGCGACCAGCTTTGGTTTCCCGTTCGAGAAAACGCCACAGGTCCTCGGGATTTTCGCTATCTAGAGCGCTGAAGGGCAGAGCGGACACTTCAGATCCACGAAAAAGTACATTGCGGTGTAGGTGCTCGCGGTTGTTGGCACCCCAAGCGGACCACTCATAACCCACGAAGGTAGTGAACACACCGGGGCGGTTATGGCGCTCGGCCGCATCGATGATCGCCTGCCAGGCGGCCAGATTCAGCGCTTCATCCGGTGTAGAAAAATTCTGACCGCCCAGAGCCGTGAATAAGGAGGTTTCCAGCCAAGCCTTCGTGATCGCGAATTTCTCTCCGGACTTCACTAGTGCCGACAAAGAGCCGCGAGTTGAAGGAAGATCCAAATCCGCATGTGCCGCTTGACCTAGATACTCCGCGTGATCAGTCACCGCCGCGAAGTCGAGCGATCGCCGCAGGCGCACCGGAAAGCCCAGGTCATGTCTGATGGTCTTGCCCCGGGCGAATCGATAGGCGTCATCGGGGGTAGAGCGAACTCCCATGATGTACGCATCGGCGGAAAAGCTTGTGTGTATGTGTAGGTCGCCAAAGTACACTTCCCTGTGTTCTTGCGAGGGCGTACCGGTCAGGCTTGCACTTGCTCTATCGCTAGCGCGGCGTGGGTTTCGAGCTGCGCTGGCGAAGCGATCCGCTAGCGGCTCAGTGATAGAAGTGGAGACGGTTTGGCTCGGAGTTTCCGCCTTGTCTACTAGGTCCGATACTGCATTGAGTGAGGGATCACTGATCTCGCCACAGCTAACGGTCAACACGAGCAGCGACAAACAGGCAAAGCGAGGGTGCATAATCATTGACCAACAGCGCGGCTATCGAACAGCGAATGAGCCTAAGTATCCCTCAGAAGCGGGCCGCACTGGTGGTATTCGCGGCTTTAGGCCTTATGATTCCTCGTTTGATGAACAATCTCCACGATGCTGCTTCCGATCAACGAGGCTCAAATTCCTCCACGACAGACACCCGAACGGGAGTGAGTGAATGAGCGAAGCCAAACGCACCAGCGCCCGCCGTGCATTTCTTGTCGTCGTCGCGATGCTCCTTTTTCTGCCGGCTTGGTTATTTTCCGCGGACGATCAGCCGCTGCCAAAGATTTTGATCATCGCTACCGGCGGCACAATTGCCGGCGTCCAGGACGATCCGAATGACCCAAGCCGTTACCGGGCTGGAAGCCTTAGTGCGCAGGACATCATCAAGTCCGTACCGGAACTTGAGAACCATGCGGTGATCGAGACCCTGCAGTTCAGCAACGTTCCATCAACGGAGATACAACCGGCGGATTGGTTGCGTTTAGCGACCCTGATCACCAAGCACCTAAACCAAAACTCGAGTCTTGCTGGGGTTGTGATTACGCACGGCACCGATCGACTGGAAGAAACTGCGTTCTTTTTGCATTTAACCGTCGGCTCGGACAAACCAGTGGTGATTGTTGGGGCACAAAGGCCTGCGACCGGCACGGGAGCCGATGGCCCAGCGAATCTACTCGCAGCAATCCGTACTGCAGCCTCACCGGATTCCCGCGATCGGGGTGTACTTGTGGTTATGGATGATCGAATTCTATCCGCGAGGGAGGTTCGCAAAGACTACCCACGCGTGGGTGGTTTCCTAGCTGGACGCATCGGCGTTTTGGGTGCGAGCGGCCCCGAATACCTCTACTCACCAACGCGCCCGCATACTCATCGCTCACAGTTTCAGATCGACCCAACAGTCTTTCCTGATTCGTCCACACCCAACAGCACATCAACCAGGCTCGCTGAGGTGCCGCTCCTGTTTTCCTACTCGGGTGGACTGGGAAACCAGTTCCCTCAGACTGCGGAAGGCGTTGTCATTGCGACGACAAATACCACCTGTGATGAAAGTCTTGCACTGCAGGTCCTAGCACGGAATGGAACTGCGGTAGTCGCGGCCTTTCCCACCGGAGAAAGCGTTAGAAAACTCCGCCCAATCCAAGCGACAGCACCAGCAAGGGTCCGTGAGACCTGCAGCCGCTTAGAGGGCGATCCTCGCTGGCAGGGGAGGTGGATTCCGCCCATTCCGGCTCAATTGATGACGCCACAAAAGGCGCGGATTCTTCTCATGCTCGCGCTACCAAAGGTTCAGGATCGAGAGCAACTCGCCGAAATTTTCTCTCGCTACTAGTAAGGCTACGCATGGAATTGGGTAAGCGTTTACCCAACTCTGTTGGCCAGAGACGCGGTCCAGCGCAGACTGGGTTGAGAGCCCTGCGATCCACCGCTTTTCCGATTCGCTTGTCGCATGTTTTACTTACGTCTAAACCGCGCTCCAATAAACACATCGACACCGCAGCGACGCAACGCTGCTACAAGTTGAGAGACCATTCAATGACATTTCTAGCCGCACTTTTTCTGAGCATGATCGCGTTGACATCCACTAGCGCCATTGCCGATGTTGATCGCAATCGATTTCCCGCCGAGTTACGCGCCCTCGAATGGCGGGAGGTCGGGCCCTATCGTGGCGGCCGATCAGCTGCGGTAACCGGAATTCCTAAAGACCGGAATACCTTCTACTTTGGCGCAGCGGGAGGTGGCGTTTGGAAGACACAGAATGGCGGCGAGTCCTGGAGCAATGTATCGGATGGCTACTTCGGCGGGTCTATCGGCGCGGTCGCGGTGTCCGAATGGGACCCGAATGTCATATACGTCGGTACGGGTGAGAAAACCGTCAGAGGGAACGTCTCACCCGGCGATGGGATGTGGAAGTCGGTAGACGCCGGGGACAGCTGGGAGCGAGTAGGCCTGGAAGACTCACAGCATATTTCTCGGATTCGGATACATCCTAAGAATCCAGATGTGGCTTACGCCGCCGTGATGGGACACCTGTTTGGACCGAACGAGCAGCGCGGCGTTTTTCGAACCCTAGACGGTGGCGCCACCTGGGAAAGGGTGCTGTTTGTCGATAGGGAAGTCGGCGCCGTGGATTTGGTGCTGGATCCGAGCAATCCGCGAATTCTCTACGCGAGTTTCTGGCGCATTAAGCGGACGCCATACTCTTTAGAGAGCGGCGGGCCCGGGTCAGGCTTCTATAAAAGTGTTGATGGCGGCGACAGCTGGGTCGAACTCAGCAAGAACGAGGGCTTGCCAAAGGGTACGCTTGGAATCATTGGCTTAGCCGTCTCGCCGAGCAACAACAAAAATGTGTACGCGATGATCGAAGCGGAAGAGGGAGGGCTCTTTCGATCCCAGGATGGTGGCAAAAGCTGGCAAAAAACCTCTGAAGATCGCAATCTCCGCCAGCGAGCTTGGTACTACACCCGGGTATACGCCGACCCACTGGATGAAGAGGCGGTTTATGTAACCAATGTGGGCTTTCATTTCTCGAAAGACGGCGGGAAAACGTTTGCAGAAATCAGTACGCCGCACACCGATAATCACGATTTATGGATCGACCCAGCTGATCCAAAGCGAATGATTCAAGGCAACGATGGCGGCGCTAATGTCTCCTACAACGGAGGCCTTACCTGGAGTACACAGGCGAACCAGCCGACAGTGCAGTTTTACCGTGTTTCCACCGACAACGACTTCCCCTATCGGCTGCTCGGAGGCCAGCAAGACAACTCAGCGGTTCGCATCCGCTCTCAGTCGTTCACTAGCGATGCGATTACTAACCGCGACTGGGAACCCACAGCCGGCGGGGAGAGCGGTCACATCGTTGCCAAGCCCGACGATCCGGACATTGTGGTAGGTGGCTCTTACGGCGGATTACTCAGGCTCGTTGATCACCGCACTGGCGAGAGTCGTTCGATTGACGTCTGGCCCGACAACCCGATGGGTTATGGCGCCAAAGATCTTCGCTATCGTTTTCAGTGGAACTACCCGATTCTATTCTCGCAGCACGATCCGGACGTTCTCTATGTCGCAGCGAACGTGTTGTTTCGGAGTACAAACCTGGGGCAGAGCTGGACCCAAATCAGCCCGGATCTAACGCGAAATGACAAAAGCAAAATGGGTAAGTCCGGCGGTCCAATCACCAAGGACGATACCAGTGTTGAATACTATGGAACGATCTTTGCGGTCGCTGAGTCGTCTCATGAGGCAGGTGTACTGTGGGCTGGCAGCGACGACGGGCGGGTGCATCTCACACGAGATGCGGGGGAGACTTGGGAGGACGTTACGCCCACTGCACTTCCGGAGTGGTCTATGGTCAATAGCGTCGACATCGATCCCTTTAATCCGGGGGGTGCTTACCTTGCAGCGACTCGCTATAAGCTCGATGACTTTAGCCCGTACCTCTTCTATACAAGTAACTGGGGCCGCACGTGGAAGCGTGTCCACGGTGATATTCCAAAATCACATTTCACCCGCGTGGTAAGAGCAGACCCTACGACAGAGGGCCTGCTGTACGCGGGTACGGAGCGAGGCGTTTACTTCTCGAGTGACAACGGCCGAAACTGGTCCAGCCTGCAGCTAGATCTTCCGATTGTCCCAATCACCGATCTACAGGTAAAAGACGATGATCTGGTTGTAGCCACGCAGGGGCGCGGCTACTGGATCCTGGACGATCTGCCGGTCCTTAGACAGCAGGCGGAAGGCCTCAAGGCGGATGAACTGCAACTTTATACTCCTGGCCAAACCCATAGATTACTTGCGGGCGGTCGAAACGAGGAAACAAAGGGAGCGGGAACGAACCCCTACGAGGGTGTGAGTCTTTTCTATCAGCTTCCGAATGAAATCCAGAACGGGGACAGTCTGAGCCTCTCTGTCTATGCACCCGGTGATGAAACACCCATATGGACCTGGACCGGAAAAACGGACGGCGAAGGCGAAGAAACTGAGGGTGAAGGCGCCGTTGACACGGCGGTTCTAGACACGGAAGCCGGATTACATCGTCACGTATGGAACCTCGAGTATCCCGGTATGGAGCGTTTTGACGATCTGATTTTGTGGGCGGACATGAAAGCGGGGCCGAAGGCGGTGCCCGGGCTCTATCGAGCTGTGCTTCAACAGGATACGGTTCAGAAAGAAGTCCGCTTTGAGATTCTCGCCGACCCCAGGTCAAGGGCAATGCCCGAGAACTATGCGGAGCAATTTGAATTCGTTGTCCAGGCAAGGGATTTGCTCACCCGCACGCACCGAGAGATCAAGCGTATAAGGGCGCTGCGCGCGCAGCTCGATTCTTTGTCTAAACGTCTTGAAGCCGGTTCCGAAGACTCGATCGCATCGAAAGTGAGCGAGCTAAACGCGTTGCTCACGGAAGTCGAAGAAGCGCTGTACCAGACAAAGAATGAAAGCCGACAAGATCCGCTTAACTTTCCGATCAGGCTGAACAACAAGCTTGTCAGTCTGATGCGTACCGTCGCTCGAGATGACCTAGGCCCGACCGAGCAAGCGTGGAAAGTAAAGGAAGAGTTAAGCGCTGCGATAGAGAACGAGCTAGCAAAACTGGATTCGGTCTGGTCCGATCAGGTGCCGGCCCTGAACGATGCTGCTCGTGCCCAGGGTATCGATATGATTTTTTTAGAGAGTTCCGACGCTGATGACTAGGGCAAGCTAGGCACCGGCGGTGGCCGCGTCGATGACATTCGCATCGCTCGCCTGGTCTTTGCTATTGATGCTGGAGGCTAGCTCTTGGAAGCGTGCGATGCTGACTTTGCTGAACAAAAACGCCGCAGCCAGGAGCAGCGCGCCTTCTATGGAGAAGATAAGGCCGTAGGCGGAGTTTGCTTGCATAACTCCGCTACCAATGAGTGCGGTGTGTAAGCCGCCGGCGACGATCGAGGACGTGCCCATCCCTATTGCCTGCGCGACGCCCCATAAGCCCATATACAAACCGGTAGCGCCTTCAACGGTCATCTCCATCATGATCGCGAGTGCGCCAACGTTAAAAATGCCGGCGCAAATTCCCATGCAAAACAGTGTTGGAATAAGCATCTGATCCAAACGATAAACAGCAACCGTCGCCAAGAGCAAAAACCCCAAAGCCGCGGCTGCACAGCCAATCAACGTCAGCGTTTCCTTGGGCACGCGCCAGAGTGAATTTAGGCATCCCATCGCTATCATTCCAAGCAGAATTCCACCGCCCCAGGTAGGTTGGTAGCGAGTTGTTTCTTGAATGTCTGCGCCAAAGACTTCCGCACCCAAAACTTCTAAGAGACTTTCTTGCAGAAACAAGGCAAAAATCGCGCAGCTTACAAAGGCGAAGAACAGGCCAGCCTGCTTATTGCTACGAAGCAAGCTAAGGGCAGACCGCAACGGGTTACCGGGGGGTGTGATCGCTAAGGCTCGGGCGCGGGCTTCTCGTATTTCTTGCGGATTAAGGCGCTTCTCAAAACCAACAACACCAATCAAAACGGCACCGAGAACGACCAGTGGCGTCAAGTTGTATAAGCGCTGCATGGCTTCTGGGGAGAATTCGGGCCGCACTGCATTCATGACCACCGCCGAAAGAATCGTTGAAAGAATCATTACAATCCAAACCACTGCAACGATGGCGGCTCGGTGCTCTTTCTTCGTGTTTTCTGCAATCAGCGAGTGGTAGCTGTCTGCGGTCACGGCCATGCAAACACCGAAGCAAGCAAACAGGGCGATTGCGTTAATCAGCGCCAGCGGTCCTCCATTTTCCATCGCTAAGGTGACCGTGGGTAATAGCAAAAACAACAGGCTCGCGACTACGCTTGCGGCTAGGAGATAAGGCGTGCGTCGATAGCCAAAGAGCGGATGTTTGTCTGCGATTCGCCCTGCGATAACCTGAAAAGGCGCAAGCAAATAATGGATCGATAACAGGGTGGTTACTACAATTGCCGCAACGCCCAATTCGACGATCGCCACCCGATTGAAGTCGATCGTTAGGAGTGCGAACATCCAACCAACGGCGACTTTGGGAAGCGCAATTTTAAGCGTCCATAACGACGCCTTTATCGCTCTTAACACAGCGTTTATTTCTCCCCCGATTCAGTCTCTTTATATAGACAATCGCACGATTGACTGTCAATTTATCTTTACATTCTGACAAAGTTAACCGCTAGCAACCGAATGCAGTCTCGGTGTGACTTGAATATCCATGGCAATATTTCATGCTTGAGAGCAACTGTCTTAAAAAGGAGAAAGTTCCATGGTCACAGCGCTTTATACAGCTATCCTCGCACTTTGGTTAGTCGTTCTCTCTTTTCGCGTGATTGCTCTTCGTGGCAATCCCGCTTTCTCCTTCTTTGCCTTCGGAAAGGAAGAAAGCACGACGCTGGAGCGGGCGATCCGAGGTCAAGGCAATTTGACCGAGTACGCTCCGATGATGTTGCTAATGCTGTTCTTACTTGAACAGCAGGGTGCGTCAGCCGCCCTTCTCCACGGGCTTGGGGGCACGTTTCTCCTAGGTCGACTGATGCACGGATTCTGCTTTGCATTTATGAAGAAAAGCGTGCCTTTACGAATCGGTGGTATGGTTTTGAGCCTGACTTGCCTGCTACTTGGAGCCATTCTTTTGCTGCTTTAGCAAAGCCAGAAAAATCGTAGCCTGGTCGAAAAAGCTAAACCGGCAAAGCTAAACCCGAGTAGCTTAACCGGAGTAGCTAAGCTGGAATAGCTAAGCCGAATCAGTGATAGCTCCGAACCTTAAATTGCGAAGCCTTGCTGCCCAATGCTTTGTCCCATATTGGCGCATGTTCGCTGCAAACACCCCGTGCTTCTTTCTTGGGCCGTAAGTGTGGCACCGAGCCGCACCGGCTTCTGACGATATGGAGTTCAATTTGGGATTCTATTGCGAAGAAAGTCGCTACTGCCAAGAAAATGCATAAGCTCAGCCAGCCTCATTCGGAGGTCTCAGAGATCCTCCAATACATTCACTCGGGCAGTGCGCTAGACCTCGGCTGTGGCCGAGGACGTAATAGTGTTTTTCTTAGGCGTCATGGTTTTACCGTAACCTCTGTAGACAAATCGGCAGCGTCTTTGGCGGTACTCCAGGAGACCATTGCTGAGGAAGCCGAGTACAGTGATATTCGCGCCTCAATCTATGACGCGGAGAAAGCAGCCATTGAGAACGATTACGACCTGATTGTTTGCACCGTGGTCCTCCAATTCCTGCAAGCCGATAGCGTGCGCGAGGTCGTTAGGAATATGCAGCGACAGACGAAATTCGGGGGAATCAACTTGGTGGTGGCGCCAATCTCTACAGTGGAACACCCCTGCCCAATCGAGTTTCCCTTTACCTTGGAAGAGGGTCAGCTGCGTGATTGGTACGCGGATTGGGAGCTGTGTAAATACAACGAGAACTTCGGTGAATTTCATCGCAACGACGAAAATGGAAATCGGTTGAGAGCGAAGTTTGCGACGCTAGTAGCGCGCAAGTGTGATGATCCAAGTTGCGATCGCTTGCCTAAAAAGCCGGCGGGAAACCGCCCTTAGCTGCATTGTAAAAGCGGCGTTTGACTCGCAGACCGTATGCGGTAATACTTTTATATAAAGGTATATTTCGGAGAAGGTTTCCTGAAAAAGAATCTGCGACTCGTCTTGTTTGCGCAAATAGAAGCTAATATCTCGACCTTGCTCTTTGCTATCGAGTCGCTAGTTCCTTAGGTACTGGTCTGTCGGTTTAGTGGATCGCCGCCAGGCTTGGATAGATTTTGCTTCCTTAAACCTACGCTCTCCTGTGATCTTTTTATCTCGGAATCTTGTGTGATTTATTATTTGTCTGAAACCGATGTGGAGGCTGTCGTATCTCAAAAAGAAATTACTGAGGCGGTCCTCGACGGCCTTCTAAACTTGGCTCAGCAGCAAGCGTGTAATTTCCCGGTGGTGCGTCAGTCCCTGGAGTATCAAAACGCGGTTTTTGGCTTTAAGTCGGGCTTCGACTGGGCCACACCGGTGCTTGGTATCAAAGCAGGGGGGCTCTGGCCCGCCAACCGCAGCAAAGGCTTAGCGAATCATCAGTCGACCATAGTTTTATTTGAGCCGGACACCGGTGCGCCGAAAGCACTAGTCTGTGGCACTTACCTAACGGGCTTGCGCACAGCCGCTGCTAGCGCACTCTCGGTTCGCTTTCTCGCCCGGGAGGATGTAAACACACTGGGAATAACTGCCGCAGGCGGCCAGGCTGAGTATCAGTTGCGTGCTTGTCTGGCGGAACGATCCTTTGAGCGGCTACTCTTGCCCGCTCGTGAATCCGGGTCCAGTGCAGTATTGCGAGATCGCCTCATGAAGAAGGACCTCCCGATTGAGGGGCTTTCTATAGAGGTGCTGCCTATGGAGACGCTGTGCCGAGAGAGTGACGTGCTTATCACCCTAGCGGCTTCGTTCACGCCTTATATACGCAGTAGCTGGATTCAGCCCGGAACTCATCTGGCATGCATGGGAACGGACACGGTTGGCAAGCAAGAGCTAGACACGGAGTTGTTCCGACGGTGTTCCGTGTTTGGTGATGCGCCAGATCAAAATGTCGTGTTAGGCGAATGCCAGCACGCCGCGATCGCCGGCTTTCTCAACGAGGAGCAAATTGTTCCCATAGGTTCGGTGGCACGCGGTACTGAAGAAGGTCGCAAGAAAGCCAATGAGATAACCCTGTTCGATAGCACCGGTATGGGAGTGCAGGATTTAGCCGCGGCGCAGCTCGCATTGAGAAAGGCGCAAGCCTTGGGGCAGGGGATTCAACTCGATCAGTATGGTGCTTCGCCGTGAGTGAGCTAGCCCCACAGGGTTCCTTGACCGAACTTACGACCCCCGCCTTACTCCTTGATCGGGACAAGCTGCGCGCTAACGCGCGCCGGCTGGCAAACCATATCTCCCGTCTTGGCGGTACTTTGCGCCCCCATATGAAGACTCTCAAGAGTATCGACGCCGCCACAGATATTTTCGCCGCGGGCAGCTGTTCAGGTATCACCGTATCGACGCTGAAGGAGGCCGAGTACTTTGCTGAGTACGGCGTGAATGACATCTTTTATGCAGTCGGTATTTCGCCCAACAAATTCGCTCAGGCGGCGGCGCTCACCACTAAGGGTGTCGAACTCACGTTGACCTTAGACTCTGTGGAAATGGCGCAGCAACTTGCAACGTTCGCCGAGAAAAAGTCGCTCCAGTTTCCGGTGCTTATTGAACTCGATACGGACGGTCATCGCTCCGGTACAGACCCCTTCGGTGCGGACTTGCTCGCCATTGGAGATGTGCTCGAACGTGCGAGCGGTGTTGTGCTGCGCGGTGTAATGACTCATGCCGGTGAGAGCTACAACTGCCGTTCTGACGACGAGATTCTTGCTATTTCGCGACAAGAGCGAGACCACAGCATTGCCGCGGCTCAAAGGCTGAGAGCGGCCGGCTATGAGTCGCCGGTTGTGTCTATCGGTTCCACGCCTACTGCCTTTGCCATAGATGATCTCACCGGGGTGACTGAAGTGCGCGCCGGTGTGTATGCAAGCTTCGACCTCGTTATGGCCGGTCTTGGCGTCTGTTCGCAGGACCAAATCGCGCTGAGCGTGCTGGTCACCATAACCGGTTATCAGAAAGACAAGCAGTGGCTGATCACCGACGGCGGTTGGATGGCAATGTCCCGAGACCGGGGAACCGCTAGTCAGTCCCGGGACTTTGGCTATGGGTGTGTTGTAGATCTTGAAGGAAACCCACTGCCATTGCTTATGAGTGGCGCAAATCAGGAACACGGAATCTTAAGCCCTATCGAAGAAGACGCAGCGATTGATTTCTCGCGTTTTCCCCTCGGATCTCAGCTCAGAATTTTGCCCAATCACGCCTGTGCGACGGCGGCGCAATACGGCTGTTTCCAGGTGCTCGAGCAGGGCCAGCTAACCGGCACGTGGCTGCGGTTCGGCGGTTGGTAACTGGGTTTTCGAGGATTTTCTACGCAGGGATCCCCAATCGGGCAAAACCCGATCTGTTAAAAAAGTGAGGTGAATTCATGACCGGAAAAAAAGTACTTTGGGGATTGCTCGCCGTCGGCATCGTCGCCGTGACCTACCTATTCGGCTATTCAAAGGCGAAGGATGACCAGACCGAGATAACGATCGCCTATGCGCTATTCATGCATGAGACATGCACATTCTGTCCTTCACCACCGACAGGTATTGAGCAGTTCGAACACGACATGCCGCCGCTTAGTGGCGTTGCCGCGCAGGCCGTCGAAGCCATGGGCGCTCCCTATGTGGATGGGTTTCTCCACTCTGCGTCGATGTTTAAAGAAGTGCGGACCACACCCGTTTACATCGTGCCCTGGGCCTTTGGCGGCTCCTCGGGTAGCACAATTACGCGTGAGGCTTTCGAAAAATACGCCGGTGGCATTGTCAATGGCATTGCCGAGTTAAAAAAGGTAGACGGCGTACACCTCTTCCTCCACGGCGGCATGGCGGTAGAGGGTATTTCGCGCCCAGAGGCTGAAATAGTTAAGCGGGTTCGCGATCTGGTTGGTAAAGACACGCCAATTTCCGCTACTTTCGATCACCACGGTAACGAAGACGAGGTGCTAATGGATTACCTCGATATAGGCCTTGTGGTTAAGCGCTTTCCTCACTACGACGCCAACCTGCAGGGTGACCGTGCTGCACGCCTTTTGGTAAGGGCAATTCGCGGCGACTACAAACCTACGGCGAGCTTTCTCAAACCGGGGGTGATGTATGCCACCGTGTACGGCGGTACGCATACCGGCGCGCCGCAGGCCATCATGGAACGCGCCCGTCGTTGGGAAAACCAGCATCTCGATACCTATGTGTCGGTATTTCAGGGTTGGAGCTTTGGCGATGTTCCCGATCTTGGAATGGGTGTGCTAGTCATGACTAATGACGATCAGGCGCTTGCTGATCGCATCGCCCAGGACATGCAAGACTACATCCTCAGTCGCAAAGAGGAATTTGAGTATCCGATTCCGGAGGTGGCCGAGGGTGTAGCTAGCGGCCTGGCTATGCAGGAACAAGATCCTGGAAAGTTAGTCTTCGCGAATATGTCAGATCGCATGGGTGATTCAACAGAAATTGCCCACGAACTGCGTCGTCTAGAAAAAAACAACTTTGTGATTGCGGCGCTCGCCGATCAAGCACTCATGGACCGCATTTTCGACGACTACAGCGAAGGTGATTTATTCACCGCGGACGTTGGGGGCAAAAGCTCTGAACTGGCTGGCTCGCCGCTAAGCATTGAAGGAACTTTGCGATTTATTGGCAAGCGCCCAGCTATGCTTGGAAAGCGATACGCCACGATTGAGAGTGCGGACAACACCTGGTTCATCCTGTGCGATGACTACGAGCAAGTGACCGGCCCAGGCATTCTCAACGACATTGGCGTGCCGACCGAGTCGCTGGATATATTCGTTGTAAAGTCGCGAAACCATTTCCGACGGGGTTTTATGGAAACGGGCTTTGCCAAGCACGCGGTCATCATCGACGCGCCCGGTCATGGCCCCGCCAACATAGGACGACTCGAGTACAAAAATATGCCTGAAGGGATGTACTCGAAGTACTTTGCCCAGCAGTAGCAGAAGGGATCGGCGCAACATGATACGAACGACCTTCACCGGGATGATGCTTTGGTGGATGGCTTTTGCGGCAGCGTTATATTTCTTTAACTTCTTCGGGCTAAAGCTGTAGCGCTTGCACTTGCGCGCGAACTGGTGGGGTTTCTTAGTCGTCCTTGGCGGCAATGCCTGTGGCCAACTCCGGTCGCAGCACGCTAATTATCCCGCCACAGAGGCCAAGCGTCAGGAAACTCAAAATCCTGATCACCAACGCTGCAGTCACCCCTGCTGCAACGCCGAAGCCGACGCTGTGTGCTAGACCACCGTAGGCTAGCTCAGTGATTCCTATGTTACCTGGCGTGAGAGTGGTGATATTGAGCAGCCTATTAATCGCGATGAACACGGCACCTTCATCGAAGTTAAGGCTGTATCCCAGCATTGTGAAACACAGCACTAGGCGCATAACGCCAACTAGAATCGAACAAGCTATGGTGAGTGCGCTTAAGGCGAGTAGTCGCGGTGCTCGTATTAGCTGGGTGAGTCCTTCAACCGCATTGCTGGCGGCAAGCAGTAGTCTCTTTAGCTTCCGATTTAAACTTTCCTTTTCGGCAAAGCCCCTAATGGGCAACACGCCGGCGAGCACCGTTCCACCAACCAAGAGCAGCTGTGCAGCAACGAGTGGCACCAGAACAGATACTCCCGCAACTCTCATGTGAGGTTCTCGTCCCAGCAGCAGAGCTATTGCTATTAACAACGTGAAGCACAGCTGCATCCAGGCCATGGAACCGAAGATCAGGACGACTCGGCCGAAGGATGAATCCTGCTGCTTCTGCAACATCCGTACTTTATAGAGAAGTCCGGACTGGGGCACGATTCGGTTTAATAGTCGGCTAAAGACTAGAAAGGCGAATGCTTGCAGCACTGTGAGTTGGCCCCAAACGGTATTAGCAGTGAAGGAGAAACGGATCGCCTCCAATAGGAGCTGAACCATGCTCAAGAAAACAATAGGAAGGAGGTATTTAGCTTGTAGATCTTGCAAGAATGCATAGTCGTCGGGGTTACGGGAAAAGTGCCATGCTAGCAGCGCAAGTAGCGCTGAAGAGAAGGCAATCCGTAACACCATTGCCTTACTCATGGGCGTAACCAAAGAGTTAAAACCGCTACCTCACTGCTGAAGTTCCGAACGTATGTGCTATCGTGCCGATTCATAAAATTTTGAGATCACCGCGTGAAACGCACCTTCTTTAAGTCGAACCTGACACTGATTTTTCTCTGTGCTGCGGTAAGCGCGATGGCACAGCAAGTACCCATCATCCAGCCCGGCGCCCCGGGTCAGGCAGCGAAGCAGCTTAGCGTTGAAGAAGCATCGACCATCGCTAAAAACAGCTATTCGCCGGATGATGTGCGGTTTATGCAAGACATGATCCCACATCACAACCAAGCGGTGCAGATGGCTGCCCTTGTTGTGGAGCGAACTAACAGTACAGAGCTGAGAGATATCGCTGGACGGATAGACGCATCTCAAGCCGACGAGATCGAATTTATGAAAACCTGGTTGGCGGAGCGGGGAGAGTCGGTACCTGATGCGACGGCTCATCACGCTATGCACATGGCGCACGAGATGGCGGGTATGGCCACACCGGAACAAATGGCCGCCCTTGCCGAGGCAGAAGGTATCGAGTTTGACCGGCAATTCTTGACGCTGATGATCGCTCATCACGAAGGTGCAGTGACTATGGTCGAGGAACTTCTGGAGCGCCCCGGTTCCGCCTACGATCCCGTGCTACTCGATTTCACCAGCGACATCACCAACGATCAGACGGCTGAAATAGAAAAAATGAACGCGATGCTGGTCGGGCTTTCTACCGATCCGCGTGCAGGCCTCGCTGCCGGTTTCCAGGAAGCGGGTGAGGCGATCAGCAATTTACGTTTACTGGCGAGTTTGCCAAAACCCGCAGGCTTCTTTGATCCTACCAATCCCGCTGGAATTCCGCCGATCATTCCGGAAGACGAAGAAGAACAGTCCAAGGAACGAGAGGCTGATCGGGATGCTGCGCAAGACGATGAGCAAGGTAACGACGAGACGGAGTGGGGTGAGCGCTCACCTTTGTTGAGCTTCTCCAATACGGATATGGCGTTCTCTGGTGATGTGCTCGTCGCAGGCAGCTATCACGGATTCAATGTGTACAAACTTAACGAGGGCGTTCCGCAGCTCTTTAGCTCCATTGTTTGCCCCGGGGGGCAAGGTGACGTATCAATCGTTGGTGATCTATTGGTTATGTCCGTTGAGCAAACCAGGGGTCGGGTTGACTGTGGACGTCAAGGCATCACTGAGGATGTGAGCGATGAGCGTTTTCGCGGTTTGCGTATCTTTGACATTAGCGATCTCGCAAGTCCCGTTCAGGTAGGTCAAGTCCAGACTTGCCGGGGTTCACACACGCATTCGGTCGTTGATGCCAATGATGAGCGAATCGTCGTATTCAATTCAGGTACTTCATCGGTTCGAAAGGAAGAGGAATTAACAGGATGCTTTGACGAGTCGCCAGGGGACGACCGAACAGCGCTCTTTCGCGTTGATGTGATCGAAATTCCCATCGCCAACCCGGCAGCCTCCCGGATTGTGTCTAGCCCCACGGTGTTCGCTGATGAGGAAACCGGTCAACTGGCCGGCCTTTGGCGCGGCGGTGACCACGGCGATGACACGCAAGAGACGGAGGTGACCGATCATTGCCACGACATTACGGTCTTTCCTTCTAAAAAGCTCGCCGCAGGCGCGTGCTCAGGCAACGGCATTATTTTCGACATCGCCGACCCGCTCAATCCGAAGCGCCTCGACGCAGTCACCGATACGGGATTCGCTTACTGGCATTCGGCTACCTTTAACAACGATGGCACCAAAGTGTTGTTTACCGATGAGTGGGGCGGCGGTAGTCGTCCGCGCTGCCGAACCTACGACCCTCTGGACTGGGGCGCCGATGCGATCTACGACATCGAAAACGGCAGCCTTACCTTCCAAAGCTACTTCAAGATTCCTGCGCCGCAGGTAGAAGAGGAAAACTGTGTTGCCCACAACGGCTCCGTGGTGCCGGTGCCCGGCCGGGACATTTTTGTACAGGCCTGGTACCAGGGTGGCTTGTCGGTGATCGACTTTACCGACTCCAGTAATCCGATAGAAATCGCCTACTTCGACCGCGGTCCCGTGCACGAGGAAGTGTTGGTGCTCGGGGGCTATTGGTCTACTTACTGGTATGACGGCTTGATCTACGGCACAGAGATCGCGCGAGGGCTCGATGTCTTCGCTTTAGAGCCCAGTGAATTTCTGACCGAGAACGAAATTGCGGCCGCTGCACTCGCCAATCAGGGGCAGGTTTTTAACCCGCAGCAGCAGTTCCAAGTCACTTGGCCCGCCGAGCCTGTGGTCGCTAGAGCGTACATGGACCAGCTAAAAAGGAACGGCGCGCTTTCGCAGGAGCTAGACAACGATCTTGCTGCGGCGCTCACAGAGTTCGAAAGCGCCGACGAAGAATCAGGTAGAGACAGTCTCGAGCGCGCCGCTGCAGTGCTCGACGAGATCACTATAAGGCTGAAGGCAGATGTGGCTGAGGGAGCGAGAGGCACCGTTGCCTCACTGGTCGATACGCTCCAGCGGATGATGAAAAACCTGCAGACCTAGTGCTCGTAACACTTAGAGTGGACTGCTCCATCAGCGAGCGTGTCGCTCTAGTTCGCCGAATATGCTTATGAGAATTACTAACAATTGACAAATATTCTCGAAAAAGCATAGCCTTGCCCCGCTATTTTTTTCGAGTCTTTTCCCATGTCATTTAGCCCTCTGCGCGTGTCGTCCAGACGCGGCCGATCTTGCTATGCTGCCAAATGCGCGCCTGCTGCTGGTCACTCAAGCGCATTTGTACTAAGCGCGATAAGCTGTTTTTTGCTGTCGAACCCCACACTTTCCCATGCGCAAACGGACAGCGCAGATTCTCAGAAATCCCGGCAGGATATCGAGGAGGTACTGGTTATCGGTACCAACCAGAGTCGATATCTTATTGATACGGTTGATCCTAATACTGGCTTGGACCTGGATTTCCTAAGCAACCCCCGCAACGTGGCGATCATTCCAGAGCAGTTGGTGCTCGATCGCAAGATCACCACCTTGGAGGAGGCCTTGCGCAACGTGCCGGGTATAACCGCCGGTGATGGTTTTGGCGGCACAAACGATGACTTCTTCGTTCGTGGCTTTAGGCGAAACGCGCTCTATCGAAACGGTTTCCGCCGAGCGACGGGGTTCAAGACCAACCTGACCAACATTGAATACACGCAAGTCATTCAAGGACCCGCATCGATACGCTATGGACGAGTTGAACCAGGCGGCGTCGTTGATGTAGTTACCAAGCAGCCGCTTGATGAAGCGCGTTTATCCGGTGAGCTGCGCTACGGATCCTTTAATGATTCGCTGATTCTTGTCGATTGGTCGCAGCCGATTAATGATAAAGCGGCAATCAGGCTGGTCGGATCAATTCAGGATGCGAACAGCTTCCGAGACTTCACTGACATCAATAGGGACACGATCGCTGCGTCTGCCTACTACGACTTCACCGAATCGACTCGTCTGCTGTTGTCGTATGAGTACCGCGATGAAAGTCGTCCCCTAGATCGGGGCACCATCGCAATCGAAACATCCGACGGATTCGAAATTGTGAATGAGCTACTCGATATCCCCTTCAGCCGACGCTTCGGCGACCCCTTCGAGGAGTTCGATACGGACTTCAACTTCTTCGAGGCCACGCTCAGCCACCGGTTTGCGAATTCTTGGAACGCAAAGCTCGGCGTCGCTGTGGAAGACAGCGTTTCGAACGATCTGCAATCTCGTCCACTGCTGGCCTTTGTTGTTGACGCGGACAGCGCTTTCCTTGACGACAACGGGTTCCTAATAGGAGCACCAGATTTCTCCGGTGTTTTTGACGACCCTACGGATAACGTGTTTCTGATCAAAGGGCTGGACGGCAGTCGCGGCAGAGAACACGACGCGATCTTCGCTAATCTATTAGTTAGCGGTGAGATCAAAACGGGTCCGCTCAATCATCAAATCTCCTTCGGTGGGGACTACCGCGACTCGGATACAACTCGACGCTTCGTGCGCGGCGCTAACACTGATGGAGTGGCCATACCATTCTTCAATCTCTCCGATCCGATTTACGAGCTTCCCTCGGATTTCAATTTTGAAGGCGCTCTGAGGTCAGGCGGCGATCAGGAAGACCTCGGCGTATTCATCAATAGTTATACAGAAGTGACCGATCGTCTTGGCATACTCCTGGGTATCCGCTATAGCGAAGTGGAGGCCAACACGAGTGCTGAAGGTTTTGGCGTCGTTGCAACCGACAAGTCGGATGGCACTACGCCACAGCTTGGTTTCACCTTTGCGGTTACCGAAAACATTTCGCTCTACGGGTCTTACTCAGAGTCTTTCCAGCCTAATGGAGTCGTACCCGATGCCACTCGCGTGATCATTCTCGATCCGGAGGAGGGTGACCAGGTTGAGTTCGGCGTGAAGGGAGAATTCCTCGAGGGCCGCTTGCGCGCCAGCGTCGCGATTTACGATATTGAGAAAACCAATGTTCCGATAGGAATCGACAACGATGGTCTACCGATTCTCGCAGACGGAACGACATCCGAAGGTGTTGAACTCAGCGTTACCGGGCAGCCCATTGAGGGAATGAACGTAACCGCTGCCTATGCTCACCTCGACGTGGAGACGAACACGGGCTTGATACCGTCGGGTGTTCCCGACAACGTCGCTAATGTCTATGCATCCTACGAATGGCAACAAGGCCCTCTCGAGGGTCTTGGTATCGGGGGTGGCGTTTACTACGAAGGTGAACGTTTTGCCGGTCCGGGCAACCTTCTTGAGCTCGACGACTATTACCTCGTGGATGCCTCGGTCTGGTACACGATGCGAGCCCCAAAGGCGTTGGGTTTAGGCAACGGAACGATGCGTTTCCAGCTAGCAGTAAAGAACGTGCTTGAAGAGGAGTACTACAACAACGGAGGCAACCTGCTAAGGATACCCCTTGGAGTGCCCCGTACAGTGTTTGGGTCCGTGTCTTTCGATTACTGACACCTAGCGGCTGCGCCCTCGATGCCGTGGGCGCGGCTCGTGAGCTTTTCTCATCTCCCAACGCGCGTGTACCTCTCACGGGTGCTTCTGATTTTTGATCCCTTAATTCTCGTTTCAGTCTGTGGCAGATTAGACAGGCTGTGGCGCTGAGCCGATAAGCTTAGCGAGTCGCGTTAAGTGCCCTAAGAACTGAGGAACGCTGCTTTGGAACGCAATGTCGTTTTGTTATCGCTGGATGGTGGAGGAGCTCGCGGAGCGCTAACCGCAGAGTTTCTCCGACTTCTTGAAAGCCACGGTACCGCTTCGGTCTACGACACCTTTGATTTTTTTGCCGGCGTTAGTACGGGAGCCATTATTGCGGCATTTTGTGCCAGCAATCGGGAAGACATGAGTTTCCTTTCTGATCGCGTCTATTCTCCAGAGCATTTGTCGCGGGTGTTTGATAAGTCTTCTTGGGATCGGATTTTAGGACGAATGCAAAATCAGCCGGTCTACAACGGGATTACCAAGGCCGAACACTTTGAACAGCTGTTCGGAGAGACCCGCCTAGAAGACATCCGCAACAAAAAGCTGTTAGTGCTTGCTTACGATTTTATCAATCGCGAAGTCGCTGTGTTTAAGAACGGACAAGCGTCGCACAACCCCACTCTAAAGGAATTGATCGATGCGGCAACGGCGGCCCCAACGCTGTATCCACCGGTCAGCACGAGCGAATCGGAAGGTCGTTGGCTGATTGACGGAGCTATCGCCACCAACGATCCGAGTGTGATCGCAATTTCCGAAGCGCTGGCGATGGGCTACCCCTTAGAAAACATCTGGGTTATTTCTTTGGGAACCGGGCATCCGGAGCATGACCTCAACCAGGAGCAGTGCGATGCGATTGGCAACAAGGCTAAACACTGGGGAATGGTCGAGTGGGTCGCGAACGGTCTGTTCGATCACATGATGACAGGCAGTTCATCGATCAGTGAGTATCAATGTCGCCAATTATTAGGAGATCGCTATCTACGCGTAAACGACTTTCTGCCTCGAGATCTACTGTACTTGGACAAAACGGATCCGGAGACCGTTGCCGGCCTGAAGGAGCAAGCGCGCCTTTGGTTTGAGGAACACAGAGATTCGATCTTCGATCTCCTGAGTCGAGCAGGTAGCTGCGGTCAACAAGAAAGACTGCGCTGTGTCTGATCCGAAATTGCAGTTGGGCAAGATGGATTCGATCCTTGAGTTGAGGTTTATCAGCAGCCGTCCTTAGAACGAGTATTCATTTAATAAGAATTCAAACTTAGAAGAAGTGCTTTCCATGCTTTCATCGACGATAACTCGCTTTTTTCTGGCTGCTCTTGGTTCCTTTGCGGCGGCAATTGCGCATGCGGATGACGTATCGGCTCTCGGTCGAATCGAACCGCGCGATGGCATCTTCCAGCTTGCTGGTCCTTCGGAGCAGGCTGTCGTCTCTAATCTATTAGTGGCTGAGGGAGAGGTCGTCAGCGCCGGTCAAGTGCTGGCACGGCTGGATACCTTTGAGCTCCGGCAAGCAGAGGTGCAGCGCGCAGCAATCGAGATCGAGTATGCGATGAGGCGCCTAAGCCGCGAACAAAACCTCAGGCAGACTTCAGCGACTTCCGTCGCCCGAATGGAAGAGGCAGAGCGCGATCTCGAAGTTTGGAAAGCGGAAAAGCTTGCGGGGCAGCAGCGCTTGGAACGGGCGCAGGTAAAGGCTCCGGTTGACGGAACCGTGCTACTTATTCATGCCCGCGAGGGTGAACGAATCGGTACCGAAGGACTTCTTGAGCTTGGTCAGACCAGCGCGATGTACGCGGTAGCCGAGGTATACGAAACTGATGTAAGCCGGGTAGCTATTGGTCAAAAGGCAAGAGTGACGAGCGTGTCTCTCGCGGAGGAACTCACCGGCAGCGTCGAACGGCTCGGCAACCTTATTGGCAAGAACGATATATTGGATTTGGATCCGGTTGCTCGGCGCGATGCGCGCGTCGTCGAGGTCTTTGTGCGCTTGGATAAGCCGGAACGTGTTGCTAGTCTCACCAATCTTCAGGTGACCGTTTTCATTGAGAGTGATCGGTAAGCAGCGAGATGCTCAAAAGCGTTCCCTATGCCTGGAAACAGCTGTCCCAAGATCGCTTAAAGCTCTTTGCCGCTGTTCTGGGCATCGCCTTTGCTGTCGTTCTTGTCTTTATGCAACTTGGCCTTCGTTCCGCCTTGTTTGATAGCGCAGTCCGCTTACACCAAGGAGTCGACTACGATCTCATACTGCTAAACCCGCGAACCAGTTTTCTAGCTCGTACGCTGCCTTTTCCGCGCAGCCGTTTGTACCAGGTCGCCAGTCACGCTGCAGTACGCGACGTCGCACCGCTTTACATTAAGTCGGCGAGCTACTACTACGACGCCAGTGCGGACAATCATGAAACGGCCCTGGTCATCGGAATCGATCCGAGCCAACCCCATTTGCGACTGGCGGGAGTGGCTGAACACCTCGATGCGCTACGAACGCCCGACGCGGTCATCATTGATCGCTACTCGCGCAAGGAATTTGCAACGTCCGTGGATGCAGTATTAAGCGGAGAAGCTGTAGAACTCCAATTGCGGGAACGCAACGTGTCGGTCATTGGTGCCTACTCCCTGGGCACGTCTTTTGGCATCGACGGATCGTTCATTACCTCCGATTTGAACTTCCGTCGAATATTCCCCGGCAGACCCGCGGGAAACATAGACCTTGGCCTGGTGAGACTAAAAGACGGCGCTGACGTTGCGGCTGTCCAAGCGGCGATACGTGCGCTCATCCCGGATGACGTGCTCGTATTGACGCAAGCCGAGTATGTGGCCAAGGAAGTCGCCTACTGGAATTCGAGTACGCCGATTGGCTATGTCTTTTCCTTGGGCGCCGTAATCGGAGTGATTGTAGGGCTTATCGTGGTTTATCAAATTCTCTTTTCCGATGTGCAAAGCCACCTCGCTGAATATGCGACGCTAAAGGCGATTGGTTATGACGATGGATTCCTACGCTGGTTGGTTTTGCGCGAGTCCATTTATCTGGCGATTCTAGGTTTCATTCCCGCCTTCGCGTTTACCCTTTTGCTCTATGATCAAGCCGCTACCGCCACCCAATTGCCAATGCATATGACCGGTGCGCGGGCGGTCCTCGTGCTTGCGGTCACCATCGGCATGTGTTCCTTTTCCGGTTGGTTGGCCATGCGCAAACTCAGTCGCGTAGATCCGGCGGAGGTGTTCTAGTAATGCTTTCTGATATGCCCGCAGATGCTGTGAAACCCGCCGAGAACCTGATTGAAGTTTCCGATCTGAATTTTTCTCATGGGCAAGAACCGAATCGGCAGCAGATTTTGCACTCGGTCAGTATGCATATCGCCGCTGGAGAAGTGACCGTGGTCACCGGGCCCTCAGGCTCGGGGAAGAGTACTTTGCTCACAATTATTGGCGGTCTGCGAAGCGCTAGCGAGGGTTCTGTTTCTGTCCTAGGTACGGAGCTGATCAATGCCGACCGTAGGACGCTGGTTCGAACGCGCCGTCAAATCGGTTTTATCTTCCAACAACACAACCTTTCGCCGGCGCTTACCCTTAAGCAAAACATCCAAATGGGGCTGCAGCACAGTGCGTTGCACCGCCAACCGGATGCCGCTCAGCGAATCCGGAATATCGCCGATCGTGTCGGGTTAGGTGAGCATGTCAAAAAGTATCCAGAGCAACTGTCCGGTGGGCAAAAGCAGCGTGCTGGTATCGCTCGAGCGCTGGTAGCGCAGCCGAAACTGATCCTCGCCGACGAGCCCACCGCATCCCTTGATCGAGACAGTGGAGCCGCGGTGATGGCACTCTTTGAAGAACTGGCTGCCGAAGGGGGCGCAGTCATACTGGTCACCCACGACAAGCGAATACTGGATCAAGCGCACAGAGTGCTATCGCTGGAAGACGGAAGAGTCGTGCCGACGGCCGATGTGCTGATCAAAGATGCGGGTAAAGCGTTCAGTAAACTCATGGATGCGGAGCCCGAGCGTCTCCAACGCTTACTGGGCTTTGCGAATGCGCTCGCGCGAGTAGCACTTGCTGATGGCAAAGTTGCGAATGAAGAGCGGGCAGCGATCCGTCATGCCTTGCAAGAAAGACAGTTAATCGATCAATCAGAAATTGACTTGGTAGTCGAGCTGGCCCTCGCGCAAGCAGCGAGCTGGCAGCAGGGTTTGGTAAGCGAGGGTGGTGCGCACACCAATGGGCTTGATAGCGAGAGCTTTGCCTCGGCGCTTGAGGCCGTGGCTAGCGCCGACAACACGATCAGCGATTCGGAACGGCTGGTAATCGAAGAATTGTTGCGCCCCTAGATCTTTTAGCCAGCTAGTTCTGTAAACGCCTCATCGATAAACGAGCCATAAGCTTCGAGCGGCTAACAACCGCTAGGTAGCAGTCCGTACGACCCCTGTCTGCGACGCTCTTCGTTGACTGCTAAAAGTAGAGCGGTGAGAGATGAGAATAGACTAGTGAGAGTACGAGTAGGCGATGGAAGGAGCGTAGGGCCCATCGTAGCAGCGAGATGGGTCACCCCAAGGGACATGGTGTCTTAACAGGCTCGTGCGCGAATACCGTCAACCAATAAATCCGCGACCAAATTTGCCTGGTGCTCGATCGCATCATCGGATTCTAAGGATTTCCCTTCGAACTGCTCCGACAGGGCAGGAGCGCAAAAAGGTAAGGATCCACCAAAAGTAATCAAGAAAAACAGGGTGCGGCCGTCCGGTGCCTGAATATCCGAGCTATCGTCGAGCTGCTCTATTGCGCTTACCCATGCTTTTCCCACGGGGTGGATATACTTCGACAGGAGATACTCAAGGCGATCTCCACCTTGCGCACCTTCATCTAGCAGTATCCGAACGCATCCCGGGTAGCGAGCTGATAGCCGTACAGAAACGCGAATAAACTCGCGCGCGGCCTCCGCCGGCCCATCGGCATTTTCCTGAGTGGGCGCGAGCTTAATCATTTTGTCTCGGAGCGAGCGAAAATACACATCGACACAGGCCTCCCAGAGCTCACGCTTTGATCCAAAGTAATGATGGATCAAGCCGTGACTTACATTCAGCTCACGCGTGAGGGCTCGAATCGACATTGCTTCAAATCCCGAAGCGGCAAATGCGTTGATGGCCGCATCCAAAATTTGCTCACGGGATACGGCCGCCTCATGAATCTGAGGCCGACCGCGTCGCCGACTGACTGCTTGATTCAAACGCTAAGACTCTTTTGTGTGCGTTGTCGTTATAGCTAGTATTTTCACCCCAGCCCGTTGAGCACGCTATTAGACGCTTTGGGCCTTTGCAACAAAACCGTCCTTGCGGGTCCACATCAGTGGAAACTCTTCACACTCGATCGGGTCACCATCTTTCAGCTGTGCGCTCTTCGGTGAATCTGGCGGCGTACCCATGCGCTCGAGGTAACGGACATCGTCTCCCAGATAGCGGAGCGTCATGGCACGACGGTGTCGAGTTTGACTGGTATTCCCGGTCGATCCGTGCCAGGTCTTCACGTGGTGCACAATTATGTCACCGGGTTCTGCCGGGCAATACACGACGTTAAATTCTTTCTCGTTCGCTTCCACATCGGGTAGATCTTTCCCTTCCGATCCAGGGAAAGATGCCTGGCTTACAAAAAGGTTCGGCTTATAGAGTTCGCCACGGTGTGAGCCCTTGGCGTAGCCCATCATGCCGTTTTCTTCGTCTACCTTTTCCATCGGCATCCAGAAGGTGCAGCACTGCTCTCCCTCGTGGTGGAAGTAGGTCGCGTCCTGATGAAACGCTGTGCGCTGAAGGGAGTTCGGCTGTTTCCAGAAAAGCTGATCACCGTAAAAGCAGATTCTTTCCGAGCCCATTAGCTTGGCGGCTATGGGACCAAACGGGCCTGTCGTCCCAAGATCATTCAGCGAGGGGTAGTTTTGGCAGTTGAACCCGCCCGCTTTGAACGTCCCGGTCCCCGCTTTCGGCGTTTGGGATGCGCTATTACTCTCGTTCAGTACCTCGAGTCCCTGGGCCTCAAGTCCTTTAGCAAGTTCACCAAAATCTGCACTCGCCAGTCCGTTCGACTCGTCGTCCATGACTTCCATAAAGACCTTCTCCATGCGGACAACCAGGTCCGCATCCAGAATCCCTTTTAAATGGACCATGCCATCGGTTTTATATTGCTCTACTTCCTCTGCGGTGACCGGTCGTATCTGACCTGCTGCTAGTTGCTCTGTTTGCATTTTTTTATACCTCGCTCAGTTTTGATTACTGCTTTTATTAGACACTCAGCTAATTAGTCAATATATTAGACAGCCATCTAATTAAAATCAAATTTTTTTCCCGATCAGAAAGCGCGACTGGTTTGGTGGTTGGAGCAACGAGGGTCTTCAACGGCTCACGGTGACGTTCCGCAGTGGATCCGCCGGGGGGGTAGGGGGTTGGAAATGGCAGACTGCCCGTGCGTCCGAACTGCAAAGAGCCTCTCGGACAGCCCGCCCAGGGGAGTCAAACTTCAGTCAGTTACAGGTCTTCCGAGAACTCACGACCCGGCACGTGGCGCAACCACCACTCGTCCGCTTGTACCGGTCTGCCCTCTTTGCTCAGGATACTGAGGGAAGGACATGAGCCTGCATCTCCGGAGATGGTGATGTGATCACCGTCAAAAGACTTAAAGGTCATTTCCACGGTTTCTCCATAGGTCGGAGCCTGCTCAAGCAAAATACCTATCGTGATGCGCTCGCCCATACGAATCGAGTCGTAGTAGTCGGAGTAGTAATGCACTCCCGCCATGTTTCGACCAATCGAGATGTTTGCCGCCAGCTTGTCGAGCTCACCCTGAATAGTAAGCACCGTTTGACCATTGCCCACGTCATGCAAGCGCGACCCCGGGTCACCCGTTGATGGGGAGAGGTCCGGCTCATACATCGTGGTAGTTGCCTTCCCGTTAGTTTCCGGGCTGTAGAGCGGTCGCTCAACGAAGCTGTTAGCGCCCTCGAACATTTCAAAGAACGCCTTCAGTACCGTCACGCAACCGCCGGCGACCGTCGCATGTCCCGCGCCATAAGCAGGGTGCATGGGAGAACCTTCGGGAAAGGCCATGGCTAGCAACAGATTTTTATTCTTGAATTGCGTCTTGTTGACGCCGGGGTATACCGCCGTGCTGTGGCTTACATTTCGCGCCGCCACTGCCGCCGCAAGATTTTGCACATTATTGTGCGCAACAATGGCTGCCTGCATTCCGGCGGGAATGTCCGCGAGTGCTTTATCGAAGGCCGCAGACGCGGCTCCCAGCTCCGATCCTTTGCCTAAATTGGCCAGTGTTAGTCGTCCGCCGAGCGCCTCCGGTCGAGCTCTTCGATGGTAGTTGAACTTCTGACGGCGCACCGCCTTCAGGCAGCGGGTCGCTACCTCGCAGACCAGGCTTAGAATGTGCGGCCCTCCAAACGTCACAAAGGCAGTCCGGGAGCCTTTGGGGCTGGGCTCAGGAAAGCCCTTCGAAGGAGGCGTGCCCATCGCGAGCAGTACCAGCGCGGCGTTCAAATAGGCTTCGTACAGCGCGTCGAAGTGTACATAGGTGGCCAGATCTCTCGGGGTTGTGATGAAGCGTCGCTCGGGCTCATATTGATCCGCTCGAACTCCCTCTGCCTGCATATTTGCCCCATTTTGCACATCGAGCCAGGAAGTCCAGTCCGTCATATAGTCGAGACCGTTTTTATGAGTCACCGTACGCTGGTCGATTGGGATTGTGCCGTAGGGGATAAACCCATCCTGGATGTCCCAGCTGGCACTCTTGGCCGGAAAGCTAGATTGACCACCGCCAGCGCAACCGAGTGAGTTTGCACCGATGAGCATAAACTGGGAGAGGTAGGGTCCTACCTGCGAACCCTTTGAAGAACCTCGATACAGGTTCTCCGGCGCAGGTGTGCCATTGTCTTCCAACTCGGGGCGCGCAGAGCGTCGATTATGTTCGAAGCGATTGAATCCGTCGGTTGAATTGTGTGGTGTTGACGACACAACATCGACGCCAGAGTAAAAAGACATCCCGCCTAACCACTCTGCGACCTGAGTGCCTGACGCGGCTGCAGTTTTGCTTCCGAAGTCGCTGCCTATCAGCTGGGCGTCTCCACCGCTAAGGATTTCGCTAAAGGGAACGTCGCGCAGTAGTGCGAGACCGTAGACCTCAGCCATCTCCGCTGACAGTTCACTCGAACCCACGCGCGGTGCCGGTGCCATACCGACCGCACCGGCATCTGGGCCTTGTAGGTCGTAGCTGTGTCCGGAGCGCGGGCTTTCCCACCCTCGCCAATCCGGAGTCTGCTCCGCACCGCTACAGGTGCCAGTCACTTTACAGTTAAATAGATCGCTTGCTGAGTCTTTGCGATCCAGGGCAGTGGGTACCGCTTTTTCGAAGAGCGTTGAGTCTTCTGAGTTTATGGCCTCAACAAAGCAGCGATAGTCCTGCGCCTCGCTGACAATTCCAAACTGGTTGTGTAGTAGGCCTTTGGTAAAGTTTGCTGGATAGGTTCCTCCGTGATCGTTTTCTTCTCCATTGGCCTGCGTTTGGGCCTGAGGGGTTAATCGTGATACCTCCGTTGCGAGATCGCGCTGCCGCTTTGCTTGCCGAGCACGCTCTGATCCTGATGGGCTGGGTTCTGAGAATGGAAGCTTCATAAGTGCGTCCACCCGGAACAACTAACACTGCTAGTCATACTTAATCTCCGTATATTTCCGATAGTCCCGCTACCTTGGTTTTCACCTTTAGGCCGGAAACTTTGCGTCACCACCTTCCGGTGGCTTTGCCATTTTTGCTACACGTTTGATATCCACCGCCATTGCAGCGGTCTAGCAAGACTAGCCCACCACGGGGGCTAGTCAATGTATTTGCTTGCTGCCAATAAAATTCGGTTAGCCGGCGACCTTTGGTCGCACGCTGCGTTTAAGGTGATTCCCTGCAAATATTTTGCAGGGAGCAAGTCTACTGCCCGGCCGCTCGCTACTCGACGTGCTGAAAGAGTAATCCGGCGCTTTTCTCAAGCCGCTCGATAAAGGGTTCCTTCAGTGCCGCAGCTGGAGAGTAAATGCCACCCGGCGTGACCTCGCGCGGTGTATCTTGCAGCAGGCTCATCGCCGCCTCTATGGTCATCAGGGGCGTTGCTATGTAGCCAGGGTCAAGGTCGCACTTCACACGGGTGCGGATGGTTTTACCGGCTGGCCCCTTGGCGATGAAATCAACTACAAAGAATCCTTCCGCCAATTTCTCCGACGAGGGTCCGTCGCCTTGTTTGGGAAGCAGAAATCGCTTTGCGAGCGCTTGAGCAGGGGGCAAAGATAGAATCCGCAAAGCGAATGCCTGAATTCGTTGTCGACGCTGCGCAGATTTTTGGCTTCTTACTGCGAGCATTTCACTGTAAGTAAAGTCTTGGCCATAGGGATAACCCAACAGCATGTTCGAACGGTGGACGATCGCCATGTTCATCATCGACATGGGAAATTCGACTGCCCAAGTGCCTGTCTCAGGATCAAGTCGCGGCGCTCTCGCATCGGGTTGTTCGGAGCGCTGTGCTTCAGGGTCAGGTGCCAATGCGAACGGGTCGTCCATCAGCTGATCAATCTCAGAATCCTGGTGCCGTGCGTTCATGATCGACATCGCTGTCGCAGCGGAACCACCGGAGGGCGCAACTTTCACTGCTTTAATCCGACCTAGGACTTCTTGCGCGACTTCACCGAACGTCTCTTGGGCAATCTTCTGGGTAAAAAGCACGCCGTGATCGAAGGGAATACAGTCAAAACCGCAGCAATGAACTATACGAGCACCGGACGCCTCCGCAAGGTCTGCGTACTGATCGATCATGCTCCGGACCCAGGTGAGCTCTCCGGTGATGTCCACATAGTCCGTGCCCGCTGCTGCACATGCGGCTACGGTTGATGAGCCAAAGTCCGCATAGGGTCCAGCCGCAGCGATGACAAGCTTTGCTCTGCGCGCCATCGCATCAATTTCGGGCTGATCGGCACTATCGGCCACGATGATGGTTGCATCGGGCGCACCCGCTTCGGCACAGACAGCCCGCAGTTTTTCCTCCGACCGGCCGGCAGCAGCCCAGCTTATTTGACCGTCCGGACCGTAGGAATTGCTAAGATCCTTTACGATGCGACGGCCCGTAAAGCCTGTCGCACCCCAGACAACTACATCAAACTCTCTATCCATCTTGTTTTCCCCGTTCCTAGGCCAGCCACCGTTCATGCTCCTGCGGACTTCATTGGATCTAAAAAGTAGTCTCTGCTAACGGAAGTCTTTTTGAGGCGTTGATCGGACACGCCCGTGGGCCATGGCGTCAAAACCACAGAAGCACGGGCCGGATGGCAGTTCACCGGTTCCCAAGATACGAACCATCAACTATTAGTACGACTTAGCTAAGCAAGCAGCATACTAACGGCATAAAGTATGTCAATACTATTGCTGATCTGGGTGCTATGGGATCAGTCCACGGCGCCAGCTTTAACTAGCATCTTTTGCCTCTCTCCATAGGTCAGGGAACGCCAGAGCCACTCGAGTGGGCCAAAGCGAAATAGCGCGAGCCAGAGCGGAGACAAAATCAGGAACATCGCGAATACAAGCGAGGTGACAACAGTAAGAGCGCCAAGGGTTAGCTGACCAAACAGCCCGAAACCTAAACTTGAAAACAGAATCAGCCCGATGACTGATTGCAAAATGTAGACGGTAAAAGCGGTCCGACCGACCGCCGCCAGCGATCGCGCTTTCCAACCGCTGGCGACCAAACCTATGGTCAGAGCGGACCAGAAAAATGCTCCCCCGAAACGGTGTAACTTCCACAGTAGGTCCAAAAGGTGTTCTTCGACGGGCGAACCACCGACACCTAGATAACGCGCAAGCGTGAGCAGCAAAGCACAGGCGGCAGCGGCTGTTGCTAGCTTCCAATAGGTCATCGGAGGGAGTTCGCCGGTGAGGAAGCGTGTTTTGAGCAAACCCATCCCGAACAGCATCACGGCCAATTTATCGATCCAGCTCCTGCCGACAATAAACAGATCAAACATATAAAAACGCAGCGTGTCGACGCGTGCGGATACTTGATCGGACAGCGTCCCCAGCATGATGCCTTCTACCTCAAGATGCATCTTGGGACCGTCCTGCCAGAGAATTGGAACATTGGTATATTCCACGGGGAACAGGATTCCTGCAATGGAAAGTACTATCTGAATACCCAGGCCAAGAGCCAGTAGCTTGCGCGCATCCATTTTCACAAAGAAGATCGCGAGAAACCCCACCAACGCGTACTGAATAAGAATGTCACCCTCGCGGATAAACAGCAGATGGATCGTGCCAAAGACGATCAACCAGACAAGCCGTTTCAAAACGATGGGCATTGGAACGGGGTTCTCCCGATCAAGAAGGAGCACAAGGCCCGCCCCAAATAGCGCGGTGAATATGGTGACAAACTTCCCGTGAACCAGCAGGTTGTGGAGATAGCCGATGGTATGGTCGTACTCGCCGCTCCAGAGGAATCTATCGGCGTAGTGGTTGTACCCATTCGCCATCATTTTGATGTTGACGACAAAGATCATCAGCACAGCAAATCCACGCAGCACGTCCAGGCTGTTCAGCCGATTTGAGACGCTAATGGGTTCAACCTTGTTGCTATTCATAGGCAATTCCGACTCCGCTAATGTTGTGTCCGGGCTATTCGAGCGTCCAAAGCAAGCCCCTAGCGCAAAATGTTACTTTATATCAATTCACAATCCTGTCAGCACCTATCAATGGTCTGCAAATCTTCCGTTTTCGTAGCTAGTCCATGGCCCCAAAGTCGACTTCTGCAAGTACCGCTCGCGCTGCATCCCAAGATGCTTCTCAAGATCTCTCCGTCATCTCGCAGGACTTGTTTCACCCCTGCACCCGAACTTGGTTTGCAGAGGCCTTCGCAAATCCCACTCGGGTTCAGTTAGAGAGCTGGCCTGCGCTTTTTAAGCAAGAGAGCGCGTTGCTTCTTGCGCCCACCGGATCGGGTAAAACCCTGGCGGCGTTTCTGGCGGCGATCGATCGACTGGTGTTCGCAAAGGTCGGCAGAGCTGAGGAGTCCGTGTCTAAGCGCGGCAAATCGACACTAAGAAGCAAAAGCCCTGCCGCCGGGACGGAGGCAAAAACCGGCGTAAAAGTTATCTATATCTCGCCCCTTAAAGCGCTTGGCGTAGATGTGGATCGCAACCTACGTGCGCCTCTGGCAGGCATATCGGCGGTCGCAGCCCGAGAAGGCGTAACGCACAATGCGGTCAGCGTGGCTATTCGGTCGGGCGATACGGAGTCTCGTGAGCGAGCGCGAATGCTACGCCACCCACCAGACGTGTTGATCACAACGCCTGAGTCGCTGTTCCTCATGCTGACGTCCAAAGCGCGAGAGATCCTAGCGGGTGTCGAAACGGTCATCATCGACGAAATTCATACGATGGTGTCCAGCAAGCGTGGAGCCCACCTCTTTCTATCGCTGGAACGACTCGAAACACTGCGAAAAAATCAGTCAGCAGACGTTACGAGTCTGCAGCGGATCGGGTTGTCAGCAACGCAACGGCCGCTGGATGAAGTAGCGCGCTTGTTGGGCGGTTATCAGCAGTTCGGTGATGAAGGTCTTTCTAGCGAGCGGACCGTGAACATCATTGATGCGTCCGAGAAGCGTCCGTTTGAGCTGACTATTTGCATGCCTCTGGGCGACCAGGTTGATCAGGCGGCGGACGAATTCAACGTGGTAGGGAATGCC
>JBCBZV010000047.1:0-28939 GCA_039815155.1 Pseudomonadota bacterium
GGGCACAGATGTATATCTACCACCGGAAGATGATGTACCCAATCAGCCCCAACTTTGGGAGTTACCGGCTGACTTTCCTGCAGGTAAGCAGGGAATAGGTAGCGGCAGCAGGGCTGCTTCCTAGCTACTCTCTACTCTCCTGCCCTCCTGCTCTCCTGCTCTCCTACTTTCCTACTCTCATACTCTCCTACTTCGCTACTCTCCTACTTTCGTACGCTCACTATTCTATGCGGTCACTATTCCCGTACCGATACACGAAACAGAGGGTAGCTTATCTGATGAACGACGCCTGACTGATCCAGTAAGGATTTATCATCGCTATCGACGGATTAATTCTCTTGATACAACCACAGAAAACCTAAAAATCACCGAACTCGTAGCTCAATGTTAGCAGTACAGTGCGGCCTTCCGAGGGTTTCACGACCACAGAATCGAAAAGATCCGCGGAGGTATAGTATTCCTCATCAGTCAGGTTGTTGATCTGCAGCAAGGCGCTGAAGCGATCGTAGAAGAAACCGAGCGAGCCTTGCCAAACCGTGTAATCGGGTAGCTTGATTGTCTGCAAGGCGTCCGTGAAGGTCTCGTCTACCCAAGTTAGACCGAGCGATGCGACAACCTCTCCGCCGAAGAGGTCGTCAGCCCAAGAACCAGCAAGGCTGGCGATGTTGTCTGGCAGACCACCTCGCTCTAGTCGTGCTCCCGTGCCCGTAAAAGTGTCTCGGTCACCGGCCACGCGAGTACCGTAGACCTGCCAAGGCTCGAGGCCATTCTGACTAGCGAAGTCAGCGCCGTTGATGACTACGAAGGTGTTACCCACTTCCTCGGTGTCACTGCTGGTTGCCGTGGCGATGATAGAGAGGTTGTCGCTTACGACCCCGCGAAATTCGAATTCCAAACCGTCAGAAAAGACGCTCACAATCGCATTGGTCTGACCGGCGCGCTCGACTTTCTCCTGGTCATAGTAAGTCAGGGCAGCATAGATACGGTCATCCAGGCCGCTAAACTTCACACCAAATTCGGTGAGTTCCGAGTCTTGTAGCCACAGCCCTGAGTCCACACTGCCGGCGATTATGCCGCCCAGCTGGTTAGCACTTAGGGAACTGGCCTCCGCATAAGTCGCGTAGGGCACGAGACCGATTTCAGTAGAGTAGGAAATTGACGCGTTAAAGCTCACCGCATCATCCGTGTCCGATACCTTGCCCAGGTCGCTGATCGGCGTTTGCAGATACGTTACACCGACTTCTTCTGCTTCTACATCAAACTCGTCATAGCGAGCACCGAGCAGTACATTGAAATTGCCGAAGCTGAAATCTGAGAGAAAGAAAATCCCCAAGTTATCGGCGGTTGAGATCTCCCGGTTGTGAAAATTACGCCCGACATCGCCGGAGGTAATAGCGATGTTATTGCCGTTTTCGTCAGTTTCGTAGGTCACACCGTCGAATGGATTGGTGACCGCAAAGGAAATTCGATCGTCGGGTGTAGGTCCCACGGTAATGTCGCGCGGGTCGAAAGGTTCATCGAAGAACGCGTGGTTTTTTTCGAGATCTTCGCGGCGAAAGCTAATACCTACGTTGTTGTTAACGGAGAAGCTGTCGTTTGCAAATGTGAACTGCACGCTGGATCGAAATTCCCAAAGGTTCGCATCGGGATAGAGAGCCGTGAAGCCCCAGCTCTGGTATTTCGTATGATCCATGTAGTCATAGAAGAATTGGTTCTTCCAAGTAACGTCATTCTCGAAGGTATGGGTGATGTCAAAGTAGGCGGTAAGCGCGGTGGTATCGGCAAAGTCTACCGGGTCGATAAAAGTCTGATCGTGATCGAGCGTTCCAATACCCGGATTGCTTAGCGGCACGATCCACGGTGTGTCGTTTCCGCCGAGGCAGGTTATCGTCCGACCGTTGTAGGTCGCTTGGTTGAAGCCCGCATCGGGTATGCAAAAGGTACCGACATTAGAAAAGGAGTTATTGACGGAAACCGGAGCAAACTGACTAATAAAGCCCGACTCGTTGGGGAGTAGATCAATCCCACCATTGGTATTTCGAACGGGTGGTGTGCCGGTGATATAGGTTCCATTATCGATGAGATCTTGCGTCACTCGCGTCCAGCCCGGCACCTGAATACTGTCGGTCTCCTGATACTGCACGCCGAACTCAAGCTTCGTCGTATCGCTCAGGTCGATATCGAAGGCCGCCTGTACTAGCTCATAACCTGGCTCGTAGCCGTCGAAAAAAGACTCGGAGTCCTCGACTTCAGCAAAAAGTTGAAAGCCGCCTTCGGCATCGCCGATGCTGAACGGCATTCCAAATTCGCCGGTGATAATGCGCTGCTTATAGCTCCCGTAGAGAGCGCTAATTTTGCCTGAAGGGCCGGCGACGTATTTGTTGCCCTCGACTCGTGCAGACTTAGGAATGTAATTGAGCTGGCCGCCGACACTACCGGTGCCGTAAAGCGGCGACACCGGTCCGCGCAGGATTTCAAGATTTTCAGCGCCACGGATAACCGTATTAAAAGCACCAGGATTTGCGATGCGGCGAAAGCCGCGAAAGTAATTGTCTGCGGGTTCACCGCGAATATCCATAGCGCCTTTGATACCGAAGAAGGAGCTGGTAAAAGCGCCGGGGGTGAGGCGAACTAAGTCGTCGACGCTGCGCAAAACGAATTTCGATACGAGATCTTCGCTGACCATAGATACAGAACGGGGTGTGTCGACAAGTTCCATACTCAGGCCGTAGGAGCTGCTTGAGTCCTTGGGCAAGATGCCAAAATAGTCGCCTTTTGCCGTGACGATGACTTCCTCAAGCTGGTCCTGTTGCGCAAATGATCCCGGCGCAAGACCAAAACCCAAGCTTGCCGCAACAGCGCAAACCAATGGACGAGGGGCGAAGTGTTTGTGGATGCTCATGCGTGATTTCCCATCTAGCTAGATTAATCGCTACTACGGTCGTCCCGCTGAGTGTTTGCCCTTTGACGCGGTATTAAATCCCAAGCGTGACGAGACGTACCCGCAGCTTTCGTGCCAACAAGTTGACATTAGTGTCAAAAATCTAAGCCCCACCATGCAAAGCATTATCTATGTAGGGTTTGAGCCTGTTCTATCTTCGTTTAAATTGGCTTTCAGCTGTTCAATACCGAGTCGATCGCGGTTCTTTACCCGCGTAAAACGTATCGAAAGAGTGCATGTTTGCACCTGAATAGATCTTTTTTTGACTGTTCTGTCAGGATTTAAAATGGATCAGCTGCGGATCCAAGGGCCGTCACTATCGTCGTAATATGGCGTACTTAGTGCATGACCAATGCTTTTGATCGGAGGCACTCTTTGCAGCAAGAGGCAACGAAACCCATTCAGGCCGCTAGCAAAACTGATCTGGTCTATCGCTTGGATGACCGCCCTCCAGTGCTCGAGTCACTTTTTGCAGCTATTCAGCACCTGCTGGCGTCCTTCGTTGGCATAGTTACGCCCACGCTGATCATCGGCAACATTCTTGGGCTCGAATCGGAGGTGCCTTACCTCATCAGTATGGCGCTCCTGGTATCTGGTATTGGCACCTTTATCCAGGCGTACCAACCCTTTGGCGTCGGTGCTGGCATGCTTTGCATACAGGGCACAAGTTTTGCCTTTCTTGGCGCAATCCTGAGCGCGGGGTTTACGGTAAAAAATCGCGGCGGCGATACGCAGGCCGTACTCTCACTCATCATGTCGTTATGCTTCGTTGGCGCCTGCATTCAGATAGCGCTGAGCCAGGTAATACCCTATCTCAAGCGGATCGTGACCCCGCTGGTCACTGGAATCGTGATCACCAGCATCGGGATCAGCCTGATAAAAGTCGGGATGACTGATTTGGCAGGGGGTGTGAACGCCGCCGATTTTGGAGCTCCGACCAATCTAATGCTCGGCTTCTTTGTCATCGCAGTCATCGTTTTTCTCAATACTTCTAAAAGTCCTTGGTTACGACTGTCATCAGTTATTGTTGGATTACTGGCGGGAGTGCTAGCAGCCTTGCTGATTGGGCATCTCTCTATCGCTAACATTGAAGTAACCGCAGGCCTGGCAGTACCCGAGCCCTTTCGCTATGGATTCAGCTTCGAGCTTTCCGCTTTTATTCCACTCGCAGTAATCTTTGTGATTAGCTCAATCGAGACGACCGGAGACCTAACCGCCAATTGCATAATTTCCAATCAGCCAATCTCTGGTAACGGTTACATAAGGCGCATCCGCAACGGAGTACTTGGAGACGGTATCAACTCAATGCTTGCCGCAACGCTGAACAGTTTTCCGAACACGACCTTCAGCCAAAATACCGGGGTTATCCAACTAACGGGGATCGCCAGTCGTTATGTCGGAATGTACGTAGCCGGAATCCTCGTCGTGATGGGTGCCTTCCAAGGTATCGGCGGCTTACTACTCTCGATTCCAAAACCGGTGCTAGGGGGTGCGACCTTGGTCATGTTTGGAACCGTTGCGGTCGCTGGTATCAAAATTCTCGCAACGGAGGATATCGATCGTCGAAAAGTGATCATAATCGCGGTGTCATTTGGTTTGGGTTTAGGGCTGGCCCTAGTCCCAGAGGCGTTCTCGAAGGCGCCAGATCTCGTTCAAAACATATTCAGTTCTGCGGCCGCAACAGCGGGACTCAGCGCCATTGTTCTCAGTCTCATTCTCCCTGAGAAGAGCGGAGAAGTTGATGAGGGGCAGGAATGAAAGCTAGAGCAAGGGCCAAGCTTACCGATCTACCTTCACACCGAGGCGAGAAAGCACCCGGCCGAATACGCCAGAGAAATGAGCAACTCATTATCGAAGCGGCTCTTCAGGAGTTTGCGCATAAAGGCTACGAAGGCGCCTCTATTAACGAAATTGCCCGACTCGCGAAGCTACCTCGTCCAAACGTGCATTATTATTTTGAGAGTAAGCTCTCTCTTTATCAGGACATTCTCGGCGATATTCTCGACTTGTGGGATGACACGCTCAATGATCTGGATCCGGAGCAGACCCCAGCCATTGCGCTGCGCGCGTATATCGCCCGAAAAATGGCTTTTTCGCGAACGCATTCCTTGGAGTCAAAGATCTTCGCGAAGGAAGTGCTGTCGGGCGCACCGCGCCTGAAGACCTACTTCGAGCGCGGCTACAGGAATTGGTTTGAGCGCGTGCTACGCGTCTTTCACAGCTGGATCGACCGCGGCTTAATGGATCCAGTCGATCCAGCGCATCTGATGTTCATCATCTGGAGTACGACACAGCACTACGCTGATTTTGAAACGCAGATTTGCGCCGGACTCGGTGTGGAAGAACTTGGCGATAGGGAGTTTAGTCGAGCGAGCGAAACGGTGACCTATGTCATCCTGAAGGGGATTGGCGTAACGGCCGAAGATAGCGGCTTTTCCGAGTCGGACCCCGTACTAAAGGCTGGAGCCGCGGACTGACGTGGACCGACCTCTACTGCTAAGTAAGGTCCACACCGTCGTTAGCTGTGATGATGAAGAGCAGGTATTTCGAAACGTCGACTTGTTATGTGTTGACGGTCGAATTTCCGAGATCGCTGCGGCAGGTTCTACTCGAGCACCGCAAAACGCCGAGATAATCGATGCTCAAAACCTGATCGTTTACCCCGGTCTAATCAATACGCACCACCATTTTTTTCAATCCCTAGTGCGGAATCAGTTAGCGCTGGACTGGTCAACACTGACGCTAGTCCAGTGGCTCGAGCGTGTATACAAGGTTTTCACGCTGATCAATGAGGACTGTATTTATCATGCGTCTAGGGTGAGCCTCGCGGAACTCGCCAAGTCTGGGTGTACGACCGCCTTTGACCATCAATACTGCTTTAATCGGCATGCGGGATCTCGCCTCGTTGACCGCCAATTTGAAGCAGCTACCGAAGTCGGCTTGCGCCTAGTTGTGGGTCGAGGCACCAACACGCTGCCCTCCTCCGAGGGCAGTACGATGCCGGATGAGATGGTGGAAACCACATCCATTTTCTTGCGGGACTGCGAGCGCCTTGTCGATTCCTATCACGACCCGGAACCTTTCTCTATGCGCGCCCTCGTGCTCGCGCCCTGCCAGCCAGTCAACTGCTTGGAGGAAACATTCCTCGAAGCTCTGGTGTTCGCCCGGGCAAAAAAACTAAGACTGCATACCCATCTTTGTGAGGGCGAAAACGCGCTTATGCAGGAACGCTGGGGTCAGCGCTCCCTTGACTGGTGTGAGGACAGGGACATTGTCGGCGCGGACATCTGGTTTGCGCATGGGTGGGAAATGACCGAAGCAGAGCTGCAGCGGATGGGACAGACCGGGACCGGACTTGCGCACTGCCCCGCGGCGATGTGTCTCGTGGGAGATGGCATTACCAATTTGGCAGCGGCTAACGCTTTCGGTGTTCCCATCGGTTTTGGAGTAGATGGGCAGGCTTCGAACGACAATTCGAACCTGTTGGAGTGCATTCGCCTTGCATACCTTTTGCAGTGCCTTGGAGCCAAAGACTTTACTCACCCCCTTCCTCAACCGCAGCAATTCCTGCGTTTCGCTACCCGCGGTGGGGCCGAGCTGTTAGGGCGACCGGAGCTCGGTCAACTTCGCGTAGGCGCCGCCGCTGATTTCTTCGCAGTCGATAGCCGCCGCGCCGACTTTGCGGCCACGCTGCATGACCCAACGCTGATACCGGTGAAGGTAGGTATTCCCAGCCCTGTAGATCTCACAGTGGCAGCCGGTGAGGTCATTTGGCGGGACGGTGCTTTTACTCGAATCGATGAGCATGAAGTCACCGCGGCCGCAAATACGGTCTACAACAGTGTGATCCTTGGATCGAAAGTGCTGGCGACTTCGCGAGTCGCACTGGGGTGACCGGCGTTACGAAAGAGAGCAACCATATCGGCCGCAAGGAGCAGTTTTTCTACGGTTTTGCCGATCTTTTTCAGACCGCGGCTGTGCAGTTCGCGAGTATGTATCTGCTGTTCTTTTACACGGATATTCTCGCGGTCAGCGCCTCGCTCGTGGGAACGGTATTCGTTGTGTCACGGCTATGGGATGCGATAAACGATCCAATCATGGGAGTGCTGATTGATCGCACGAATACAAAATACGGACGCTGCCGACCGTATCTAATACCCGCCAGCTTCCTACTGTGCCTTGCGCTGATATTCGCATTCGTACCGCTACCGCTGGACGCAACCGGGATGATTATCTTTGTCATCGTCTCCTACAACCTCTTCAATATGGCCTACACGGCAACCAACCTCCCGTTGACGGCCCAGCTTCCGCTGATGACTCCCTCGGCCGAGGAGCGGATTAAACTCAGTGCCACCCGGGCATTTTTTCAGTCTTTGGCCTACGCACTGCTCCCGCTTGTGGCTGAACCCGCCCTTGTCGCTTTCGGTGGGCACCGCGTCGCATCGGCGTACACATTTATCGCCGCAGGCTTAGGACTGGGTTGTATTTTCGCCTTTATTGCGGCGTTTATGTCGACAAAGGAACGTTGTCCGGTCACCGCAGACACTGCGAGCCTGTCGGCGTTCCGGCAAATTCTCTTCGGTCAATTTGACTGGGTGGTGCTACTGCTTGCCAATATTCTTATCTCTGTGGCGCTGGTCTCGCGGGTGAGCTCGGCTATTTATCAATTCACTTATGTGGTGGCAGACATGCGCTGGTTCGCCGCCTTCCTGACCGTATCGACCTTAGCAATGGTGCCTTGCAGCCTGGCCGCAGGACCGGTGACCCAGCGCATTGGTAAACGCAATTTCGCGCTCCTGGGTTGCCTGGTAGGGGCGCTTGGCAACGTCCTAATTTTGCTAGCGCCTACGGATCCGGCAGCGCTGCTGATCGGGGGTGTACTAGGTGGATGCGCGGTCGGCGCATTCATCAGCGTGCTGTTCGCTATGGAAGGTGATGTTGCGGACCGTGCTCGCAAGCGTCTTGGCGTTGACGCGCAGGGCATTGTCTGTGCGGTTATCGCGCTGGGATACAAAATAGCCCTCGGTATCGGTGCAGGAGCGGTCGGCTGGTTATTGGGTCGGGCGGGTTACGTGGCTTCCTCGGATGCTCAAAGTGTTCAGGTTTTAGAGGCGATCAGTTTTGCCTTCTCAGGTATTCCATTGGCTATGGTCATCGCAGCTTTTTTTGTTTTGCTGTTATATCCAAAGGACACTTAGACGCCGCCAGTTTCGTGAATGCGTGAAGTTCCCTGAACGCAGAGCTAGGCGGCTACTCGTTATCAAGAGCTTGTTCCCAGCGTGCCAGTAAGCATCGATTCTATTTTTGCCTCGAGCAGGCTTAGAGGCACAGGCCCATCTTCTAGTACCGCATCATGAAAATCACGCACTTCAAATTGTTCGCCGAGCTTGGCTCGCGCGCGCTCGCGCAGTTCCACAATCTTAAGCTTGCCGATCATATACGCCGTCGCCTGGCCGGGCATCGCGATATAGCGCTCGATCGCTTTGACGGCGTCCGCTTTTGAATTGGGCGTATTTTTGATCAAGTACGCGATGGCCTCTTCGCGTGTCCAACGCTTACTGTGAATACCCGTATCCACTACCAGGCGACACGCACGCCACAGCTCCATAGCGAGGCGACCAAACTCCGAGTATGGGTCTCGGTAAAAGCCCATCTCACCGGCCAGAGCCTCGCTGTATAAGCCCCAACCTTCCGTATAAGCCGTGAAGCTTGCGTACTTTTGGAACTGGGGGATGTCGTCCAATTCGACAGAAATAGCGCGCTGCATGTGGTGCCCGGGTACGCCTTCGTGAAATGCCAGCGCTGCCATCTGATAAATTGGCATCGAGTTCATATCGTAGAGATTGGCGTAGTACACCCCCGGGCGAGAACCATCA
Source organism: Pseudomonadota bacterium (assembly GCA_039815155.1). Taxonomy (GTDB): domain Bacteria; phylum Pseudomonadota; class Gammaproteobacteria; order Pseudomonadales; family Halieaceae; genus Congregibacter. The sequence continues at coordinate 8,818 of JBCBZV010000047.1, forward strand.
GCGGGCGGGGAGCTGTAAAACGCCTTGCCAGCGCTGCGCTCACGAAAAGGCTCGACTCGTTTAACGACAATCTCTGCCTTCGGGAGCAAACCAAATACGCCAGGTAGCGCCTGGTACATCTCGTCGATCAAAGCGCGAGCGTCGGTCAGATAAGCCTCTCGCCCTTCATCGGTATTTCGATAGTAAAACTGCGGATCTTCGCGCATGAAAGCGAAGAAATCCTCGAGTTCGCCAACGAACGCGACTTCCTTCATGACCGTACGCATCTCTCCATGAATACGGTCCACCTCGCGTAGGCCGATTTCATGGATCTCATCAGCCGTCAACTCCGTCGTTGTGTACCAGCGGAGCCGTTGCGCATAAAACGCATCCCCATTGGGAAACTTCCAAACCCCATCGGCATCAGGTGCATTAACGGCTTGCTTTTCCAATGCGGCAATAAGGCGCTCGTAAGCGGGCTTCAGATCATCCGTGAGAGCTGCTCGAGCGTCTGTGAGCAGCTTTTCTCGCTGCGCTACAGAAACGCTCAGCGCGCCCACCTTCTTATTAAAGTCAGCCCATAGCGTGGAGTCCTGTTCTCCATCAAAAGGGACACCCGAAATGACGTTTCGTGCAGCCGCGATCATCTTTGGATACTGCCAATCGGCAAGTAGCAGCCCCGCTTCGCTGCGGATTTCCAACTGTTCGATCACCGCATCAAAGTAACCAGCTACGTTCGCCAAGCGCGCAACATAGGCTTCTGCATCAGCCAGATCAGTGATTTTGTGTGTGTTGATTAGGTTGCTGGGAACCGACGTATGCGGACCTCGATGCTGATGAATGACAAAAAGATGATGGCGAAAGTTGTCGTTTGCCAAACGCCTTTGTAGGTCGAGCTTGTACAGGTCGTGAGAGAGTTGCTCCTTGCTGTTCAGCCCTGCACGGTCAAACTGCTCTAGCTGCCGCAAGCGCGTTTCGATGCGCTTGCGTTCTTTATCGAGGAAGGCCTCATCTACTGAGTTCCAACGATCCTGATAATCCTTAACACCTACCCGGCTGGCAAATAAGGGCCGGTCTGCGAGATAGCCCGCCCAATCAGCATCTAGGAATGCGCGAAACTCGGAAGTGCTTAGCGAGGGCTGCTGACTTCCAGAGCCTACCGGAGCGCATCCATATAGAGCGCCAAGCAAGATCACCGTAGCGGGCAAGACGGAGAAACGCCTTAATTGCTGTGTACGTCCACCTAGGCGGTGCCTGCAGCGCCTCTGGTCATTGAGGAGCAGTGGAGTTGGAGCTGGGAGTCTTAAAAACATTCCGTACCTCTGGAAAGTCCACATTGAGTTAGGGCAACGCTAAACGACTCTGCTAGCGCAGTGAAAAGCGCGCATAGTGCGCGATCAAGAGGCGCTTTCCAATAACACTATAAGTTGATCCGCCTCACGGCGACCAGTGGAATTGGGCCAGCAACAAGATCGCCATTTGCGCGAAAATTTTATACTGTATATATATACAGTAATTAAAAATAACGTCATGCAACTCTGGGTCTGCCTACGGCTGAGCGAACTCCCTGTGCAGTGCCTAAATTATCGGCGCCCGCAGCCCCTTGCGGTTGTGGAGCAGCAACGCATCTTTGCTGTTAACGCGGCTGCCAGTCTTTTAGGGGTAGAACCAGGCTTAGATCCTACCAGTGCCCGCGCGATTGCCGACGATCAAACGCTGCAGCTTCTTCCCCGCGATCCAGACGCGGAGCAACAAGCCATGGAGGAGTTGAGCTGTTGGGCCTATGGGATAACACCTCATTTGTTTGCCTTTCGTGAGGACTGCCTGATGCTTGAAGTCAGTGGCTCTTTGCGTCTTTTTGGTGGCATAGAGGCCGTCGCGCGGCGCTGCCGCCAGGGCCTGGCTTACCGAGGTTATCGAGTAGAAATGGGTATCGCGACCACGTCGCTGGCTGCTTGGGTTTGCTCCCACAGTGATGAGAACAATGTCGCCAACTTAGACACTCCCTTACCCACTCGCCTGGGAACCGTCAGCCTGTCTGTGCTGATACCGCTGCACGCGCAGTTTGAATCGTTACAACGCAGCGGTATGCAAACCCTTGGAGAGGTACTGGCTTTACCCATCGCTTCCTTAGCCAAACGCTGCGGCCAAGATTTTGGAGAGCTCCTTCAAAAGCTGTGCGGCTCGGTAACGAGTCCAGTCGGTCACTTTACCCCCCCAAGCTGCTTCCAGGACAGTTACCCTCTGGGTTATCCGGTAAACAATCATGCCGAACTAGGGCCTGCCTTTGAGCAGCTTCTAGAATCACTGCAGGACTACCTGCGCCAACGGCAACTGCAAACTCGCACTCTGCATTGGCACTTCTCAGGGCACAGCGGCTATCGAGAACTACTCGAGGTTCGTACTAGCGGAGCGGGAACCAGCGCGGCCGATTGGTACCGACTCACCAAGCTTCGCCTAGAAAGGCAGCCTTTTAGTGATGAGATCGACCATGTGCAGCTACGAGCAGAGGAACTAGAAGTCGCGCAACCGATCAGTGATGGCTTATTCGCCAATCAGGGACAACAAATCGAAGGCTCTCAGCTCGTCGATATATTGAGCAATCGTTTGGGCACGCAGGCGGTCAATGGCGTGCGTTGCAGAGATGCGCATTTACCAGAACACAGTCTAGTCAAAGTAACGCCTGGTGAACCGGCACTTAAAAAGAAACTTCCTGCTGCGCAACGTCCCTTTTGGTTACTGCCCCATCCGGAGCCCTTGCGACAAAAGAAAGACAAACTCACGTTCTGGGGTAATACGCTAGAGCTCATCTATGGACCCGAACGTATTGAAGATGAATGGTGGGCTAAGGCCACTAGCCGAGATTACTTCGTTGCCCGCAATGTACATGGTGAACGGTTTTGGATTTTCCACGAGCGGCGACAAAAGCGCTGGTTCATTCATGGCTTTTTTGCTTAAGTTTTTACCTAAGGCGCTTGGGGACAATAAGCAATTCGCAGCAGCTCTTTCCACGCAGTTCTTCAAATGCAGCCCTTTCAACGCAGTTCTTCTCCTATTATCCGGATCTCCCGGCTTCGGCAATAAAGCGATCGACAGGGCCAACGATAAGAAAAATGTGAGTGCGCAGGCAGGTTTCGTGTCAATAATGTTACAGATTTATTAAATTCATAGATTTTTCGTCAGGAATCGGCGTAAAATCTCGAAATGCCTAGCAAAGCTTTATGTCATTAATATGACAAAGCAGTGAAGCTAACAAAGGGTATCCGTGACAAGTATCACCCCGCCAGATGGCATCTGTGCGAGACCCGTGAAAGACACGGTTACTAATTTACGTGAACAGCGTAAACGGAACGTAAAAATTGCACCGCTCGATCTGTAATCACAGTGAGCAGGGCTTAAAGAATTGACTCAATCATCGCCGTGAGGCGAAGGAGGCAATAATGAAAACAGCAGCCGATACGCTGTACCCAACAAATGAGAAGCGCCAACGCCGTAGCGAGTTGTCGACGGTTAAAAACCTTGCCAAGGCGATTGCTCTAACCACAGCAGCGGTGGCACTAACCCTTGGCGCTGTTACCGCGCAAGCTGAAATTACTCAAGACTGCATTCTCGAAGGTACTATCGATCTGCGAGCAGCGGAGCGTATGGGGCAGCCGACCTACGTCAAGTTTAAGCGCGCACAGCGCGGCGAGTCCGCGGGATGCTCAATCAACCGCAAGAGCAGTCGACGGGTGAAGTTCATCAGCAACCCAGATCCGCGAGAAATCCAGCATGTGTCTCATGGAAGCACAGTACGCTACCGCTATTTGGAGCACGACCGGCAGCAGGGTCGTTGGGAGCTTATCGAGATAATCGACAACACGTCGATCTAGCGCGCAGAGTATTCTCAGCCGTCTGCACTATTTGTATCTGTCTGTAGATTCGTATCCGTCTGCAACGTCTGTAACGTCCGTAAAAAGACTCGTTGTATAAAAAGCCTCGCTGGACCTTAGTCCAGTGAGGCTGTGCAATTTCCCCGGTGTGACCGCTCTTAGAGCTTAATCTAGCTTCGCCTTACTATGATCGACCCAGATCAGTTCTTCCGTTGCAAAACCCAGCTCTGTGGCTCGCGCAACAAACATTTCTTTGATGCTTGTATCTACACTGGGCTGCCGCGCCAATAGCCATAGGTAGTCTTCGTTGTAGCCTGAGACGAACGCGTAAGAATAATCGTCTTTATCCAACTCAAAGACCACGTAAGAACCGTAGAACGGCCCAAAAAAAGAAACCTTTAAGTAGGCCGTGCTGGCTTCCTCTACAAACTTTGCGACACCCTCGATATCGCTCCACTCCTCATCTTTCAGATCGTAACCTTGATTAATGACGCGAACTGAACCATCGCCATTACGACTGTACGTAGCGCTAACCGAAACCAAATCCCGCTCAAAGCTATGATCCAAGCGGGCAATCTCATACCAACGGCCTAGGTATCGTTCTGCTTCAAACCCAGTGACCGGTTGCACGCCCTCGGGCACACCGAGGCAGCCAGCAAGACTAAGTGACACGGCGATCGCGAGAATAAGGGACCGGCTAAGACGCTTTACTCCAAGGTCGGCACCGCGACCGCTTCTTTGCCACAAAAGAGGACAGATTATTAAATCTTGCGCTTTGGAAATGTTGGCTTCAAAAATCTTGGATAACATAAGTCTCACTATCAGAGTCACGATTGCTAGGCTGCTTTTTCTAGGATAAAGCTCAAGTGTCGGCGCACTGCGGGCCATTCGGGCCTAATAATCGAATAGACGCAGGTGTCGCGCAGCGATCCGTCTTCATATTGTCGATGGCTACGTAAGACACCGTCCAGCTTTGCGCCGAGACGCTCAATGGCTTGTCGGCTCTGTCGATTAAAGAACGATGTTCTGAATTCAACCGCCAGGCAACCCAAATCATCAAAAGCGCGATTTAATAGTAGCAACTTGCACTCGGTGTTGAGCGCGGTACGCTGTACCCGCTTTGCGTACCAGGTGTGGCCGATCTCAAGACGCGGTATCTCTGGCTCTGCGTTGCAATAGGTAGTCATGCCGACGGGGATGCCAGTGGCGTCTAGAATTGTGAACGGTCGCATTTTTCCAGCAGCGTGCAGTTCTAGCCGATGGCTTATCTCGGCATCCATTCCTTCCGGCGTGGGGACGCTGGTGTACCACAGCTTCCAAAGGTCTCCCTCGCCAGCCGCTTGAGCCAGCGCATGCCGGTGATCGTAAGTTAAAGGAACTAGAGCGCCGGAGTCACCGCGAAGAGTGACATCGTCTAACATCATGGTGCTTCCCTCCTGAGCCTGTGCAGTTGACCTCAGCTCGCCGGTGATCGCAACAACACGTTAGAGCTAGTCGGTCATAGCCTCCAAGGGCATTGAAACTGCGTTTTGCTCGCGCATCATCGTTTTAGCCGAGCACCCACTAGCACCAAGGAATCCTTTTCAGGCAGTATGAGTGTCACGATAACAATAAAGGATCGTAAAGATGCGCTCTTTCAAAACTTCCGGTCAATCAATTCAGTCAATACGCGCGTTTCTTGAAAGTCTCAGCCTCGCAGAAGCAGCGAGGCTAACAGTAAAAAGCGCAGTGATGATCGCAGCCCTGTGTATGCACACCAACCTAGCACAGGCGACGGAAAACCCTGCGGACCTAGCTAAGCCAGACGCCACTCCTAAAGTCACTATGGGAAATGGGGCGCAAAACTGGATTATCACGGAGGGCGCGACGCGTACTGGCGCAACACTTATCTTTCCCGAGGTGCAAATCGAAAAGAATGGATGGCTGGTACTTCACCCCTTCGAGAATGGAAAACCCAACGGCAATGTGGTCGCGGCCTACGCACCGTTATCTCAAGGCATATCGAAGGACGTAAAGATTGAGCTCGCAGACGAACCCAGTCGCGGCGACCTATTCATCGTAATGTTGCATGAAGATAAGAACGAGAACGGAGCCTTCGACTTTGTGTTTGTGAATGAACGGGAAGTTGTCGACGCCGCCGTTTTCGAAGCGAGGACAATGATTGGACACGTGTACGCAACACCCTAGCGCATTACGTGAACCTACTTATCAACTATTACCCCTGCTACCCCTGCCACTGCCCGGCGCTACGCGCAGCAACGATGGAATCCAAAATCGCACACCTGGAAGTCGCGGACCCCAGATACTCGCAATACGGCCCGCGCTACCGGGCAATGCCGGATACTCGAGTCGTTTGACGGTAATGGCACTGCCCAGCCAGGAGCGTAAAAGAGACTTCGCCGTGAGTCCATTGACGCCCCATGGCATAGGCGGAACCCGATAGCCCAGGGTGAGCGGTATTCCACCAACGGCCACGGACATTCGCGACAACCAGTGCGGAACGGTATCGAAAACGATAGTCCAGTCTCTGAATGACGCCGCGACAGTTCGCAGAAGGCCGCGCACATCTTCTGGCTGAAGATACATAAGCAATCCCTGCGCGGATACAAATACCGGACGGCCAACCGGTACTTGCTCTAACCAACGATGATCCAGCGCCGACATTGCGATATGTTTATGAGAACCATCCGCTTGGATGTAGCGCTCACGAACCTCGATCGATTCCGGTAAGTCCACGCTGAGCCAAACCGCACCGGGAGCTCTTACCCGGAACCGCTGCGTCTCGAGGCCCTCACCAAGATTGACGATAACCGGTTTATCGGCGGTTTCGAGAAACTGCTCCAGAGCCAGATCAAAGGCCCGAGCCCGCAGCGCCGCGAAGGAACTGGGCAGACCGAAGCTGCCTCGATAGTCATAGTCGATGGATTCGTAAATCTCGATCGCTCGTGGGTCGGGGTAGTGTTCTGGATAGCGCTGGGCCGCCGTTGCACGACTATAGAGAGTCCAGAGCATGGTTTCGGGTACAGAACGGAGACCCGGCGCCGCGGACTTGGCTTCAGCTTTGGACACTGTCCACCGCCACATATGCACCCAAACCGAGAAGAATGGATCCGGAGACTCGGTCCTGCACGCGACCCGCGTTCGGATGGTCACCCAACCAACTGGAGACTTTACTCGCGGCAACGGCAACTAACAGATCGCAAGGTAAAGCCGACACTACCACTATTGTTCCCAACAGTAGGAGTTGCGGGGTAACAGCCCCGTAAGCCGGGTCGACAAACTGCGGCAGAAGCGCGATAAAAAACAAGGCCGTTTTCGGGTTGGTAAGTTCCACGATCAAACTCTCGTAAAAAATTTGCCGCATACTTTTCTGAACGCGAATGTCGTCTACCGCTCCCGGATCATCTGGTATTGGCTGTAGCGAACTACGCCAGTAGGACACACCCAGGTAAATCAGATAGGCGGCGCCGATAATCTTGACCAGTAAGTACAGCGTCGGCGAACTCGCAAAAATTGCCGATAAACCAAATACAGTCGCGGCAGCGTGCACCATGCTACCTACTGCCAAACCTATCGCGGCTAAGACTCCAGCACCCGCTCCCTGCGAGATCGAACGAGCCATTACGTACAGATTGGAAGGGCCCGGTGATAAATTCATCGCAAGCGCGGCGACTGTAAAAGCAACTATCACATCAATTGGCATACATTAGCTCTTTGAAATTTTCACTCAGGTACGACTTATCAATTGGGTGCAAATTAGCAGCACTGCAAGCAAACAGCAGCGGTTCACATCACGCCGCGTGTGTTAGCTTAAAATGCTACTAAAGCCCGCAACTCACCACCCGATAACCATAGTCCGCATTATCCTGTTCAAGCAAATCCGAGTTGCGCCTATGCCATTCCCCACTAGCTAAGTCAGCGGCTAGCTGTGAAATACGCTCTTCCACTCGCTCCAGCTTAGAGAATGTAGATATTCCCTCGCGGACCTTAGGGTTGAGATAAGCCTGCGGCCGTTGCCAAAACGCGCACAGCATTCCATCTTCGCAGTCAGCCGGTATGGGAAGCGGGTCTACCGCGAGTTTGCCCATGCTAGAGGCAAGCTCATCCACCGTCGGGAAGAGCGGAACGTCCAGTGCCTCTATTTCGGGGAAATAATCGAGTAACCAGAAGCCATTAGGAAATCCTGTCCAGGTTAAGAGGGCGAGTCGTCCATTCGCTACCCGCAGCGCTTCGTCGACGCCTCGCCGCCAGTCGGACCAGTGATGGATCGTCAATACAGCCATCGCTGCGTCAAAACTGTTGTTCGCAAAAGGCAAACATTCGGCGGTTGCTTGTACCGCAGGCGCCGCACCTGAGGAGCGTTGGGCGAGCATGGTTTCTGAAGGTTCGGCAGCAACAACGTAACGATCATTATGTTCATAGCTCCCCGCGCCTGCGCCAATATTCAAAATCGTTTCCGCGCGTTCCAAGCGCTGATGCAGCACTGCGGCTAGACGCGGGTCTGTCTGCCGCGAATAGTTGTAGCTTTGGCCGATGGAGTCATAGAGTGCGGGCATTGGCGACGCGGCTCTCTGCTCTTACGTCGAGGGGTGATAATCGCAATGCCCAAGGTTTCGATCCGGTGCAGCTGCGTCGCGCACAAGCTGCTTCAGCTCCTTGAGTTCCGGAAAGCCTCCTCTCTCCTTTCGACACCAAACGAGTTGATCATTGACTGAAACGGTGAAAACACCCCCTGCCCCCGGAGTTAAACTGAGGGACGAGATGTCTTCCTCAAAGGTACTCAACAGCTCTTGTGCCATCCAAGCCGCACGCATCAGCCAGCGACAACCGACGCAGTACACAATCTCTACTCGATTTTCCATCACTACCCCCTTTTACCGTTAGGAAGGCTCTCATCGCCTACTTTGGCCATCTCTTCTTAGACGCTGCCGGTTTCTTGTGCCTCAATCGCACGAACAGCAGACCAGGTCGAAACACCATAAGGCACCAGATAGGTGAGCACAATTTTAAGGATGTCGCGCCCCGTGAGATCCAGGGGAAATAATCTGTCACCATAGTTGATTAGCATTAATAGCGTACCCACCACTAAGGCCACGCGCAGCGCCCGTGGATATACGTTTCTTGAGAGCGCTGTGCGTAGAAAGGGCATTCGCGAATTCAGAGTTTGTCCGGTTCCGCCCTGAGTTTCAGATGTTCTCCGCGATGCGCCAAAGCACACCGCTAGGATCATCCAGGGTAAAGTCGCGCATGCCCCAGGGTTGATCCATCGGTTCTCCAAGGCGAACCGAATACTTATCCGCAAGCTTGCTGTCGACCAGGCATCTGTGCCAGCCATCCACATCTTCTACGAGCAGATGCATCATAAAGTTTGACGCATGTTCTTCTCGATAAAAGTTCTGCAGTAAGAAACTCGTAGCGCCCAGATGAAAATAGGCGATGCCCTCATGATCGGACGCGAGCGTGAAGCCCATGTCGGAATAGAAGGCTTTCGAAAGCTCAAAATTCCTAGCCGGCACGAAAGCCTTGATCTCTACTGCGCTAAGTACAGTCATCTGACCGATTTATCTGCGTAAAGGGAGTAAGCATAAAAGTCTTCGTTAGTCTTCTCGTAGCCCAAGCGTTCGTAGAGGCGCTGGCCAACCAAGTTGGAGTGAGCGGTCAGCAGGTCGATGCGCCCGGCGCCTTGCTCCCGGGCATGAGCGGCAGCTCGATTCATCAAACGCTCCCCGATGCCTTGACTTCGAAAGGCATCATCGACGTAGAGATCGTACAAGATCATGATCTTGATCGCTTCAACGGAACAGAAGGAAGAGTAGAGCTGAACAAATCCTGCAAGTTTCCCAACCGAACCCACCTCAGCAACAAAAATGCTGGACTCTCCCGCCATCATTCGTTCTTCAATGAAGCGGCGAGCCAGCCCCAGATCAGCCTCACACTCGTAGAACTGTCGATAAAGATCGAAAAGTCGGGCTACTTCGGGCAGGTGCTCAGAAGTGGCTTGCGCAATTACCACCGCACTATTTTTTGCGCTTTTCCTTCCGTCATCGGCTGCGTCTACCATCTCACTCGCTCCCCGCCGCAGCGGTTGTATTCATCGGCGATCGCTTATCATAGAACCCGCCGTAGCTAGTGGCGACATCGCTGCTAGTGTTTCTCGATGTACTCCATTGCTCGCAGCTTGTGATAAGTCGCGCCCGAGTAACCTACATCAACCGGGTTAGGGTCAACGATCTCAATAGGTAAGCGATGACTGAGCGCGACCTGCAGGGCCATCTGCGTAATGTTCACGCTGAACGAAGTACCCATGAAAACCATGCGCTCCGCTTGCAGCATGCGCTGCTGGGCCTCTTCTATCCGGTAAAGCTCCGTGTAGTATTCATCAAATAGCAGTACGTAGGGTTTAAGAGACACGTCCAGTTCAGGCCTACCCTGAATGTTGAAGAGTTCAAAAAGTGAGGCGTCTAGCTCGTTTTCGTCGATCCTATCCCAGGGTGTTTGCAGCCGCTCGATCTCCGCAGCGCGTTCCTGCTGATGAAACACGGTCATCTGATCGATGCGTCCGTGGATAGCTATGTAATCCCGGTTACCAGCCTTTCCGTCTAAACCATCGATGTTCTGAGTAATGAGGTTCTTATCTGCGAGCCAATGGTGCACAGGATTGGGACCGTGATCTCGGTAGGTCGCGAAACGATGGTAGTACCAGCGAAGAAACTCCCCGGGTTTGTGCAAGTACATAGCTCGGGTGGCCATTTCCTGCGGCGTGTAGTTCTCGCTGCCAATCGTCCAAAACCCATCTTCACCCCGAAAGGTCGGAATACCACTCTCTGCGCTCACGCCGGCACCGGTGATATAGAGCGTATTGTCTGTTGGCTTAGTCAACGCCTAATCGTCTATACAAGATTGTTTGCTTGGGCCGGCGCATCGGATCTAGCGAGCGGTTCAATGTCTGCGTTGTGGGCATGGGTAGTAGGCATAATCTTTAGGCGTTAGATAGACGGGCGGTCACCTCTATTTCGAGTTTCATTGCTGGGTCCATTAGATCGGCAATGAACATGGTTGCCGCAGGTTTCACCTCTCCAAGATACTTCCTAATAACGGGCCAGCAGGGCTCGAAGTATTCCCGCTTGGGTACGATGTAGCGCACCCGCACCACTTTGTTCATTGAGCAACCGGCTTGCTTGAGTGCGCCAGCAATGTTGCGAAAGCACTGCTCGGCCTGATCCTCAACGCGATCTGCGATGGCCATTGCCTGGTAATCATAACCAGTCGTTCCCGAAACAAATACATAATCGCCGTCGATTACAGCGCGCGAGTAAGCAATCTCTCGCTCGAAGGGGGAGCCGCTGCTGATGAGTTGTCTACTCATCTGGGGATGTTCGTCGCTTCCGGATCTGCGGGGTTCGAAGGGAAGTCGCTGAAAGCTCCAAGGCTTGCGGCAATTCCCGTTTCCCGACCATCCAAGCTAAGCTGGTTTTTCTTGGCCCAGTACTTTCGGATCCCATCGCGACCATTACTATTGGCCCAGTCCGTAAGCGTGTCTCTATCCTCGACCAGCTGAAATTTGGGTACTGAATAACCACAGGACGTTTGAACCATATCCAAAGCAACTTGAAACACCTGCCGCGCGCCGGTGAAGTGGGGGAAGTTTACGGTCGCTTCGGCCCATTCGCGATCTGCCTCATGAATGACCTTCGCTTGCCCGTAGAGACGAAGGATGAGCGGCTTTTCTCCAAAGGAACAAAACATAATCGTCATTCGACTGTTTTGACGAACATGCGCCGCGCTCTCGTTACCGCTGCCGGTTAAGTTCAGCCAATCAACCCGTCGCTCGTCGACGATGCGCAAACTGTCCATACCTTTTGGTGATAAGTTGACGTAGCCTTCCTTATCCGCAGTCGCGACAAAGAAAATCGATTGCTCTTGGATAAAGGCTTGATGCTCTTCGGTCAGCTGTTCAAATTGCTTTGCCATCGTTCAAGACCTCTCTCAGTTACCAGCTCAGTGTTCGTGAAGACAATACTCAGAGTTCATTAGCACTCGCCGGGTCGAAGCTGAGCACCAGCGCGCCTACTCGTTCCTCTGCTTCAACTCGACTGTGGGCAATAGCGGCATCTTCCATCGCGTAAACCCGTTCGACGATGGGGTTTACCAATCCACCTTCAATCAGTTCTGTCAGTGCACGCAGTTCCGCACGCGTTTCTCTTGCAAAGGCGAAACTGGCCGAGCGTTTCGAAAAGAGATTGGTCAAGGTGCAACGAAGCATTGTTATAAGCCTGGGGTTTCCACAGAAGTAGCGACCGGAAGATGTCAAAAGTCGCAGTAGTGCTCCGTAGGAGCTGCCCGGGACCATATCGAACACTACGTCGAAGGTATCAGACAGAGAGTTGAGACTTTGGCTCTGGTAGTCGACAAACTCGTCGGCACCTAGGGCCATCACAAAGTCCCGCTTATGCATAGCATCAACTGCGACTACTCGAGCGCCCTTGGCCTTCGCAATTTGAATAGCGTGAGCACCGATACTGCCCGCCGCCCCATTGATCAGAATCGACTCGCCCGACTGCAGGGCGGCTAGTTCAATAAAGTGATACGCGTTAAGTCCACCTAGAGGTACCGCACTCGCTTGCGCGTAGCTCATCCGCGATGGCTTTGGAACGAGAGTTGAGCGCTGCGACAGCGTAAGGAACTCAGCGTAAGCGCCAAACTTAAGTCCGGTGCATCCATAAACGGCGTCGCCGACTTGGAAGCCCTTTACCTGTTCCCCTAAGGCGACAACCTCTCCAGAGAAGTAACCACCGAGTATCTGGCGACGAGGGCGCAACAAGCCCGCCGCGAGACGAAGCGGTAACCAGAACCAGTTGACCGCAAAGCGAAAGCGGCGCATTTCGCAATCCGATTTTGTGGCTTCAACCGCGCGCACACGGACGAGGATTTCATCCGCTTTTGCATGCGGCTTCGCCACCTCTGCGAGGTAGAGCACCTCCGGCGGGCCGTACTTTTTATACAAAAGCGCCTTCACCAAAAGAGCCTAGTGAGAACAGTCCTGACGTGAAGCCGCCCACGAATCTTGAGCCTCACCGTAAGCACGCTCGATATCGTCTACCGCTGCCACCACGAAGTCCGCTCCGGCGTCGGCAAGCTCCGACCTCGACCCGAAACCCCAAGTCACCCCAATAGCGCAAAGTTTGTTCTCCTTCGCCGCTAAAACGTCCATCGAACGATCACCGACCATTACGGCTCGCCCATCGATTCGCTGCTCCTGCAATAACTTCGCTAGCTGTGATCCCTTATGAATTCCGACGTCTCCACCGCTTACAAACTGAAAGCAATGTTCGATCTTAAGGTATGCGAGTACCTGTTCTGCTATGTCCTTACGTTTTGATGTGCAAACACCCATAGGCACAGACTCTTCACGCAGTTTTTCAAGAAGAGTTGCCATGCCGCCATAGAGTTCGTTCTCTGCATAACCAACGGACTTCATTCGGCCTCGGTAGTCTGAAATCAGTTTTTCCATGTTCACGGCGCGCTCCTCGGGCACGAGCGCTTTAAAAATTTCGTCGAGTTGCCCGCCAATCAGCGCCTTGATCTGCGCATGATCTGCCTCAGTCTCCCCGTGCAGACTCAGTGCGTGATTGACACACCGGCAGATACCCTCACCTGGGTCGCTAAGAGTTCCGTCTAAATCGAATACCAACATCGAGAAGCCGTAACCTAGTTACAAGAATTTTGGAGGACGAGTTGTACCACGGAGACCGGTATCTTTTTGAGTCTTGAATTTATGCGGTAGATGACGTGGCGATTTGCCAAGGATCCGAAAAACCGTGTAGGAGGAGAATACTTCGCAAGCACTTTTTTCTGACAGCCCTCGCTAACATTGCTGTGTCACCCGGCTAGGCGCTTCACCAAAATATGCCAGTGGCATAGGAACCTACACATAGGCTGGCGCAGTAGCTCAGCGACTGCTTTTTGCCCGAGCGAGCAGTTTATCCAACTCCCCCGCAAAGGCTTTTTTGTCGCTCTGATTCAATGCAGGCGGTCCACCGGTAACAACGCCGCTCGAGCGCATGCTGTCCATAAAGTCCCTCATATTAAGGCGCGGCCCGATATTGTCCTTTGTTAGGCGTTCGCCGCGTGGACTAAGCACCTGGGCACCTTTTGCGATGACCTCTGCGGCTAAAGGCACGTCACTAGTAATGATCAGATCGCCTTCGTTCGCACGCTGCACGATTTCATTGTCGGCCACATCGAACCCGGAGGGTACTTGCCGAAAATGAATCCACGGCGAACTGGGTATGCGCATAGTGTGGTTAGCAATTAGGGTGAGTGGTATCTCGGTTCGAACAGCCGCGCGAAATAAAATCTCTTTGATCACTACTGGACAAGCGTCTGCATCTACCCACACCTGCATTGGCTACCTCTATGCACTGTAACTCCTATCCCATGCAAGGCCATTCTCTGCACTCGCGAAGCAAAGAGAACGTCCACAGAAGAATCGGCAAAGCTTTTCCAATTCCTTTGCAATTAGTCGATCACTCAAATTCGAACTCGCACCGCGTAGACATTTGCTTCTACAGAACTGCCGTCTTGGATTCTTACCATCACAACTTCGCGGGTGTAGTCCTCGCCCTCAAAGTCGTCCAGTGCTTGCCAATGAGCGCCAAGCTCTTCCGAGGAAAAAAGTTGGCCCTCAACAAATCCAGCCGTTTCGTCAGGAACAACCCCAGGGCAATCATGAAGGGCACCCCAGCCCTCGTTCATCAATACACCCTGGAGTGCAGCAGGCTGCCAGCTCCCTGAAATGTCTTCGAGCATAAAGTGATTCCGTCTTCCCGGCGCCAAAGTGCCATAGACAAATAGCCGTTCCAGCATCAATAACCCCCCATATCAGCTTCTACGCCAAATCATTGATTGCTCGTGATGACGGTTTTTTGCCCCGGAAATTTTTCATACAAAGCCTTATGGGCTGCCCTAGAAAACGTATCGCTGCGCTCTTCGTACTGACGAATCCAGTCGATCAGCATAGCTAGATTCTCATCTTGTGCCGCTTTGGATTCATACTTATGGGCCTCCCAAGGCCGCCGCTTTGCGTTTTCAATGCAAGCATGAACTGGAAGGTCTAAAAATATCAACTCCGTCGCATCGGCAAGCACCAGCTCAATTAAGTCCGAGTAGCAACCCTCGATCACCCAGCCCGAGTTACGATCCAGAAAATAGGAAATGTCTTGCATCGAATCCTCCAGCAACCTCCTTTCAGGCGGTACGCTAGGTTTCCACGCAAGCGTATCCAAATCGAGATGCGCCAGCTCCCGCGTGCTAGCCAATCGCTTTGCAAGAGTAGATTTGCCGGATGCGGAGTTTCCGATAATCGCGATTTTCTTCAAGGCTATTGCCGTTTTAGTGAGCGGAAGCGGGGTGGTGGGAAAGAAACAGTTCGCGAATGGGGTGTCAACTAAAGTGGTAGAGGGTCAAGCAGCGGTTACGACGTCCCGGCGCGAAGCGCCCTTGCAGCCTTGACTTGTTACACGTCGATTTTGTACTTGAGGTCTTGGGCTTCATCGCCAGTCATGCCCCTAAAACCCCATTGATGGGGCTCCTGTTCTTTGATGGTAACTTCCACGTCTATTGGTGACAGGGAGACCTGCTTCTCAAGCTCGTGGAAGATAGCTCTGATCAAGGCCTTCTGAGTCTCAACTTTACGCCCGGCCATCATGTTTATCTCGATGATTGTGTATGCGTCGCTGCGCCCTCCCGGATAGTAGAAGTCTTCTTTGTCGAGAGGTACGAATCTGTGCGATCGCTTGTCTTCAGGCATACCCAATTCGGATTGCATACATTGGTGTATCACATCCGATACTCTCGCCTTTATCGGATTTAAACGCTCCTTTATCCCGTAAACCACGATCATATGACGCCCTTAGACGTGTAACGCTTTGAACACCGGCGCAGCTTTGCTGCGTCCGCGTGCTTTGACTTGTTATATGCTTTACCATACGCACAGTGATGCGCATATTTTTTAGGCGCCTTTTCTGGAGGCATTTTTATGGAAGCTTTGTTTGATACGGATGCACCTAAGAAAGCAACAAATCTTAGTGTAAATAGCGATTTACTAAAAAAATCGAGGGCGCTCGACATTAACCTCTCGGCGACACTGGAGCAGGCATTGCAAGCTAAGCTTGCCCAGGCGAGCGCTGAAAATTGGAGTGAAGAGAACCGGAAAGCGATCAGGGCATACAACGATTTTGTAGAAAGCAATGGCTGCTTTGGCGCTGAGTACCGGGAGTTTTGATGCAGCAGTTCGACGTATATGCCAACCCTAGCAAGCATACGCGCAAGGCCTACCCTTACATTTTGGATATTCAAAGCGACGTTCTCTCGGATATCGCCACACGAATTGTAGTACCACTAGGACTCAAGAAAGACTTTAAGAGCGAGCAACTTAAGAAGCTTACTCCGGCAGTTGAGTATGAGGGGCAAGAACTACTGATTCTGATACCGCAAATTGCATCCGTTCCAGCAAAAGTTCTACAGGAGCCCATCGGGTCGTTAAGCCATCTAAGAGAAGAAATAGTTAGCGCACTGGACTTCGCAATTACAGGCATATAACGAGCCTGTATAAAAACAGTTTTTAGCATGTTCGAGTTATCCACATAGTGATCTCTTAACTCTGCTCACTTCCTGCTCATCGCGTTTAACATATCACCCATTATCTGCAGTTGAGCACCTTCTCTTTGTACAACCCTCTGATTAAGTCCCTAACGTGCCGTAACGCATCACCTTCTCGATGTTGTGCACCAAACAATATAATCGCCATTGTCCCTGGACCTTCTCTCGGCCCCGGAGCGAGAACCGCCTGAGCCCCTTATTGCTCCCAATGTTCCCAAACACCGGTTCAACCACCGCCATCCGCTGACCGTAAATCGCCTTACCCTCACGGCTGTCCACGCGCCGACGCATCCAGTCCGTCGCCGTGCGGCCTGTCCGGTAGGTGATCGATACAATCCGACCATGCCCTTCCCGTGTAGACGCACTCTCTGGGTTGCGCATGCACTCTTCTTTACGGTGGCACCTTCGACAATCAGTGAGCTTGCCCTCGTACATCTGTTTGTTCCGACCGGCGTTCACTCGCTTGTCGCTCATCAGCCACATCGACTTACCCTCGGGGCAGAGGCACGTCTTCTTCTTAACGTCGATGGCGAACTCGCTCGCCGGAATCACCGCCTTCACGCCCTTCACCGTCTCCCGGTGGCGCTTACCGTACTTGCCCTTCTGGTCTTTGAACCGCGGGTCTCGCGAGCGAAACTGGTTGTCGGGAATGTAGCCATTAATGCCCTTATCTTTGAGGTACTGGTTATTGTCCTCTCGGGCAAAGCCCGTATCCGCGGTCACGATGGCAGACGTGGAGAGAATCGCCTTATGGGCTCCAATGCGCCGATACCGATCCTCAATACCGTCCAGCATCGGGACCAGTGTGTGATGCTCCTGGCTTTCTCCAAAGGCCTGCGCTTCTACAATCACTTGATGCTTCTGATCCACTGCCGCGATGCCGTTGTAGCCCTGAATCGTGCCCTTGCTCGTCGTCATCTTGGCCGATTCGTTGTCCGTCATGTTGCTCTTCACTTCCTTGCGCTCTTTACCCTTTCCCATCCGTGGGCGGGCCGTCTTTAGGAAGTCGTTGATCCGATTGAAGTGTGTCTCCAGCGTATCCATCGACTGTTCCAGTTGTTGTTTGCGCTCCTTCTCCCGGGGCCGGCGACCGTCGAGCTTTTTATGCTCGTTCAGGCAGTAGCGGATCTGCTTGCGGATCTTGCGCTGTTTGTCCTCCAGATCCTTAAAGGTCCCAGAGTGCTCCTTGGATGCATTCGACGGCATCTTGCAGCCATCGATAGCGAACAGCTCGTTGCCCAGCAAACCTTGTTCACTGCACACCAGTAATACCTGCTCAAACACCGACTCAATCGCCTCCGGATAGCCACTGATAAAGCTCGCAATCGACGTAAAGTGCGGGACCGTATCGCAGGACAGGGCTTTGAAGATGATGTTGTGCTCGCACTGCCACTGAATCTCACGGCTGGAGGTAATGCCTTTGGAATAGGCCAGGAGAATGATCTTGAGAAGAATCGCCGGGTCGTAGGCGGAGCGACCGCCACCGTCGTTGGCATAGCGTTCATGAAAGGCGGTGAGATCGATGTGCTCGTCTATCAGACGGTGGAGCGTGAACTCGAAGGTACCTGGCTGCAGTTGTTCCTCGAAGTTCACTACAACCATCGCGCTCTGCGCATAGTCGTAGGGCTTGAAATTCGGCATGCGAAGACCTCCACGAATGTCAGGTCACTCTAGCAAAATACACTTTAAATAAAGAGTTTTCCTACACCTTCAACGCCTCAAGCTGGGGCGGCCGGTAGGCCGTCCCGGCGCGAAGCGGCCTTGCAGCCTTGACTTGTTAAGTTTCATTCGCTGCCTCGGAACGCCATTTAGGCAAACCCGCAAAAATGGCAAAGCAGGCTGCCATCAGGATTGCCGGCCAAGCGCATGAGAAAAATGCTTGGGAAACACATGTGTTCAGGCGAGAAGCACACCAATTGTTATATGGATTCACCAAGGTATACAGGGCGTAAACGAATGGAAGCACCATCGCTATGCCAATTGAGCCCGCTATGGAGGTGAGCCGATACCTGGAGAGTAGCGCCAGTAGAGGCAAACCAACCGCGGTTAGAAAGAAAAGCACGAACGGTGTAAGCAGAACAAACATATAGATGCCCCATGGAGGCACCCACGCAACCAATTCCTCCTGCTCAATATGGCCGAGTTCAACCTTGCTGAATCCGGTCATGACGGTGAGAAAGTACGAGTAAACGAGTGTCGCGAGTACTACGCCCAGATACCCACGCATGATTCGTTTTCCCCCCACTCCAGCAAAGCCTAATCCTGGTTCGGTCGGCTTGAGCTTCCAGGCAAATATGCTGAGCAAAGCCACGCAGATCAGTACTGGATAGAAAAAATATGCAACTGCGAAGTCGGTAGCCATGCCTCGAAACTTAACGCTTTAAGCAGCGGGCGGCCAAAACGCGTAGCGGTTTGGACGTCCGGCGACCGAAGGGAGCGAACTGCCTTAACTTGTTAAGTGGCTTTAGCATTTAGCCGCCGTTCAATCCCTGGTCGTAGGAGGTTAGCGTAGCGTCGCCTAAGTGCACCTTGGAAAAGCGGACCCAGTAGCACTCCACACACTGGACCAAACCATACCCCGGAAACGTTAAAAAATGTGTGCGCTACAACGATACAAATAAGAAGCGATGTGGCAAACGCGAGCCCCAAAGCAACGCTAAACACTGTCCATTTTCCTGCCTGCTTTCCTACCACCATTGCTTCGTGGCGAGCGAGGTCGAAAATCTCCTCACGTTCCGATAGAGACAGGGCCGCCAGATCGGGAAAGTAACGTTCAATATGTTTCGATTGCATCCGAGGCTAGCCACTTAACGCCGTGTGCTGGGGCGGCGAAACCGCGTAGCGGTTTTGACGTCCCAGCGAAGCGCCAGCCACACCTGGTTAGGTGGGCGACTGGCAACAAAATGGGAATGTGACATCAACCTATCCCCATTGCCCCAGCATGATTGCTGTAATCCCGAATAGGCCCAAGAAAGTAGCTGACACCGTTGAAGAACAGGCCCACACAATCGCGCGGACCCGGTGGCTCTCGACATACCGCGTTGTAAGAAACCAAGCCAGCATAAGCGGCGCTACAATTGATAAAAAAGTCGCAGGCCAGACACCCAAAGTCTGCACGACGTGACCGGCGCTAACGAAGGCGGACTCCATGACCTGGTCCAATTAGTCCACCTAACGCCGCCAGCACGGGCGGCAAACCGCAGGTTTGACGTCCGGCGCGCGTAGCGCGCTTAAGTGCCTGGCCTTGTTATGTTTCGAATATGCCATTGGCAACCAGTACAAGCATAAACAACCCAGCACCCATAACTATTAGTGAAGGACGCATAGGCGGTTCATATACTGCGTAGACCAACTGAGCTACTGGAGGAAATGCGAAACTCAGTACAGCGCAAAGGATGGAAATTTTTACACCAGTGAGGATCGACCAAAACCAACCCACCCCCATCAGCAGAAGCCCGAGATTCTCCATCAACCACAAACCTCTAGAGAAACATAACGCCGCCAGCACGGGCGGCAAACCGCAGGTTTGACGTCCGGCGCGCGTAGCGCGCTTAAGTGCCTGGCCTTGTTATGTTTCGAATATGCCATTGGCAACCAGTACAAGCATAAAC
>JBCBZV010000249.1:0-3217 GCA_039815155.1 Pseudomonadota bacterium
TCGCCTAACGTCCGCAAAGTTCATCGAGCCGATGGAAGTCTCTACCACGATTCTTGAAGGCACGGGTTCTCCTCATCCTCTCACCGGTGCGGAAAACACCGCAGAAAAGCTCGGTTGGCTGCGACCGCCCAGTCAGGCACGCGTACGGATCAGCGGAAGCACTGGGGGCGCACGGTTGGGTGCAGTGCAGTATCGTTTTCGTGTCAGCGGCAACTCGGTCAATTCGGTTTTTGGTCCGCTGCGCGCCATCGACGGCATTAAGATGCCAGGGCGGCGAGATGTTAGTTTTCAGCGCTGGATCAATGAAACACCGGGCGCCGGTACCGTCATGAATGTCGTAATGACCGCGCCCGAGGGCATAGAAGCGAGCGAATTGGATGCTTTCGATGTAGCGCTCGTGTCGGCTCTGATCGATCAGTCACCGAATCCGACAAACTACTTTGTTGGAAGCTTAGAATCGGCTGTGTTCTACAATCTGCAAGGCTTCGAGATTGGAGGTTTGGCAGCACAAGTGGGTCCCGTGCAATAGTCGCTTTCGCGCGCTAGTGGGCGATGCGTTTCATTTGCTAGGTCGCTTTGCTGAGTTTATCTCCGTGGTAAAGCGCATAGAGCTCTGGTAAGAAGCTCGCTAAGTGATTCATCTCCATCGCGCAGTGCGTCAGCATGTCGCGCCCGAGCGTAGCGGGCATGGTGAGTCGTTCAAAGAGACGAGTCCGCAGCAACCAATTGCGAGGATCTTGCTCCCGGCTACCGGTAACCATTGCCTGGCCTAGCCAAAAGCGGCTGCGCATTTCACAGCCATAGGAAGTCTCACGAAGCTGATGAACAAGCCAACCGAAGCTGATCGGAACCTTTTGCAAAGCCACACGCCCACAGACAAGCGCCGAGGTTCCACCGCCGCATAAGTCTGCGTTTGCTCCAAAGAGTACCCGCGGATCGCAAAAGCTGATGCAGATGTCCCCTCGCCGTGCGCCGATGTATTCGGTCACGTAATGGGTCGTCATGTACTTTTCTCTGTTCGACGCCTGTGCATCGTCACCGCGCATCTCGAGCGTGCCGTTGGCGATATGAGCCCGCGGGTGCCAGAGCTTGTAGCGCTGATCCTCCATGTAATGCCAACCCATCCACCATTCGAACATTGCACCAGTGGAGTTTGGGAACTCCGTTCGTACCGCGACATAGCGCTGGCCGTTGGGTAAACGGGCGTACCCATTTTCCAGACTGAGATATCCGGGTTCTAGTAGTCTGTCCGCATCTCCAAGAGAAAGAGCTAACTCACTTGCCTCCTCGCCGCGCGCTAGTGCGTCGAGTACTTCTTCCGGCATAGGCGCCATATCCGGCTTCCAGAAGGGCGCATAGGGCTTCCCATTGAGATCCCCTGGGCGCATGCCTAGATACTTTTCTCTTGTTCTGCGAGCACTCATTGGCGCGATGCCTTTGTAGGGCCATCATCGAGACTAAAGCTCAGCAAGAAAGTCCAAAATAGCAGTAAAGAGCCTACGACACGCTCATAAGCGCCCAGCCAGCTTGGCTCAACCAACGGAATAACGGGCACGAGTCCGATCCATACCAGGAGAACCAGGAGATTCAGTCGTGCCAAGGCAAGGCCTCTATCGCGAAGACCTGGTAGCAATGCTGCCATGGCGACGCCGATGACAGACGCAAGCACCGATAGCGGGTCGTTGGCATTGGGTCCGAAAAGCTGCGCGTCACTGGCGCTAGCGAAATAGTAAGCCACGTACAACAGCGTAGGGACGCTGATGGCCAGAAGAAAGCTGCCGCTTCGCCAGCTCGTTCTACTGTTCCCGATCCAGAGTTTTGGGACTAACACAGCCCAAGCCAAGGCTAGCGAGAGCAGCCCTAAGGTATGTATCCAGCCGGTCGTGCCGCGACTGAGTTGGCTAATGGGCGTGGAGGAGGCATCCGCACCGCTTAAGTACATTGCGAATAGGTGGGACACCAGCGTGACCAAGACACCCAAACGTACAGCAACTATTGATCTCATGGCATTAGGTCGATCGGCGGATTGAAGTGCTTCACTCTACGCCTTCATCGTTCTCGAACTCGTCTTGCCTGTGGTCCGCTTTGGATCAGTCGAAAAGCGTACACCTTGAGTAAGGCAAATGAAGCCGATCATCCTTGAATCTGCGACCCTACTGTACCCAGGACGATCTTCGGTCTGCCATATCTCGTCCCGCAATGGACGGTGAGTTCCTACGGAAGCCTCTATCGGTTGTTGTACTGGCGGTCCTACTCGTCACGGGAGAGACTGGGCATGCACCTTCACCAAGCCAAGCCAGCGCCCCTGCAGTGAGGTTTTCTTCTGCACTGCCAAAAACGCCGCGAAAGTTGTCTTCAACGGCGCATAAAGTGAAACGACCGGTATCCACCAAGCCCGTGTAGAACTCTCCCTGTCCTTCGCCGTTTACCGTCTCGAATGCAACCAAGCGCAAGCGTGTATTACAGCCGTTCTGATCGAAAGCGTTTTGACCAACGGCTTTACCCGAGGTATCGCTGCCAATCAAAGCGATCTCTACAAAGGGAGCGAGGCTGTTGATGAGCAGTTCGCTGGCGGAGGCGGTTGCTTCACTGGTAAGAAAGGCAATGCGCAATGGCACGACGGAGGCGGGCCGGTCATTGAACAGGTAGTCGAAGTTTTCCGATGCCCTTTTTTCGTTGTAGCTCAAGCGATAGGCGATCTGTCGCTCTGCGACAGCGCCACCGAGTAAATCAAGAAAGCGCTCGGCGACCTCGACGAGACCGCCGCTGTTATAGCGCAGGTCCACAACAAAGTCGGTGACGCCCTCATCGCTGAGCGTTTTGAAGGCTGCCTCCAATTCGTCAATTGCCGACGAGGTAAAGCTTCGTAAATGAACGTAGCCAGCCGGAGCCAGACCTGCGCGGTCGATGCTCAGCGGTGCCGCAGCTAGCGGCGGAACGTCGAGCTCGAAGCTTCAGATATGCAACGCGCGCATATGTGTCTTCGAGACCTTCATGAGTTCCAGTTAGCGCTTAGCCATGGCTTGCTCGTTTCTCATGTCTTCGGTGTTGGCAATCCTGGTGCTGATTTGGCTTCTCGAGCGCGCTTTCGCGACTTGCGGCGTCTGTGTGCGACTTTAGGTGTGGCTTCGGTTCCTCTGCCAATTCCCGACGCCGTCTCGCTATTTCTGGATCGCTTTGTTGCTGCTCATGTGAGCGCTCACGCCTCGGCTTCGCA
>JBCBZV010000041.1:0-32241 GCA_039815155.1 Pseudomonadota bacterium
TAGGAGTCAGAAAGTCGCCGAGATCTCCACCAGTGATCAGGGTGAGGTGTGCTGGTATTTCACCCACACGCGAGAGCAATTTCGCTTAGCGGGACGGCTCACCCTTATTGGAGCCGAAAGCGAAGACCAGCCCGCGAGGCGAGCCCTGTGGTCATCGCTATCAGACGCTGCAAAGTCGCAGTTCTATTGGCCGGAACCAAGACTTCCGCTGGACGAGGAAAACTCGATTGCTGAACGGAGCCTCGAGCACGTCAGTGATTCACCCCCAGTGGTATTCCTGGGACTCTACCTATCCGTCTCTGCGGTTGATCACTTGCACTTGCGTGGTCAACCGCAAACGCGTTGGGTGTCCAAGTTAGATGGATTGGGCAAGTGGATGAGCGCACCGGTTAATCCGTGAAGCTACGCGTCGCGCTGCCGGCTCTTCTTACGACCAATTTGGGCATTAATCGGGTAAAGATCGAACAATAGGAAATGAGACACAAAACACAGTCACGCGATGAACTAATGGGTTACCTTAATCCTCTAAGCCTCGACATACAGAAATTCGAAGCCAGCAGCGATGTTTTTCAACGAATTAGTTGCCCGCAGGTCCAAAAAAGCTAGCTTACAAGCGAGTTCAAAAGTTCGTGGAAACAAGCAAGCTAAGAGTGTGCGATTCGTAGCTACGCGATTTGCCAGGGGGCCGGCGTTAACCGATGCGTTTGCCGCGAAGTCCTCCCGGATTCGCCGTCTCGCGACGATCTTCCTAGCGCTAGCTAGCCAATATGTCGCCGCGGAAGCTTTCGAGATTCAGCTCCTTCAAAAGAATGGTGAGCCGATGGCGGGGGCGGTAGTAGCCTTAGAACCGGTGGGAAGTCAGGCTGCTATCGACGCGCCGATGCCCGCCCAACCGGGAACAATGGATCAGATCAATCGACAATTCGCGCCGCACATTCTCGTGGTCCAGCGAGGCGCCGAAGTAAGTTTTCCAAACTCCGACTCAATCAAACATCACGTCTACTCGTTCTCGCAAGCAAAGACCTTTGAGATCAAGCTCTATAACGATGCTAGTCCAGAGGCACTAGTCTTTGAGCGGGCCGGAGAGGTCGAACTAGGCTGCAACGTGCACGACTGGATGTTGGGGTACATCTATGTAGTGGATACTCCGTTCTTTACACGTAGTGATGAAACCGGGCGGGCGCTGCTTGAAGCGCCTGAGGGTGAATACCGCTTGAGTTGGTGGCATCCACGAATCCGTGGCTCCGAGAGCGAAAGGAGTCTTCAACTCGCGAGTGGACAGTACGAGGTGACCGTTACTTTGAGCCGAAGCCTACTTCGCCGTTATGAACAGGAAGAATTCACCGGCGGAGACTATGACTAGCGAGTGGAGCATTAACAAGACCATCGGCGTGAGATCGCTATTTAGCGGTAACTCCCTGCGTGCGCGCATCATGCTGCTGTTTCTCGCGGCGATCGTATTGGTTGCGTTGCTGACCCTCTATCTGACACAAGAGGCCGCTTATCAGCATTCTAAATCCCAGCTCGACGCTCATCACTTGGCGGCATCGCGGGTCGTTGCAGATCGACTTGAAACACGAGCGACACTACTTCGTGATGGCTTAGATGATTTGAGCGGGAACTTCAGCGTCAAACAGCTGGTGTCTTCTGGACAGGACGACCCCGCATCTCTTGTAGTGGCCATGGAAAACTATCGCCAGCGTCTCGGTGCAGATATGTACATCGTACTCGACGGGCGGGGTTCCATATTAACGAGCTCCATCTCGATAAGCGATTTTACCTACGATCCCGAGGCCTATTCAAAACCAGGGCTGAGCTGGGCGGACTTCCTTGATCGGCACTACTTACTGAAAGCGGCGCCACTTCGCTACGTCCAGAATTCTCCAAAAGTAAATGCCTGGATACTTATGGGGCAGCTTAGCGATAACCTGATCGATGAAAAGCTGGTCGCGTTGACGGGGATGCAAGTCAGTCTGGTCGAAGTCGGCGCTTCTCCGTCGGTTTGGGGTAGCACACTCGGTGTAGGAGCCTCCAACGAGCTCGCCTCGGCGCTCAGCAGCGCAGCGGTGGACGCTAGTGAAGTCATGCTTGGTGACCAAGCGGTCGCGATTGGCGTCAACCAACTCGCCGGGCAACCCGTTCTAGAAACTGTGGTTAGCACGTCTCTCGACAGCGCGTATCTTACTTATCAATCACTTCTTTTCCGCCTGATCATCGTGCTGCTTCTGGCCGTGATGCTATCCGCAGTCGCGGTGATGAGAATCACGAGAAGTATTACCCAGCCAATCGATAAGTTGGTCGCGGCGGCCAACCGGATCAGCCGCGGGGAAGAGGCTCGCGACCTACCCCGTCGCGGCACCCGTGAGGTAAGCGTGCTTACGCGCGCAATCGAGGATATGCAGGATGGGATTCGTGAGCGCGAGGAGGAGATCAATCGACTCGCCTACTTTGATTCCCTGACTGGGCTGCCCAACAGAAACCAGTTTGTGTCTCGTTTGACCCGGGTGCTGAGGGAAGAACCGGAAAAGCAGATAACAGTAGCGCTACTCGATCTTGATGAGTTCAAAGAGATTAACGACACGGTCGGGCACGCGACCGGTGATCTACTGCTGAATATGATTGCGGAACGCTTCAAGTCTTGGAAGGAGCCGGGTGACTTTCTTGCTCGCATAGGCGGCGACGAGTTTGCGTTCATTTCTCAGCGATTCGCAGGCCGGGACCCGCGCGTACTGGGCGCTCAGATCGCCAATATCTTTGAGTCCCCGTTCGCCCTGGGCGGTCTTCATTTAGATGTAAATGCCAGCATTGGGTTGACCGTTTCTCCGCAACACGGACGGGAAGCGCAGTTGCTGCTGCAGCGCGCCGATATCGCGATGTACAGTTGCAAGCGCGGTCATGACTCATTCGCTGTATATGAAGATTCCTTGGATCAACATTCGGTTCAGCGCTTGAGCTTAATGTCTGAGCTTAAGGAGGCGCTTACAGAGGGGCAGCTGTATCTTCAGTATCAGCCCAAGATGTCGCTAACTACAGGAAAGGTCGGATGCGCCGAGTGCCTGATTCGTTGGGAACATCCCCGTTTTGGACTAATTCGCCCAGATGAGTTCATACCGCTGGCCGAGCAGACCGGAGCGATTCGCCACGTCACTCAATGGGCAATCAAGGCTGCCCTTGAGCAACAGGCAAGTTGGAGGGCTCAAGGCATTGATCTAGAACTTGCGGTCAATATATCGGCCGTCGACGTTGCAGACCTGAGCCTGCCCGCTTACGTCGGAGAGCTGCAATCGAAGCTTGCCCTGCCATCCGGTACTCTAACGCTTGAGATTACAGAGAGCGCCGTAATGGGTGATCCGGACACGGCCATACTCGCCCTCGGAAATCTAAGGAAAATGGGTGTCAAACTATCGATCGACGATTTCGGTACCGGGTTTTCATCGATGGCTCAACTAAAGAGAATGCCTGTTAATGAGCTGAAAATTGATAAGGCCTTTGTTCAGAAGCTCGCGGACAACGCAGAAGATCGGGCTATGGTGAAAACTCTAGTCTCGCTTGCGCGCAACCTCGGCCTGGAGACGGTTGCCGAGGGCGTCGAAGACGAAGGAGCTCTGTCGATTCTCGCCGAGATGGAGTGTGATCGCGCGCAGGGCTATTACATAAGCCGTCCGCAGAACATTGAACAATTCGAAGATTGGCTGCTTGAGCAGCAAAGTCAGTCTAGAGTTGCGAATGCTAGCGGCTAAGCCTCATCCACACTTAAACTTCATCGGCAATCACATTGCTCAGCACGCGCTGGCTCTAGCGTTCCCTAAAGTGAATTTAGCGGCTCTGGTGCACACCTGATGTTTGCTCCGCGGCCTACCATTTCACCGGCTCGCTACCCAGTGAGTCTCATCGTATGGGCGATGTTTTCTGCTGCGTGTTCTGGGTTGGAGCTTGATGGAATTATCCAGGCGGGCGCCGGTGTCGGCAGCGATCGAGAGAGTTTTATAAACAGTGGTTCCGGTTTGCTTCGCTACGATGAAGATGGCGTGCGTCTTCAACAGACCGCCTTGCGGATCAGTCATGACTTAGGCTCAGCGTTTACCGCCGAAGCCACCGTGAATGGCTATACAGATGGAGACTTGCACCTCGGCTTCACGCAAGCGTTTTTAAACTGGAAACCGCTCTCGCCCGATCCGATCCGAGTGAAAGCGCGAGCTGGGTTCTTTTATCCTCGCATGTCCAAGGAAAACACCGACGTAGGCTGGCTATCTTCGTACAGCTACACGCCCTCAGCGATTAACAGCTGGATTGGAGAAGAACTGCGCACCGCGGGCGCTGAGTTTGCGGTTTTTAGTCCTGGCCGCGCACGACGCAGTTTGTGGAGCTGGGAATTGAACGGCGCTATCTACTGGGGCAATGATCCTGTTGCCAGCGCGCTCAGCTGGCGCGGTTTCGCAACCCACGATAGGCAAAGCTTGCATCATGACCGATTGCAGTTCGCGCCAATTCCGGCGGTCGTCGATCCGGAGGTAATCAATAGCCCAGCTTGGATAGAGCCCTTCCACGAAATCGACGGGCGCCCGGGCTTTTACCTGGGCGGTCACTTGCGAAAAGCCGGTGGGACAGATTTGAGAGTCTATCTCTACGACAATAACGCTGATCCCTTGGCGATAAACTCACAGCGCTTGTATGCATGGGATACGCAGTTTCTTTCGGTTGCGGTTTCTCACCCTCTCACTCCCAATACGGAGCTACTGAGTCAACTTTTATACGGACAAACCTGCATGGGTGATGCACTTGTCGGTGCGGACTTTCAAAGCGCCTACCTGATGCTCAGCCACCGTTTCGGTGCCAATCGAATAGCGGCTCGCCTTGAGACGAACGATGTTGACGAGGACGATCTTCTAGAAGAAGACCCCAATGACAGCGATGGCACCGCTTTTACCGTCGCGTGGCGCCGAGAGCTCAACCCTCATTGGGAATTGGGTGCGGAGTACTTGTGGAACCGCAGTTACGCAGAGAACCGAGAAACACTGGGAGAATCTGCACGCTCCGTTCAAAGCCAGTTCAGCGTGGTTTTTCAGTATCGATTCGGGCACTAGATCGATACGACTCTAAACCGCCGTCCAGCCTCCATCTACTTTTAGACTATCACCGGTGACTAGGCCGGAAGCGTCGCACGCTAAAAAAAGTACCGCATTCGCTACGTCTTCTACACTGCCCAGCCTTCCCATGGGAATCTTGGCTAGAACAGACTGGGAAAATTTTGGATCTTCGAGCATCGGCTGTGTGAGCGGTGTTTCAATAAATGTTGGTGCAACGGTGTTTACGCGCACGCCCATTGGAGCTAGTTCAACGGCCATCGCCTTTGTCAGGCCCTCGACCCCATGTTTAGTCATGCAGTACACGCTACGGTGAGCGGCGCCAACATGGCCCATCTGAGAGCCGATGTTGATGATAGACCCCGAGCCACTTTTAACCATCACGCGAGCGGCCGCTTGTGCAGTGCGAAACAAACTGCGCTGATTGAGCGCTAACATCTCGTCTAACGCTTCCAGTTCAACTTCTAAGAACGGCTGAGGGCGATTGGTACCAGCGTTGTTGACCAATACATCTAAGCGATCCAGGGACTCTATTTGCGCCAGGATTTCGTTACCAGTCACATCGAATTGCCAGGTCTCGATAGCGGGGTGGGTTGTCGCGAGTTCCTGTAGGTCACTTGCCGTGCGGGCGACACCAATGACCCTTGCACCGGCGTTCGCCAGCTGCAGAGCGCAAGCTCTTCCGATACCGCGCCCCGCGCCAGTCACCAGTGCGATCCTACCCTCAAGCTTAAACCCGTCTAAGGAAGAGCTGCCACTCATCTCGTATTGATCCTCGATTGTGCTTATTTAAAGTTCCATAGCGTCTGGGAAAAAGAGTCGAGTCACTCCATCTGCGTGGACATGAAAAGCCGTGACTGGATGATCATTTAAGCAGACCACATCTTGCTTTTGGACGCCAAGCTCGCAAAAATTGCATTCGAAGTCAAAACTCCTTAGCATCCCCTCGACCGGCGGCAAATAAGAGGCAATAACCAATGGCCACCACTTTTCTCAAAGATGGCATATCGACAGAAGAAGCTAAAGATCGCGATACAAAAGTCCGTGAAATTGTTGAGGGCATCCTTCTCGATTTAGAAACTCGCGGTGACAAAGCGGCGCGTGAGTATTCACAGCGATTCGATAATTGGAACCCGAGTCAGTTTCGTCTGACGCAGGAGGATATCGATGCCTGTTACGCAGCATTGGACGATCAGGTCATAGACGATATTCGATTCGCGCAGGCGCAAGTGCGCAACTTTGCGCAAATCCAGCGGGACTCGATGCTGGATGTAGAACAGGAGACCCTACCGGGCGTGACGCTCGGGCATAAGCACATTCCCATGAACAGCGTCGGCTGCTACGTGCCTGGTGGGAAGTACCCGCTGGTTGCTTCGGCGCACATGAGTGTCGTGACCGCAAAAGTTGCCGGAGTAGAGCGAGTTATCGCAGCCGCGCCCCCCTTTGATGGTAAGCCAAGCCCGGCGATTGTGGTGGCAATGGACCTCGCAGGCGCTGATGAAATTTACTGTTTAGGTGGTGTGCAGGCGGTAGGAGCGATGGCGATTGGTACCGAGTCAATGGCGCCGGTCGATATGATCGTTGGCCCGGGTAACGCCTTTGTCGCTGAGGCGAAGCGCCAGTTGTTTGGTCGCGTTGGCATTGATCTCTTCGCCGGTCCTACAGAAACGCTGGTGATTGCCGATGACACCGTCGATGGTGAATTGTGTGCGGCCGATCTGCTCGGGCAGGCGGAACACGGGCCCAACTCGCCAGCTATTTTGCTCACAAACTCGCGAGCCCTCGCCGAGGCCACGATGGCTGAGATAGATCGTCAATTGCTGACGCTAGCGACGGCGGAGGTCGCGGGTGCTGCGTGGAAAGACTACGGCCAGGTAATTCTTTGTGACAGCTACGAGGAAATGGTAGCCGTCGCCGATGAAATCGCGTCGGAGCACGTTCAGGTTATGACGCGCGATCCTCAATACTTCCTCGATAACATGACCAATTACGGTGCTCTGTTCCTCGGTCCTGAAACCAACGTGTCCTACGGCGACAAAGTAATTGGCACCAATCACACGCTGCCAACCAAAAAGGCAGCGAGATATACTGGCGGCTTATGGGTCGGTAAGTTCATCAAAACCTGTACTTACCAGAGGGTGACCGAACAGGCCTCGGTAATGGTCGGAGAATACTGTTCCCGACTTTGCGCCGTCGAAGGTTTCGCGGGTCATAAAGAGCAGGCGGATATTCGCGTACGACGCTATGGCGGACAGTTCGGTTAGCAGCCGCAAGCAACACTTTGCAACGACCAAGAGGCACGTTACTTCGTACGATGTAGCTAGGCACGCGGGTGTTTCCCAATCAGCGGTATCCCGTTGCTTCAAACCCGGTGCGAGCGTATCGAAGCGCATGCGCGACCGAGTAATGAGAGCCGTCGAAGAACTTGGCTATCAGCCAAACGCCATCGCCCGCGGTTTGATTACGCGCCGCTCAAACATGGTCGCGGTGGTTGTTTCGAACCTGAACTTCTATCCGGAGGTTCTCAGCGAACTGAGTGCGCGCTTTACTGAGCGGGGCGTGCACGTGCTTTTGTTTACGCTCGATCACGAAAGTGACGTGGGTAAGACTATCGAGCAGGTAGCCCAATACCAGGTTGACGGGGTATTGGCGGCCGCTCATCTCACCGCTGAGCAAATCGCTCGCTTCGAACAGCGAAATGTTCCCCTTGTGTTCTACAACCGCGCCTATCAAGACGTAGCCGTTTCCTCTGTTTGCTGCGATCAGGTTGAAGGAGAGCGATTTTTAGTCAACATGCTCGTAGAAGCACAATCGCACAACTCCTATGCGATCGTGAGCGGGCCGGCCGACTCCGTCGTGAGTATGCAAAGAACCCAGGGTGCCATCGATCGTTTGAAGGCATTGGGTGTTAATGAAATCGTCGAGATTGATGGCGATTACAGCTATGAGTCGGGACGTAAGGCGGTACAAAAAATCGCCGATCAACGCTCCACCATGGTCGATGCGATTATCTGCGCCAACGACATGATGGCCTTTGGGTGCTTGGACGAACTTCGTTGTCATCGAGGTTTTTCTGTGCCCGACGAAGTTTCCGTGGTGGGCTTTGACGGAGTCCGCGCAGCCCAGTGGGCGAGCTTCGACTTAACTACGGTTCAGCAGCCGGTTGAACGGATGGCCGATGCTGCGGTAGCGATGCTGATGGACCACATCGATAAACCGGGTCTACCGCCGGAAAAGCGTATGTTCTCCGGCGTACTCCGCCCTGGCAAAACCGTTCGCCGGTAAGCGCGGTTGCTTGAAGCTGCGAGTCCCAGTCCGGTCGTATTGCTACCGGGTATGATGTGCGATCAGCGACTTTGGTCTCATCAAAGGTACGCGCTCGCAGGGCACGCCGATGTGCTCTGTCCCATCTATGCGAGCTACGCATCCGTAGCGTCGATTGCGAAGGATCTGCTAGGACGACTCCCTCGGTATTTTTCTCTGGCGGGTCTCTCTATGGGCGGCATCATTGCTTTTGAAATCATGCGCCAAGCGCCTGAACGGGTGCTTCGTCTCGCCTTACTCGATACCAACTACCGGGCGGAGGCGCCCGCACGACGGGCTTTGCGCGAACAGCAAATCGAGCAGGTGCAGGCCGGAGGCTTGGCGCGCGTTTTGCGGGAAGAGCTCAAACCAAATTATCTGGCGCGCGCGCATCGAACAAACTCCAAACTGCTTGATCAAGTTCTTGCCATGGGCTTGGACCTTGGCGAGGAGGCCTTTGTTGCGCAATCGCTTGCTCTGCGAGACCGGCGCGATAGTACGAGTATTCTTGAGTCCATCCAGTGTCCCACGCTGGTCCTTTGCGGTGAAGAGGATAGCTTGTGCCCGATAGAGCTCCACGCGCATATGGCGGAGCAAATAGTGAAGGCCCGTTTAATTGTGGTGCCGGAATGCGGACATCTATCGCCCATGGAACAGCCCGCGGTGGTCAACAGAGAACTCGAATTTTGGCTGCATAGCAAATAAGGAGAACTACAACTATGCACATAAGCAGTGAACGCATTCTTACTACCCACGTCGGAAGTCTTCCGCGCTCAAAGGCAGTGAGCGACGGCGTATTTGCAAAAGAGAACGAACAGGATTTCGATCCTTCGGTCCTGGCCAGGACCATTGCAGCGGCCGTGGACGAGGTAGTCGCGCGTCAGGTGGACACCGGCGTCGATGTCGTCAGCGACGGCGAGATGAGTAAGATTAGCTACGCGACCTATATCAAGGACCGCATTACCGGCTTCTCGGGAGACAGCGATCGCAATCCCCCTGCTGATCTTGAAGAGTTTCCCGGCTTTCTGAAGCGCCAGGCCAGCAGCGGTGGTACTCCCAGTTATCGCCGTCCTTGTTGTGTGGGGGCGATCGAAGTTAAAGACTTGGATCCGCTCAACGAAGATCTCAGCAATTTCCGAAGAGCGGTTGATGCTCATGGCCCAACCGAGGGTTTTATGAACTCGGCCTCACCGGGCGTGATAGCGTTGTTTCAACCGAACAAACACTACTCGAGTCATGAGGCCTATCTGGAGGCGCTCGCGGAAGCGATGCGTGTCGAGTATGAGGGTATCGTTGCGGCTGGTTTCATCCTACAGCTGGATTCGCCCGATCTAGGATTGGGCCGGCATATGATGTTTAAAGACAAGCCAGAAGAGGAGTACATACGGCTAGCCAATCTGCACGTTGATATGCTGAACCACGCATTACGAAACGTGGCCGCCGAAAAGGTTCGCTTACACGTTTGCTGGGGGAATTATGAAGGCCCTCATCATTGCGATGCGCCTATGGATACGGTTTTGCCGATCGCCCTGCGCGCGAATGTGCAAGCCCTTTTGTTTGAATCCTCCAATCCTAGGCACGCACATGAGTGGGAAGTGTTTGCCGAAGCGGATATTCCTGAAGATAAAATCTTAGTGCCCGGCGTGATCGATTCTACTACCAACTTTGTTGAACATCCGCGCCTGGTCGCCCAGCGCATTTGCAAGTATGCGGACATCGTCGGGCGCGAGCGTGTGATCGCCGGCACAGACTGTGGGTTTTCGACCTTCGCTGGATTCGGTGCTGTCGACGAGGACATTGTCTACGCCAAATTGGGCGCAATGGTCGAAGGTGCCGCCTTGGCAAGCGATTTGCTATGGGGCTAGTTGCTGCTTTCACCTTCGGCCTTATATCTCTGAGCCAGATCTCACCGGACCGTTTTGCAGGAGTCATTAAATGAGCTCTAGCTTCAAGAGCCGATTGCATAATCGAGAACCTCTATTGGGTACATGGCTCAAAACCCCGTCATCGATGGTGTGCGAAGTCCTCGCCGAAACGGGACTCGACCTTATCTGCATCGATGCGGAACACTCACCCTTTGATCGGCTTGAGCAGGACCGCTGCATACACGCGCTCCGATCAGGAAACATGCCTGCACTAGTTCGGATACCTGCGGCCCGCCCCGAATGGATTTTGAACGCGCTTGATTGTGGAGCAAGTGGCATCGTCGTTCCTCACGTGACCAGCGCAACGATGGCAGAAGAAATGGTGACGGCATCTCACTTTGGTGCGGGGGGGAGGGGATATGCAGGTTCGACCCGGGCCGCCGGATACACCACCAAAGCCATGAGTGCGCATCTATCAGACAGCGCAGCAGAGATCTGTGTAATCGCGCAGATTGAAGATCTCGAAGCTCTCGCAGGCATAGAGGAAATAGCAGCCGTTCCCGGCATCGACTGTCTGTTTATTGGGCGCATAGATCTCACAGTCGCTCTGGCCGCCGAATCACCTAAAAGCCCAGTCGTAATCGACGCGGTCGAGAAGATATGCCAAGCGGGTAGTGACGCCGGTGTGCCCGTTGGTATGTTTCTCGGTGATATGTCCGAGTTAGCCCACTGGAAAGCGGCCGGTGCAAATCTGTTCTTACTTTCCTCCGACCATAGTTTTCTACTCACTGGCGCTGCGCGCCTGGTTGAAGCCTTTGCCGAACAGTAGCGACGGCGTGGCTTTTAAGCTAGCTCTGCTGTTCTCACACAATTCTTAGCTGATTTTCGGCGACTATCCGGCGTGGGTAAGCCGTCAATCGGCCCATTTTTTTGATCAATCGCGAAACGACCATCCTCTACATTTGCCTGAGCAGGCACACAAAAGCCCTTAAATTGACTTCGGAATCAAATATCTAGCGAGTATTTAGAGTTTCTCTCACTGACGCGAGTTCATGTATGCACCTCTTTAAGTACCGGCTTTTATTGAAAAAAACGTACAAAGAAGCATTCGCATTTAGTGCGCTCAGAGGTTTTTGTACCGCCAAATGGTAATAATCTTGGTCGCCAGAAGCTTTAGTTGACATTGAAATTGCATTCGAAGTAATTTTACTCTCATGCGGGGCGCTGGACATGCCCCATGCGCACTGTCCCATGAAAAAACGTCCCAAAAATCAACAGTCCCATTAATCGATAAGAACGTTAACGTCACTCGGGGAGCAAAAATCAATGATTAAAACCACCCGTAAACCGCTCGCGCTACACGTTGCTGCACAGGCTGCAGCAATCACCGCCGCAACAATGGTTTCTGGCGCAGCCTTTGCTCAGGATCGACCGGTCATCGAAGAAGTTGTGGTGACGGCTGAACGTCGTGAAGAAAGCCTGCAAGATGTAAGCATCTCGGTCACGGCTTTAAATGAAGACGCTTTGGCGCTCGGAGGTATCAACGACGTATCTCGACTTGAGCTGCTAGTACCAGGTGTTAACTTTGCTTTTGCCGGTAACGATGCGAAGTTCAACGTCCGAGGTGCTAACTCCACTCAGACGTTCGCCGATAACGCCTCAATCGTGGGTGCGTTCGTTGACGGCGTCTACCAGTCGCGTGCTTCGCAACAGACCCGCGGATTTTTCGACGTTCGTTCTGTCGAATTCCTGCGCGGTCCACAGGGTACGCTGTACGGGCGTAACACCTTTGCGGGCGCGTTGAATGTCTATACCAACACGCCAGACACGGAGGAGTTCTCCGGTTCAATCGAAGTAGGCGCGCAGCGCTTTGGCCGTATTCGCGGTGAAGGTGTGGTCAACGTGCCTGTCAGCGATACCTTCGCGCTGCGTCTTGCTGGTGTTTACGACAACAGCGATGGTTATATCAACAACCTGGCAGGGCCGGATATCGGCGCCCAGGACGATACGGGCTTCCGTCTATCCGCTTTATGGACGCCAACCGATCGCACCGAGGTTGTGTTCCGTTATCTTCGCTTTGAAGAAGACGGTAATGAGGCCGGTCTATTCGGCTATACCTTCCTTTGCAGAAACGAAACACCGGAAGGACTTACCGATGCATTTGGATCGGTACGCAACTGTTCGAACCCAGTCAGGGGTTCCGGTGGTCGCGGTACTGCTTCTAATGGGCCGGGCGGCGACCCCTGGGAAATAAGCCAGGACTACGTCCAGCCAGTGGATCTGACCGACGAGACTATCTCGCTGACCGTGACCCATGATTTCGACGCGTTCACCTTGAAGTCGATCACATCGGTGAACGATTACACCAACGACATCGGCTTTGATTTCGATTTCAGCCCGACGCCGAACTCTAACGGTGGCTTTTTCGAAGCTTCCGAATCGTTTACTCAGGAATTTGTATTGACGTCCGCCGGTGATGGGCCGCTCCAGTGGACGACCGGTCTCTTCTATTCAGAGTTGGAGGACCCGACCTCGTTCTACATCTACCAGCAGACCGTTCGCGACGACTCTACCCGACCAGTAATCACGACTCCCCAGGGCGAGTTTACGATTCTTGAAGGCACCGACATCGTCAGCGACGCAACCGTGCTCGGCGGCTTCTTTGCCGACAACCAGATCATCGATACGGAATACCTTGGCATTTTTGGACAGGTTGAATACGCGATCTCCGACCAGTTCCGCCTAGTTGGTGGCCTTCGCTACAACGACGAGTCGAAAGAAGCCTCCTGTGGTGGAAGCAACTTCACCGGCGACACCAATGGTGATGGTACAGTCGATCGAGTCGTCAACGTGGTTGATGGAGCCGCCGGTAGCGATCCGCTGATTCTGCCGAGCAATGCGCGTGATGTATTTACGTTTAACTGTGGAGCCAGTGACGCGCTAGGCAGTGGAGCGATATCCGGAGCAGACTTTGATGGCGACTATCAGGTAACCACCTGGAAAGTCGCTGGTGAGTACGACCTGACGGAAGACGTGATGGTTTATCTGACCGCATCGACAGGGTACTTGTCCGGTTCAGCAAACACTACGACAACCACCGATGAGCAGGAGTCACAGGTCATCGAGTTGGGTTTCCGCAGTATCCTCGCTGAAGGCACTTTGCAGTTGAACGGTGCACTGCACGTGACTGAGTACACCAATCTGCTGACTCAGCGCCAGCGGACCGATCCAAACACGGGCATCGTGATCACTTTCTCGGATAACGGCGGTGATATTGAGGCATGGGGCCTCGAATTCGACGCGCTCTGGTTGGCGACGGAGAATCTGACGCTTACGGGAACCCTTGCCTATCTAGATTCAGAGTTTGGAACCTTCGGGCAAACCAATCCGTACCAGCTGTTCCGAGGAGAGGTTCGTCCCTTCATCGATCAGTCTGGAGAGCAAACACCCTGGTCTCCAGAGCTGACTATTGGTCTGACGGCGAGTTATCACTTTGACCTTGGCGAAAACGGCTCTCTTACCGCCTATGGACAGACCTATTACTCCGACGAGTTCAATACGTCCAACCTGTTGGCCACCGATCCCTCCCATCAGCAAGATTCGTTTACCAAAACGGACTTACGCCTGATCTGGACCGATACCTCTGAGAAGTACGCGGTTGAGTTGTTTATCGAGAACATTGAGGACGAGGCCGTTCTCGCCCGTGGTAACAACAACGGTGATGACGTTGTGCAAACGTCTTATCTATATCCGCAAAACTACGGCGCTACTTTCCGTATGAGTTTCTAAACTCGCGGTTTGCCTTGGTAAAGGGCGGTGGATCTCTTCCCACCGCCCTTTTTTATTGCTCCGTTTTGATCCCATCGAAAAGCTTAGATTCGATAGAAACGCTCCGCGGTGCGGGAACACATCTGCGTCTGCTCCAGTTCCGAATACGAAGCAATCAGCTGTGCGTACGCGCCCCAGAGTTCCTCATATCCGCGATAAAGCTTGTCGACTGGGAAGTTGGATCCGAGCATAACTCGACCCGGCCCAAAGGTTTCGATCACTGTTGCAACGATGGGTTCTAAGGATGCTTGCGACCAATTTGGATCGAACATCCCGACCCCAGAGACCTTACACACAAGGTTGGGAAGTTCGGCGAGGGCACTAAGGCCAGCTTTCCACACGCGAAAGCCTTCTCCGGATTGTTCCCACGGAGAACCGCAGTGGCACAAGGCGACAGATAAATCAGGGATGCGCCTCAGTAGCGCATACGTCCTTTGCATCTGCTGCGGTATCAATTGAAGATCGAAAGTCAGGCCCAAGGCAGCGAGTCGCTTTAGGCCCTGTTCAAACGCTTCGCTTTCAATCAGCTGATCACTGTTGTGTTTGCGATCTTCAAGCTGATGGCGACCCAGGATCTGCCGCACACCACGTACTTTGTCGAATTGGCACTGTTGCTCCAGCTGAGCATCACGATCGTCTGCCGCGAGGTCGCAGGCGGCGACAATGGCATGGGGATATTCTCCAAGACCTTGTAACCACCTACTTTCGTTTAGCTGATCCAGTGCAGCAACGCCCACTTGAATGTGTACCGATTTGGTCGGTCGGTATCGACGAGACTCACTCAGAAAGTCTTCCAGCAGATAGTTTTTCTGAATTGGCGTAGGGTCGCCAAAAAACCTTGTTTCGCCCCGCGCCATGAGCCATGGGTAATCGCATTCGGTTAAATTCCAGAGATGATGGTGGGCGTCGATAAACGGTTGCATAAATAACTTAGCGCCTAACTGTTCAACGTGAAGAGCGCACGTAGATTTTGGTAGTTATTGCATCTTGATTCATTAAACGGAAAGTAAAAAAGCATTTTAAAACAGTGCTTTATGAAAGAGGCTAGATGATGCTCAATGATACTTGAATTATTTTTGCATTCGAAGTACTTTGAAATCGCTGTTTCACAGCGATGACTAAGATCGTGAAGAACAGCTTCAAGAATCCCGTTCAAGTCACAGGGGTACCGCCGGGGCCGGTATCGTTCTTTAAGGTCATGCTGCCCGCGTAAACGGCGATGGGCACAAGAATAAAAACTGGAAGTGAGTGGGGTAATTCTTATGAATCAATCTTTAGACGCGGCGCAAATGGCAGCGCAGCGCTTGGTTCGCTACCGAGATCTCATTCCCTGTAAGAACGCCTTCGTCGATGCCTACACACCGGGCTCGGATCAAAAAGAAAACTTCACAATCATCGGTCCGGGTGTCTCCGAAAATCCCGATCAACACGTGCATATCCCAGAGCCGCACGGTTTCAATATCGGCGGTGCTCGGCAACCCCCCGGATGTACCAACTCCCAGCACAGCCACGAGACGGAAGAAGTGTTTATCGTCCACTCGGGGCGCTGGGCTTTCCGCTGGGGCGAGAAGTGCCAGGACGGTGAGGCGATTCTCGAAGAGGGCGATTGCATCTCGATACCCACCAACGTTTTTCGTGGCTTTGAAAACATTGGGAATGGCACTGGCTATTTGTTTGCTGTCCTCGGTGGGGATGATCCTGGAAGTGTGCTCTGGGCGCCCGACGTGTTCGACAAGGCAGAAGACTACGGTTTGGTTCTCCTGGAAAACGGGAACCTTGTTGACACGACGAGAGGCGAGTCCGTTCCCGCGGACGTTCCGCCGATGCCGCGTACCTCTCCCGAACAGGTGGCGGCAGTGCGAGTCATGAGTCTTGATGAAATGCTCGTTTGCATTAGTACTAGTGCAGAGCAGCAGGCGGGCAATTCTTCGGAATTGTCATCCATCGCATCCGGCGTGCGCGAGCTCCCGGTTATAGGGGAAGCCAACAGGGCGGAAGGGATTGGAGCAGGCAAGCTTGCCTGGCCACACTGCTTTAATGTCCGTCGCGTGGAGTTTTCTGCATATAGCTCCGTACCTCTTCACACTCGCGATGAACAGGAGGTGGTTTATGTTCATCGAGGTTCGCTCACTTATCTGTGGAATGGACAAAGCTTGAGTCTCGATGCTGGCGATGTTCTTACCGTGCCCATTGGATTAGCTCACGCCTTCGAAAATTCAACCGCAGAGGACACAGTTGCATTTTTCGTGCGCGGATCTCGTCAACCCGCTGCGCCAAATTGGCAGCAAGCTTCAACTGCTGACGCTCATTCAACCCAATTCGAAGTTGCTGGAGACTCTAGCTAGCTTCCCTTCGGGGCATAAGCCATTCAATGCACATAACAACAAACCAGCTGCTCGATCGGCTGTACAAAGCTTCGCACACAGATTCATGCCTACTCGGTACCACCGTCGCTGACGATGTTAGCTGGCAGGTAGCGCACCCGGTGAATTTAGCAGCCGGACGGGAGGCGCTTGTCCGCGACTGGCTCGAACCTCTTCGTGCTAGTCTGCCAGACCTTGAGCGGCGCGCGCTTATCGCCCTGGAATCCGGTGATGGAAGTGGCTGGGCCGCCGGTACGGGCTTTTTTGTCGGGACCTTTTCGAAACCTTTTTTCGGAATACCGGCTTCCGGCCGCACTCTGTATCTTCGCTACACAGAGCTGGTGCGCAGCGCTAATGGGCTTATCGTCGAGTGCTATTTAATTCCGGACTTCCTGGATGCCATGTTGCAAGTCGATGTTTACCCCTTACGACCTTCTCTTGGACACACGGGGCTTATTCCCGCGCCCTTTACGCAAGATGGCTTGCTTCCCCATAGTAGCGACGTCGCTCGAAATAACAGTACGGAAAAACTCGTTATGGATATGCTCGATGAGTTGCGAGCATACGATGGAGTGAGTTTGGAAAGCATGGATCTGGCTCGTTTTTGGCACCCGGATTTTATGTGGTATGGGCCGGCTGCTATCGGCACGACGCGGGGTATTGAGGGTTTTCGCGCGCATCACCAGGGGCCATTCCTAGAAGGCTTTCCCGATCGCGATGTGGACCATCATGCATGTACGGTTGCCTGCGGAGACTATGTGGCAACCGGTGGATGGCCTCATATGCACGCGACTCACAGCGGCGGTGGTTGGTTGGGTTTACCACCCAGTGGAGTTCATTTGGAGCTGCGCGTGATGGACATCTGGCGCCGCGACGGCGATTTGCTGGTTGAAAACTGGGTGGCTATCGACATCTGTCATATGCTGCAGCAGATGGGCTTAGACGTGTTTGCGCAAATGCGCACACTGATCGGGGGATCTACATATGGGTGAGTTCGGTGCGCTCAACTGGACGATCCTGGTCGTCTACATATTGGGAAATCTCGCCCTCGGGATGTTTCTAAGTCGTAAGGTGGAGTCTGCCGACGACTTTTTTCTTGGCGATCGCAGCATTCCCTGGTGGGCTATTGGCATCTCCGTTGTAAGCACCTATGTCAGTGCCCTTACTTTTCTCGGTGGCCCCGCCTGGTCTTACGAAGAGGGGATGTCCGTCATCGCGATTCATCTGAATTACCAGTTAGTGATTCTCTTCGTGGTCACTTTCTTCCTGCCCTTCTTCTATAACAGCGGTGTTGCGTCGATCTATGAGTATCTAGAAAAGCGATTCGGACCCACGTCCCGGAGCGTCATGTCGGCGGTTTTTCTTACCTCGCAGGCTCTGACCTCGGCAGCGATTTTGTATGCAACCTCGCTGGTGCTGGAATTCATTACCGGCGTTCAGGTGGAGTACTGCATCCTGATAGTCACCGTCATTGCACTCATTTATACCTCGCTGGGAGGAATCGCTGCGGTCATTTGGACTGACGTGATTCAAGCCAGTATTTTGTTTGTCGGAGCGTTCATTATTTTATTCGCGCTGATTGGCGAAATGCCCGCGCCGATCTCGGAGGTGCTTAAGGATCTAAAAGCTCAAGGGCGAACAGATGCGTTGATTCCCGATTTAGACTTTACTCGTGTAACCACCGTTTGGTCCGGCCTCGTGGCGATGACGCTGTTTCACATTACGGTCTATGGCGCTAATCAAATGATGGTGCAGCGCACGCTGGCAGCCAAAAATATTGGTGATGCGAAAAAGTCCTTTTTGATGATGGGTTTTGGCGCCTTCTTTATTTACTTTCTTTTTATTCTGTTGGGCGTGCTTTTTTACAGCTACTACGGCGGCCGCGAGTTCGAAAACGGCAACACGATTATTCTCCAGTTTGCGAGCGACTACGGCCTGCCCGGATTGATGGGCATCATCGCTGCAGCGGTAATGGCTGCAAGCATGTCCAGCCTAGATTCGGCCTTCAACTCGATGTCGACCGTATCGACGATCGATTTCTACCAACGCTATTTTCAACCGGATCGAGATGGGCGGCACTACTTGGTGGTATCGCGGATTTTTACGGTTTTCTGGGCTGCACTAATTATTGTACCCGCGCTATTTTTTGCCGGCAGTGAGGGCTCCGTACTCGAGACTCTCAGTAAGGTTGGCTCCTACTTTGTCGGTGCTAAGCTGAGCATGTTTTTGCTCGGATTCTTCTCGCGCGACACCACGGAGCGCGGCTTGCTGGTTGGGGTCGCCGTTGGTTTCGTTGCGGTCTGGTATGTGGCGACTAAGACGGATATCGCTTGGCCATGGTACTGCGCAATCGGTGGCCTAGTGAACATAAGCGTTTCCTTATCAGCGAGCTTGCTTATCGATGGAAAACAAGAGAAATACTCTCCGTATACGGTGCGCGGTCAACGGGCGGAGTTTGCGACCGCGGGTCGTCCGGAACGGGAGGGCGAGTGGTTCGCGGTCCCTGGCCGTGTCGACAGCGTGTCGGTATGGCTGCTGTTTTTCTTCGTTTTCTGCCTGCTGTTCTTATGGGCTTTTAATGCCCTGATTTAGTCCGGCACCCGCAGCCTCAGCACCCGCGACCTGAGAAGCAGCGCTCATGCAACTGCTGCGCTAACAGCAGGTCGCTATCCGAAGCCCCCTATAGCAACCTAACGAATTGGTAGAGCGCAAAGTGACCCTACATCAAGCTAACAAAACCCACGTCCTGGCTTATTTCGACGCGCTCGAAAAAGCAGAGCTTTCCTCGATAGACGCTGTGCTTTGCCAGTACCTAGCGGATGATTACCGCTTCATGGGTGTTCATCCCTTCAACGAGCTGAACTCTGTAGAGGCAGTGACAAAGGAGGTATGGCGCCCGCTCAAGAACAGTTTTGGCCGCCTCCAGCGACGCCAGGATGTATTTATGGCGGGGACCAGCGAGATTGGCGACGATCAGTGGGTTATGAGTATGGGCCACTTCATGGGGTTGTTTGATCGAGACTGGTTAGGGATACGCGCCAATCGCAAACTCATCATGTTGCGCTACGCTGAATTCAATCGAGTGGAAGACGGCAAGATCACTGAGACCGGCTTATGGTTGGACATTATTGGCTTGATGCGGCAGACCGGTATCAACCCGCTTCCGCCGGAGACAGGACAATATTTCGTCTATCCGGGGCCGAGGACACACGATGGTCTATTGTATGAACCGCAGGCGGAAGAGGACGGAAGGTTCACTCTGGAGCTACTGAATCGAATGATCGATGACCTCGACCTGCTAAACGTCAGCCGTGAGGATCATTGCAAGCCAGAATTTCTCGCCCGTACCTGGCACGAGGACATGGCCTGGTACGGACCGGCCGGTATTGGTGCGACTTTCACGATTGAGCGTTACCAGCAACAACACCAGGTGCCATTTCGTGCTGGGCTTACCGACAAGGTTTATCGCGGCCACGTGTGCCGCTTTGCGGAGGGTAACTACGCCTGCTTTTTTGGCTGGCCGAACCTAACTCATCGCCCTCGTGGTGGATTCTTAGGGCTAACGGACGGGTCCGCCACGGAGATGCGTGTTGTAGACGTGTATCGTCGGGAAGGCGAAAAGCTGGCGGAAAACTGGGTTCTTATCGATATTCCCCATTGGTTACTGGGTCAGGGTTTGGACGTTCTGGAGCGAACTCGTCAGATTGAAAACCCTTGACGGAGTAAGTCAAGCGCATTGACTAGTCATCCAGCGCGCCTCGTTTTGCTTTGGTCATTTCGCGCATACGGGCGAGCACGTCTACCCCGATCTGCTGGTATACGTGCAAAAGATCGATGAGCACCCAGTTTTCCCGAATCAAACCATCTTCGCAGCGCCAAAAATCTAGGCTCCGCATTTCGATTTTTTGCCCACTGGGGGCAATACCCAGCCAGCCGTCACCCGTTATGCTCATGTGCATACCCGGCCATGCGGTGAACCCCACATAAGGCCCGTCGGCGAACATATGACCGCCGTTGCTGGCAGACCCGACCCTATCGGGCATACCCTTAAGAAACGGTATCTGGTGCCAGTTTCGAAACCCCGCTATGCCCCGTGCGGACCCGATGCCTGAAGGTCCGTACCAGCTGCAGTGCGGGTGCCAGTAACGCTCCAGCGCCATTGCCTCCAGGCCTCCCGCTGCGTGTTTGCTGAGACCTTCACACATGGCTGCAACCAGCTCGAAGCTCTTCTGACTTGCTTCCGTGGTGGCACTGGTGCGCACGATGCCATCCTGGGAAGCGGGGGCGGGGACATGCCACTCGCGGCCAAGACTCGGCCCCATAGGCCAGACACCCGACTGCATCATCAGCTCCGGTATGTCCCAGATCGCTTGAACCTCCCGCACCTGATTGTCTTCCATTCGGTAAAACTCGTGGTAGCGAAGGGAGGCGATATGACCGGTCGCGGGAACTTCTAGCCAGGGGTGTCGAAAAGTCCCGGTGTAGTAGCCGCAACAACCGATCCAAGTATGTTTCTCTTCGCTGACT
The DNA here is from genome assembly GCA_039815155.1 of Pseudomonadota bacterium. Classification (GTDB taxonomy): domain Bacteria; phylum Pseudomonadota; class Gammaproteobacteria; order Pseudomonadales; family Halieaceae; genus Congregibacter. The sequence continues at coordinate 20,971 of JBCBZV010000041.1, forward strand.
CCCGCCATGACGATCGTGTCTCGCCGTTCCAGGTCGGGAAACGCCTGACTCAGATCTCGGTACACGCCGCCCACCAGCCGCTCGACTCCCTTAAACTCGCCAAGGGGGTGCGCAAGCTTTACTTCGCACTTTGGCGCGAACAGTGCCTCTGCTGCAAAGGTCACCGATGCCAAATCAAAGTCGTACTGAGCTTTGCGATAGCTCTCGAACAGCGGGGAAATATTTGGCTTCACGGTATAGAACTGCTATGCCAAGCGTGCACGTTCAACCTGTGTAAGTACCGCGAGCTCATCGAAAACAAGCCACTCTTCAACCACTTTCCCCCTCTCTACGCGGTAGTGGCTCTCACCCAGGATCAAAACTGGGGCGCCGCTAGCCTCACCCCACAGCGCGTTCCCGGTGTGGTGGCCGGCGAGGGTCCAGCGAACGGCAACGTGATCTCCCGCTTGCATGGAGTGTTCGCATAGGTAGTCGATGCTAAGACGCGCATCGGGCAGGGTTCCGAGCAATTCCAAGTAGAAGCGTTGAATACTCTCGATGCCATCGTAGTCTGGGCGAGCCGAAGCATGAACACGCGCATGGTCAGCGTAAAGCTGGCGACAATCTCCTATGAGTCGTTCGTTCCATATTGCGTTAACTCTGCTAGCCAGCATGCTGCCGAGCGTCGTGAAATCTCCCTCCCAATCCTTGAGAGTGGGGCGCTGTTGCACGCGCTCAAACTCATCCCGGAGCCAATCGCGGTAAACCGCTTGGTCGTCTAAGGGCTTCTGCGCTTGGGCTTTTGCAAAACTCAGCGGGTCGAAGCCGAATTGCTGGCAGAGGGAATAGTTGTCTCGAACCAACCATTCTTCAACGATGCGATTGTTTTTCACCACGCAGTGGGCAATGACGTGAATCTGAGCATGTTTACCGGACGGAGCGCCGAATTCGCTCGGGCCAAGATTGGTCATGTTCGTGCTGATCAGGTGCGACGTATGAAAACCCTGTTGGTCGTCACCGCCCCATATGATGTTGTCTGCGTGAAGCGTTCGATCCGGAAAACCCGCCAGCGTGCGTGTGGTGTTTTGCATGACGCTCTCGGCGCCCGCGGAATATCCAGCCAGCGTATAAACCGGGCAATCCTCGCTGTAGTAGCGCCGACAAAGCCCTACCTGTTTTCCTTCCCAAATCCGATAGGTAATCCGCAGAATGTAGTCCACGATATCGGTGAATTCTTCGTCAAATCCTTGCATGGAACCGGTTTTGTTACTCGGAGGTGCGCTGTCAAAGTGTTCATTCATAGCAATACATTGTTAAATTTTCTTATCCACACCGCGACGGGGAGGTGAGCTTACAGTTCGAGTTATAGGGACTCTGTTTCTTTGTACGGGAGTGTATTGCATTCGAAGTCAAATTGGCTAGAGCAGTACTACTCAGCATTCGCAGCTTCCAGTTCAGCTATCCAATGAAGTCGCTACCGTCACTCCGCTTGCTCGGCGTTGCTTATCCATTCGCCCTTGATCGACGAGCGAGTGGGCTTCGATACCGCCTCTCAGCGGGGAGCGTTTTACAGCTTATTTCTTGGAAACGAGTGACGTAAGCCCTGCGACCACGATAGATATCGGGTAGGGTGGGAGAAACACACTAATAGTAGATCCGATGCAGAATATTCAGGCAATGCACTCACGGTACGCGACGTAATGCGACGACCGTCTTTAAAGCAGCTTGAGTACATCGTGGCCGTCGCCCGTAGTGGAAGTTTCCGGGGCGCCGCTGATGAGCTCGACGTCAGTCAGCCCACGCTGACCTCTCAAATCGCGCGTGCCGAAGAAGTGTTAGGTATGCAACTGTTTGAACGCAATCGCAGCGGGGCACAGCTCACACCCGCAGGGCGCGATTTTGAGCCCCAGGCGCGCCAGGTCCTCGACGCAATGGACGAGCTAATGCAGCTTGCTGACGATGCGAGCGCTAGCGACCACGCGACCTACCGACTCGGCGTGAAATCCACGGTTGGACCGTACTTGCTACCGAATATTCTTCCGGATCTACACGAGAGCTATGGTGATCTGCGCTTCTTTGTTCGCGAAGACAGCCCGCGAGGGTTGGAGGAAGGGCTCGCACGGGGTGAATACGATCTCATAGTGACCTCATTACCTCTAAGTTCAAATGATTTCGTGGTGGAGCCGCTACTGCGCGAAGAGATTCTGCTGACCGCACCCAGCGATCATGAATTCGCGGCGCAGGACCGCTGGCTCGGGTCTCAGCTAAAAGGACAGAAAGTACTCACAACCGTGGAAGGGCACTTATTTACGCGTCAGGTGGAAGCTGTCTGCAATCGCTTGGGTGCTGAAGTGCTTCGCGATTACGAAGGTACTAGCTTAGACGCCCTACGCGTGATGGTCGTTATGGGGATGGGGCTGGCTTTCTTGCCAGCGCTCTATATCGAGTCGGAAATTCGTGGCCAAGACGGGATCGCTGTCAATCGCATAGAAGACGAAACCATCGCACGAATGCATGTGTTGGCATGGCGGTCCACAAGCCCCGCCCGCGCTTTCTACCGGACCCTTGCAGTCGAACTCCGTCGAATCATCGGTCTTCGTTTGGGGCATGCGGTACAGGTTGTCGAAAGCAATGATGCTCGCTCCGTGTAGCGGTTTGGTCTTCGGGAACTGATATGAGTTGTGAATAGCGATGAAACATATAGCTTATGCAAAAGCTTTAGATCGATAGATTAAATCTATCGATAAAAATCATTACTTTTATCTACGTTCCCCGCGAAATTCCCTATTCTTTGTCTCGCTGCCGCATGCAATCTGGGGGATGCGGTTCGGTCTTTCAGCCCGCTGTTAGTGGTGATTGATCAGGAGTGACGGTCTGACGTGGCCCGCTGCTCTAGGTCTACTCCCGTGGTTTGAAAAGGCCGAGCCCAGCCCCCAGGCCTGCGGCAGCTAAATCCCTCCTCTAAGCGCGTTTCGATCTTCGAAACGCGCTTTTTTTGGCTCAAAGATTCATCAACGAGGAGTTTTGAAGTTTTCCCAAATTTGTCCCTCCCCAACCCGTTTACGCCACCCGTTTTTGCTGGGGTTCCGATCGCAAATCACGAACCATTGGATCGCGCCTGGCTGACTTTGTGATTGAACGGCTTTGTCGGCTTTCAGGGTCTCCAAGTATTTGAGTAGGGAAGCGAAGGGATGGGACGAAACATGAATTGGGATCAGTCAGCACTAAACGCCAAGGGGCGAGCTCCCGTAACAAACGGGTTATATAGAACAACAATCGGCGTACCCCGAACAGTACTCACAAGCCTTGCCCTAGCCGCTACCCTATATAGCGTGGAGTCAGCTGCTTTGCTTGGTGGTGGCAAGTCAGGGAACAAATTCGACTATGAAGCCTGCGGCAAGATCGTTGAAGGCAAAACCACCTATCAAGAGGCCGAAAAAATGCTGGGCGCGGAGCCGATCAGTACGGGAAAAAATCCCGTCGGATTCTTTCGTCACTACCAGTATGAGAAGCAAGGCGGTCTGGCGGTACGAGCCTTCGGCATGAATGTTGGCGGGTCCAAGGCGAAGAGCTACAAGTGTTTCGTCATCCACAACGCGGACGGTGTGATCACGTCTGTTGATATGCAGGCTACCGGTGTGGACGGAGCCAATACGGGGCTTTAACTATTTTGATACACGCTTCTCGGTGTCGGCTACTCGCTCAAAGCATGACCTCGTTGTATTGAGAACACCTGTTCGAGTTCGTCGTTTAGCCGTTGGCGCTGGCCATCGCTTAGTTCGCAGTTGATGAGGATGTAGCGGCAGGTGCGGACCACCTGGCGCCAGCGGGGTACTTTAGGCAGCTTTTTTAGGTCGCAGTAGCGATCCATGGTGCGGGTACGCAAGCGTCCATTGTCTATGGTGACTTGCCACGCTCGACTTTTCTCCGCGAGTTCAATGCGTGTTTCGTCGCTGGTTTGCTCCCAAATTTCGACACAGCTTCTCATCAGTCTTACAAGCGCAACAGCGAACACATCTTCGCCACTTATTGGGTTTTCTAATTGGTCTTCCCCGCTTTCATCACCCGAGCCACTGGCGACGGCTACTGTGTCTTCATCCTCATTGTCTGGCGGCGTCTCCGATTCAAACTCTTGTCTGTGAATCGCGATCTCTCTATCGAGGTATGCCTGACGCACCGCGCGCTGTCGCTGTACCAGAACGAGAATAAGAACGAGAAGGGCAACGATCATGAGAGCCCCAAAAATGAGCCAACTCTGCAGACGTACCGATCGCTGCAGACTTTCTCTTTCACTTCGTAGAGTGGCAATGCTTTGTGCTTGTTGCCGAACTTCTATGCTGCTTTGAAGCTCCGCTACTCTTGACTGATAGCGCTTATCTAGGGAGCTTTTGTAGAGATCAAAAAAGCGCTTTTGGTAGGCAAGGAGTGTCTCTTGGTCCCCTTGCTTCGCGGAAATTTCAGTGAGCTGTTCTAGAAAATACAACTCGTCAGGTGCGCGTTCACTCTCTTCAGCAACCGTAAGTCCCTCGGCTGCTGCGCTCTTAGCGAGATCAAAGCTGCCCACCTGAACATAGCTGGCGACTAAACCCCGACGAAGCTCAATGGAACGCTTTGGCGGAACGGTCTGCTCCAGATCAAGGGCCTGATTCAGCAACGCGAGAGCGGCGCTGCCATTGTTGCTGCCAAGCTCGACGTCGGCCAGCGCGGCCAACACGCGGATTTGATCTAGGGCGAGGTTCGATGATTCGAAGGTGTCGTAGGCCTCGGCTAGACTTGTTCGTGCGTTCGCATAGTCGCCCACAGCTGTGTAGCTAATTCCTAGATCTTCGCTGACTTGTGCCAGTGCGCGCGTGCCGTAACCGTCGCTGGGATTCTTGCTCAGATGGGTTTCGTGAGAGCGCTTTGCCCGTTGCAGGTAGTCGATGGACGAGTCGAGATCATCAATATCCCGATACACGTTTGCAATATTGGCTAAAGTTAGAGCGGCCGAGTAGTAGTTCTCGAGTTTCTCTAGCACATCAAGTGCTTTTTGCAGGTAACCCAGCGCCTGGGCATATTCGCCTGTCTCCAGAAATACTGCTCCCAAATCGTTATAGCTGGTTGCGATCAGTCGATTGTTTTGCATGGCCAGGGCAACGTCTAAAGCCTCACGCATATAGGGCAAGGCTGCGGGAAACTGATCTTGCCGGTAGTTGATGAGCGCCTTCTTGCGGAGCAAGTTATAGCGATAGATGTTCCGCTCCCGGAGTACTTCGTTGTCGAGTAAGGCGTCATCCAGGTGCCGCTCCGCTTCAGCAAAGTCACCGCGGGTGATGGCAAGAGAGGCGTAATCGAGCTGAATTTGAGTCTTGCCCTCTCGGGAAATGTCCTCTCTGTTGAGCACCGAGTCGCACACGGCATTGGCGCTCTCGGCGTGTTCGCGCAGAAGCGCACGACATTCCTTCACCGCTATTGCATATAGAGGCTGATCCTCCGCGAACACAGCCGCTGAGCAAAAAAGCAAAGATCCAAGCATTGAGCTGGAAAGAACGACCGCTCCCGCCACAGAAGGTCGCAAGCGAGAAACGTTCCGATAATCTCGCCGTTCTACTTGGCTTTTAAGGGATCTCGACAGGAATCGAGAAAATGTGAGCTCGAAATCGAGGCGACTAACACTGCTACTGCTGCGCGCTGAATGCACTGCGGAGTTTCCCTGTATTTACCCGTTGTTTCCCCGGTCGCTGGGGCGAAAGCTCGGATTTCTATCCCGTGGCGGCCGCATCGCTTCGTGCCCCTGGGCTAGAAGCGGCACAAGAGTACAACGAGTCTCTCAGCGGTGGGGTTTTTTTTGGTTTCAACGAGATCGATTGCTTTATCGAATTAAAACAATGGTTTACTAGCTAAAACAACCCAGTTATCGCCCACTGAGTACCCCTAGTTGACGCCATGTTTTGGCTTAGTTTGGCGCCATCGATCCCTAAACTTGCAAGCCATCCGTACACCGACGATGGGGTAGCAAGAACGATGAAGATTGGACCAAACAGAGAACTCTGGAGTGGCCGTAGCAAAAGAAACTGGAGTGAAAAAAGTAGCCGGAGTACGAATGACGCGAGCGGAGGGATCTCTGGCCAGCAAGAGTGCTCATGCTCAGCAAGCCGTTGGTCAATCGGTGCCGCTGTTGCCACGCTGCTAGTCACAGGCAGCGAAGTGATGGCTCAAAGTGGGACCTTGAGTTACGGACCGATTAGCGAACAGGTTCCGATCTTCAGTCCAGTAACACTGGCATTGCTGAGTGTAATTGTCGCCGGGATTGGCTGGGCCTTTTCCCGAAGTTCCCACGTTGGCAAAGGCTCGGACACTTTGCGAAGCCTGTTTGTGGTGGGCACACTCATGACCGTGTCTACCGGATCTTTTATCATATTTTTTGTCGACACCACGGAAGCTCGCGTTGCGATTAGCACTACGAGCTTAGATCAAGAGAACGGTGGGTCTGTCTCTGTGCCTTCTGGATCTGCGCAGTTTCGCAATGACACCTCGATTCGGCAGCGAATATTGAGCTTGAGCTCTCCTTGTTCCGATGGTCGTCCGAACACAGCAGCTAGCAATGCGTGCCAAGCCGGTGCAGACCTATCGCCAGGTGGTGTCTGTAATACCGAATTTAGCTGCGTGGTATTGGATTGAAACTCGACCTCGTATTGCGCCTAATCGCTGCCGTGCTAGGCCAAGCGAGTTCGACAATGCTCGAACTACTCTCTCAGGGCCGTTAGCACCTCGCTCCAAACGCCTCGATTAAAACCCATGCCCAAGTGGGCGACGTCCATTTCGATGTGGCGCACGCGAGGGCTGTAGTGATCGAGGGTGGCCTGCCAACCAACGATGCCATCGGATTTGCTGTAGATGGCGGTAATGGGCTGAGTGATCGGACGCTCTTCTCGCTGTTTGATTTCTTCTTCAATCCAGTCCATATCTGTGCCGCGCTGTTTGAATACCGGCGCTACGGCTGTGTATTTTGGTCCTCCGATCACCGGAGAGCCGAGTGTCACAACGCGGTCGACGGTATTGGGTAAATCGCGGGCTACTTCTCGCGCCATGAATCCACCCAAACTCCAACCAATCAGCGTGACTCTTCGACCCGTGTCTTCGTGCCGCTCGAGTACCCGCTCGTACAGCCGGTCGATCATCAATGGGACTGCGGCCTCCCCGTTGTAGTTTGTTCTGGGGGTGAAGTTCCAGCGTTCCGATAAATCGCTTTGCGTGTGTTCTACGTTGTTTCCACCCAAATTAGTTCCAAGTCCCCAGCCTTCGCAGTCGTAGCCTTTCGCGTCTAAGAATTGCCGTAGGGGCAGGGTATAGCTGTCTCCGGAACCAAAGCCGGGCACCACGATGACCAGTGATTCGGACCGTTCCATGCTGCTCAAGACTCGTGCCGACACCAGAGTCGGCCACATACTCGCGAAGTCGAAGGCGGCGCGGGACTCCTTAAATAGAAGATGTCTCTTTGGCGGCCTTGGGGTTGGGTTGGTTCCGTGCATGCTTACTCCTAGCCTTATTAAGTTTTGTCTCTGTGAATATTCATCTGTATGTTCGTTGCTCGCCGTTCTCCGCCGGAGTATTTTGCCAGCATTAGCTACGCGACTCAGTCGAGCTTTGCTCTGCAATTGTGACCGGGTCTAGCGTTAGCAGGTGATCGTGCAAACGTTTCATCATGCTGCGAATCAGCTCTAGCTCATCCGCATCGAACGGCTTTAATTGCTGGCGGATAAAGTGCGCACTCGCGACGTTGGCGCGCTCCAACAACGACTTACCTTTCGGCGCTATTTTGCACAGCACGGAGCGCCCGTCCGTGTGATGGGAGACAACGCTGATCAGAGATCGTGCCTCGAGGCGCCGGAGCAGACCCGTAACGTTTGCGCGTGTCACCAGCAATCGTTCCGCCACCGCTTTTGGTAGGGCGTCGGTCCCCAGGGCATCTATGGCGAGTAGCGCGTCGTACTGACTGATCGAAAGATCATATTGCGCCAATAGCGCAGCAAAACGCTGATCACACTCTTCGTACGCTCGGACTACGGAAAACCAGGAAGAGGTCTCCAAGGCGGTGCGTGAAACGCCTGCTGTGATGGCCGTTGGGCGATTGTTTGCGTCTGAATTTTTCAGGATCAGGGCGCCATGCGTTTCTAGAATAAATTCTTGCTCGTCAAAATCATCGCAATGTAGTTAATATGTTAACTATATGGTTGAAGATACGAGATCTGTGTCAGATTGGACCAGTCGCTATCTCTACAGCCATTCGATCGTGTCAAATCGCGCGCCGTTTTCTTGCTAACCCGGCGGGTCCACCATACTCTGCGTGCATAGATTTAAACGGCGACGGCGCTTAGAGCCATTGCTCAATGCGACAGTCAAAGCGTATAAGCAAAACGTAAGTGTGAAGCCCAGAACGGAAGCCGAGAAGATAAGAGAACTCCGGTGTTTATCGGGCGCGTCTTTGCTCGCTTGCAAGAAAACGCTCCGAAGATGCCAGGGCGACGAGAAGCTAGCCTTGGCAGAGCTGCGAAAAGGTAGCGATGAGCCACCGGAGCCCGAGCCTGATACGGTGGCCTGAAAACGGCGCAAGTTTAGTGGGGGCGTTAAACCAATTTGCATTAACGCTGCGCGATCGTAATGTATTTTCCAGTTAGGCTGTTAACCATTGATTTGTTCACGCAGGTTTACAGCCGCAGGACTGTGTACGGGCATTCGTCCCTTGCGATGAAGCCTACCTAAATTAGCGAAAGGAGATAACATGCTCAGCCATATCATGATTGGTTCCGGTGACATAGAACGCAGTAGGGCTTTTTACACGGCTGTACTAGGGGTTCTCGGTGCTGGGGAGCCTATGGAAAACATCAATGACACGGGCCACAAACGCTTGTTTTACATGCACGACGGCTCCGCCTTTAGCGTAAGCGAACCGATTAATGGTGAACCGGTATCAGCGGCGAATGGCTCGACCATTGGTTTTAACTGCGATTCCCCGGAGCAGATTCAAGAACTCCACGACGTCGCCATTGCCAATGGCGGAACATCCGTAGAAGACCCGCCGGGCCTGCGAGACGGGAGTATGGGTCCTATGTATCTCTGCTACTTTCTTGACCCAGATGGCCACAAGATCTGCGGTTTGCATCGCCCCAGTTAGTTAACCCTATCCTGGAGTAAACCCAGCTAAGACCCCCGGCTAGCCGTGTATTCGCATGAGCTAGCCAAATAGTATTTGGGCCGAGGCTCTGGTCTCTGCCCATCGATCATTCTGCCGAGCACCTTTGATGTTTCTTGCGGTGTACGGTCTGAGCCACACTTATGAGCATCACAGTAGTCAAGCGCCGGCCAAGCCTGAGCGTGCCCTGTATCTGCATTCTATGGGTATTGCTGCTTGCATCGCGGAGTTTGTAGCCAGCAATCCTACAGAGGCTTAGCCTGCGTCCACTCTTACGACTTGAGCTGACTGGGATTCTTACCAAGTGCAAGGCATGGCCTATGAAATCTCGAACGAAATTGGATGTCGCAGCGAAGTTCATAATCGTTTTGCTGCCATGCGCTTTGAATTTCGGCCTCATTGATGAAGCTACAGCCGAAAAAGCATCGCTGGAACAGTGCCGGAAGCTACAAAGAAAAATCGACCGCCTCACGAGTTTGCGAAGAGGAGGAGGCAACGCTACGCGCATGGAGACTTGGCGACAGCAACGCAAACGCTATGAGGAGCAGTTTCGTGAACATCGCTGCAGAAGTTATGGGAAGTTGCTACGGGATTCAAAATAGGCGCAATGCGACGGATGTCGGCAAGCGTAGCTGCCGCAAAAATCTCTAAGTCGCATTTTTTATGTCTTTCTTCATCGGGACGAAGGTGATGAACACATTTCCTCCCAGTGGATACTCAATCGGTTTGCTAGCCACAAAACCGTGGCGAGAATAGAGCCTCTGCCCCGGCAAGGTTGCCATAAGCTCAAGACGGTGAAACCCTTTTGCACGGGCTTCTTTCTCGCATTCCTTCATCAAGACTGATCCAATACCGATGCGTGCATGTGAAGGCTTTACAAAGAATGCTCTAATTTTCGCCGCATCTGTATTTGCGTTGAGTTGCTGCGGGCTTCTGTCTTCTTCACTGTCGTTCCCAAACAGTGTTTCCCTAAAGCTCCAACCGCCGCACCCGATCAGCTGCGCCCCATCTAAGACTGCGAAATAGGTCGAGTCATGTATAAGTTGCGTATCGACACCCCATGCGGTTTTTAAGGCTCCGTCTATCTGCTCCTGCGAGTAGTCCTCTGCTCCCAAGCCATTTACCGATTCAGCTATCATCAACTGGATTGATGGAACGTCTGCTAGCTCCGCCTTTCGAATCGTAAATTTCACTAACGGTTACCGGTCAGCACAACTCAGCACGGCTAGATCGCACGAGATCTGGTCACCTTACTGTGCACTGCGCTTTCTGCAAATAGACTTACTAAGACTCTCCCGTGCCAACGAACCCAACAATTCGGGATAGTCGCTCTCCTTCATGTTCCAGAAAATACTGACCAAGCTGAACTTGTTCGGTGCCATCAGGACCCACACCACTGAAAGCCACAGTGACGCGTGTAATATCTGAAATGGAGTCGCTCTTAACCACCTTCGCTGACCAACCAGGCGCGTTCGCGCTAAAAATCCCCACGTAACCGCTTAACGCCTTCACGCCAATTAGGCTCTCGGAAGTGCGAGGATCGTCGTAGCAGATGTTTTCGGTAACAGCGCTGGCGATTTTGGCCATTCGCGATTCAGCGTCTTCTATCTGCCAGGCTTCAAAGAATTTCGTTGCACTATCAGACATGTTGTTCTCCTAATGCCTATAACAAAGGCGTGCTCTAATGCATCCTTGGTGCCCGTTTTTGATATGCGTACTCACTTTCTAAGGCCTCTTTTCAATAGCTCGAAATCTCGATCGTTGCGATGGGACATGACTCGGCCAGCATGGGTGGCAGGCCGCAGGTTTGACGTTCAGCGAAGCGGCTTGCCTGGCCTTGTTAAGCGCCCTCAACATCATCGCTACTTCGTACCTGAAATACGTAGCCTACTTGCGCTGAATCACCACGCCTAATTCCCTTGCTCCGACTTTTTTTCTCGCGCTTTGTCATTTCGCGAGGAGCTTCAAATTCGAAAATTATCATGTTCAACCTCGGCGACCAGTTGAGATACCAGCTGTGTTCTGAGATCGCAATCGTATGTTGAATTTCCTTTATCCGAGAACTTCCAACCTCTGCCAGTCTCTCTATTTCAGTAAGTACGATTTGGTTAGTAGAGAAA
>JBCBZV010000231.1:0-3998 GCA_039815155.1 Pseudomonadota bacterium
CACAGTGCCTTGGGCTACAAGCCGCCTGCGCCGCAAACAAGACGATCGGATATCAATTGGGTTGTGCCGCCGACAAAATCAGGGGCAAACTCTACGGTTCTCTAACTCTTAAGTTGGAGTCGGCATCGGGGGCAGTTCACCTTGACCCACTCAGGTTCTGAATCATCTAAGTTGATCGACAAGCTGTTTCCTTCGGAGCCGGTGCCGTTGTCATGGCGAAAGGAACTGCCATTCACTTTACTAATTTTATTTTCAGTACCCACACTCACAGAGAAAGGTTCCGGTGAGCTACTGCCTGCAGGAATTGATAGGGCAAGGAACAACAGCGCCGATACGCCCAGGTACAGACGAAAAGGTGGTAAGTACCGAGCGCGACGACCTTCATTAAACTCTCGAGTTAACTCACCGGGTTTGAGCAAGAGCAAATAAAACGTTCGCCAGAAGCGTGAGTCGAAGCTAAAAAACTCGTCTAAGGCCTCACCCAAAAGGTCCGCTAGTCGAACATGGCCATCAAACGCCTTCTGGCCGCATCTTGCACAGTAGCGGTCGGTCAAAGGCGCTTTGCAATTCGTGCAGTTAGTAATCATCTTATTGAACGGTCTTTCTTGTAAGTCTTTTCCCAAATCCAAGCTCCACAACCGTTATTCTCGCTTTGTCGCTCAAACCACTCGCCTCGACGGTTTCGCTGGACCGATGTCACGCTATCAAGATATATTTTTTTGCAGCAGGCGCAAAGACGTGCTTCGTGTTGAGAGTAAAAAAACGTGCTAATTCTAGTTTCATTCTGGGACCTCGGCTGTTTTTAACGGGCCGATGACTGCTGTAGTAGCGGTCGTTCCGAGCAGTCAAGAAACAATGCTTGCTCCCATTCCAACCTACTAGAGTTCGGTTGGAGCAGGCTTTCGAAGAGGCCTGCGATTGATTTTTTCACGCGCTTCAGTGCTACGAACTGGACCAGCCTTCGGTGAATATGCCGCTGGTAAAGATCAATTTATTGTCAGTGATCTTTCCATCGATTCCATTAGTCGTTAGAAGCTGCAAAAACATGTGTAAGGCTATCGTCCTTGTTCTTTATAACAATCAGGCAATCGGGTGAAGAAGTGAACGATCTAGGAGTAAGTGGCTTTTGGTCATTTATGGCTGCTGTCGTTATTGGCGGTAGCTGCGTATGGAGGGAGATGAAAGGAAATGAACGGGAAGCAGCCTAAACAACAGTCGCCGCACCGACTCATGCAAGGCGACCAAGAGAGTATCACGCAGAGTTTGGATACTTCACTAAGTAGCGATCACTCTCGAACCAGTGAGCGGGAATTTCGCACGGGCTCTTACGTGCTTGGTGGCGTAGCGCTGGGTTTGTTTGTATTCAGCTTATTTCTAGGCCCAGTGTCATCTGATGGACGCTGGGTGGTGATGGGAGTGTCTTTTTTAATGGCGTGTATAGCCGGCGGGTTTCGTCTGGCGTCGTACCAGGCCAATGCGCGTAATCCCCAGTCAGTCTGAATGGCTAATCTGTCAGCTGCATAATAAGGTCTCTGCGGTAGGTTGATTGAGCGTCTGGCAACGCGTTTTTAAGCTTGATACGGTGCATTTGATATCCAACCGACTCATCACGACTAGAGGAATGAAGCCCCTCGAGTTGAAATGAAGGGCTTTGAGTCTTAAATGCCGCAGCTTGCTGCCTAAAGTCGACCAGATAATGATCTCGTATGATTTCAAACTCCCGTCGGATGATATCCACCGGATTACGTTGAAACCGATCGGTCAACGTCTGTAGTGGCACGCTACTGCACGATGTCCCGTTTTTTTTGAAGCCTTTAATTTTCGCCTAACCAGGTATTTAGCAAGCCTCTATCTGCATGACCGCTGCCTTCTAGTCGGTAGAGTGCCGCGAAGCATTTGTAGAGCCTGTGTCTGACGTAGCCCGCCGTCATGGTGGGTCAGACCAGATGATTCACACTTGGTGCAAGAAGTACGCAGAAGCGGCGGATATCCGAAGGCATCGTCAGCTCGAGAAGGAAAACGCCAGGCCTATGAGATTACTGGCTGAGCTGGATCTAGAAATCGATGTTATGAAGGATCTCGGCAGGGGAAAGTTTTAAGCGCTTGCGATCGGGGCAAGATGGTGTCTGCTGTGATGAAGCTAAGCGTGTCTCAACGGCGAGCGGGGCGCTACTGAACGTATCCAGGTCGGCCATGGACTATCAGTTGAAGATGGATACGAAAGATAGGTCAGTGATGACGGCAGTGCACCGACTGGTTAGAAAGTGTCCCCGCTATGGCTACCGCCGGATACAGATCTTCCTTGCCCAAGAGGGCTTTGACATGAGTGAGGAGCGCTATCATTGGGTATGGCGGAAGGCAGGCTTGCACGTGCCAAATAAGCGCAAGCGCCGCCGAACGGCTGCATCAAGACCGAGGACTCTGCCCCCAACGACAGCTGGACATGTATGGGCGTACGATTTCGTATTCGATACCTGCGGGAAGCATTCGCTCTGGTCGCGTCATTGACGTCTTGGCGAGGTTAATCAGCGTTTACGGTGCTCCGAGCTACCTGCGATCAGACAGCGTACTAGAGACTGCGTCCAGAGCGGTACTAAATTGGCTACTAGCGGAAGGCATCCATTCTGCGATGATCGATTCTGGCAAGCCTTGGCAGAGCGGTACCGCTGAATCATATGACGGAAAGTTCCGTGACCAGTGTTTACCGATGAAATGGTGTCGGTTACGGGCCGAAGCACGACCGGTCGTTGAAACATTCCGGCGTCGCTACAATACGGTAAGACAACGCTCGAATCTTGAGCAGAAAACGCTGAAGGAGATTAAGCGAGCTATCGAATCTACAAAGGAAATGAGGACCAATTCCAAGTTTTGAATGGCCCGAAAAAACCAGGCAGGTCACCTGTCCGTTAACTGTCTGCTCGTCCGAGACTCTAGATCCATCGTCAAATTCACGGCGTCAAATCAAGGTAAATAGCACACCGTTCAACTCGCGGTGGGTAGATCTGACCGCAACCACGTTCATACGTCAACGGAGCTAACGCACAGAGCACGTCAAGTCCTTTGGCTAGAGCTGGATATCACAGCCTCTAGTTGTGATGAGGCTGAGCGGCGCAGGCTAATATTTCTCTATGATACTGTCGGAAGGCTAGCCCAAGTCACGGGCACTCTATGCGCGCGAAACAAGTTCTTGGCAATGGCCGGGCCGCCCAAAAATGCCCTCGCTTTACTTGATTGGCACTAATTAGTGCCAATCAAGTAAACTTTAAAAATCGGCGCGACCAATAAAAACCATGGAACACGAGCCCGCACCCTCAGTCGAGAGAAGTCCGATCTCCGGCAAGTTAGACGACCAGCGAATGAGAACCGTTTACTTTGCCGCAAACCAACTAAAAGAGCACATTCCGGCGGAGTTCTTAACTCTGAGTAGACCACAACAGCGGTTTGCGGTTTTGGAATGGCTAAAGAGTCAAGACTCGTCTCGTGAGTGTATGGTTCTTGCGCACATGTCGGTGGGAACTTTCTACGAGGTGATGGACAGTATCAGGGTCCTCCGTGCTTAGCTGTGAAAATCAATGTTGTCGGCAGTAATCAAGAGACTATCGCGTCGCGCTGTATATCTTTCAATAGCAATTGCGAACGGCGGCGTATTCGGTCTTGAGATACTACTTTATTCAACTCCGAGCAGAGGTCATGGGTACGATGAGTGCGTTAAAAGCGTCTTTACTGAAATGGTTTGCGGGGTATAGAAAGTAGTTACTAATATTCGGCTTTGTCGGTTAACCGCATCGTCTTCTGGCTGTTCGCCGTCGAAGCGTTCCCCTAGCGCCGGCACGTCCTTTCTGAGAGACGGTACTCGAACACTAGCAGCGTTCTGACCTGCCCCCCTAGATCGACCCCAGCTAGTTAGAGACTATTTCTACTAGCAACAGGAGTCATCAATCATGGCGAGGAAGCGATTCAAGCCGGAGCAAATCATCCACATGCTCCGCGAAGCGGAG
>JBCBZV010000184.1:0-6368 GCA_039815155.1 Pseudomonadota bacterium
GGCGTGCGCGTGAACCTCTGGGAGAACCCGTACATCGCGTCGAGTGCCGCGCTGTACGAGCCCCTCCTCCCCCTGTCCGGCACGCACCTCGTCAGTGGTTTACGGTGCACGATTTACCACCCATACCACCAGCGACATCGATAGCCGGACAACTCATTCGAGAACACTGTCGTCGTTATAAAGGCTAAGCCGCTGGACCGCGTTAGTAGTAGTCCGATACTTAGAACTAAAAAAGGTAAGAGTTGATAAATGGAATTTTTGAGCGAGTACGGCTTGTTTTTAGCCCAGGCTGTCACCGTGGTGCTAGCCGTTGGAGCAATTGTCCTTCTGATTGCGGCGATGGGCCAGCGACAACGGGGCGAGGGAGAAGGGCATGTAGAGATAAAGCGCCTCAACGACCGTTACCGAGAACTAAAAGAGGCCCTACGCGATGCCACCTTTGAACCGGAACTGCTAAAGGAAAAACGAAAGGCCGACAAGAAGAGCGATAAAAAAGAACACAAAAAAAAGGCCAAGGAAGCGAAGAAGCAGGTTAAAGATGGGGAGCCGGAAACCGCCAGTAAACCTAAATTGTATGTTCTGGACTTTAACGGTGATATTCGCGCGTCCGAGGTCGAAAGATTGCGTGAAGAGATTTCGATTCTGCTAGGGGAGCTGTCGGAGGACGATGAGGTTTTGCTTCGTCTCGAGAGTCCTGGTGGGGTGGTGCACGGCTACGGGCTTGCCGCTAGCCAGCTAAAGCGCATTCGTGATGCGGGCTCAAAGCTGACCGTTGCCGTCGACAAGGTCGCCGCGAGCGGAGGTTACATGATGGCCTGCGTCGCCTCAGAGATTATCGCGGCTCCATTCGCGGTCGTCGGCTCCATTGGTGTTGTCGCGCAGCTTCCCAATTTCCATCGTCTTCTCAAAAAGAACGATATCGATTTTGAAGTGATTACGGCGGGCGAGCATAAAAGGACACTCACTGTGTTTGGCGAGAACACCGATGAAGATCGAAACAAGTTTCGCGAAGATATTGAAGATACGCACGAATTGTTCAAGGACTTCGTAAAGGAAAATCGCGAAGTAGTGGATATCGACAAAGTTGCGACCGGTGAAGTGTGGTTTGGAAAGCGCGCTTTGGCGGAGAATCTGGTCGATTTACTTCAAACCTCTGATGACTTCATCCAGCAGAAGTTAGAGTCCCACGGTGTGTTCTCTCTCCGTTATGTGCCACGACGGAATTGGCAACAAAAATTGGGAATAGCTACGGAGCACGCGCTCGAGCGTAGCTTTTTGAAGCTCTGGCAGGCAGCTACGCGTCGGTTAGAACAGTAACGCAGCTAGCTGTCTGATCGCTGCTTTGGAGGAGCGCGATTCAGCTCTAAAATTCACTCAGGTTTACAGAGACCCTGCTTGAGGATCGCACGATTTGCCAGTGCATCCTGATTTTCCTCGCTGTTCTCAAAAAGAATTCCCGGTATATCGGTGCGAGTATTTTTACAAGCGCTGGATTGAGAGGAATGGAGCGTCAGCGCGTAGAGAGCCCCAGCTATAAGTAGCCCAGCTAGTAGGCTTGCGCCTGATGCGATCCAGTTCATAGCTTAAATCCTAATGCGCAGCCTATGGTCTAAACAAGCTCCAAGACCAAAAGGCGTCTGAAGGCTGCAGCCGTTCCTTCATAATGGTCCGCATTATGGCTTTGGATTACTTGCTGGATGAGCTGCTGGCCCCCTCCGTGGTGTGCGCCAGCTGGCTATCAAAGAAATCAGCAATGTGCTCTTTGAACAGCGCGGTGAATTGATGAACTGCAAGAATATTGGCGAGCTGAGCCCGTACTTCGCGCATATCGCCTTCAACGATTTCGTCAAGGCTTTGTTGTTCTAGCGTGCTGAATGCGTCGTTGACGGATAGCTGCCTGGATCCTTCATCACTCCAGACGCCGGTGGAGATCGCCCAGCTTGTAATCTGATTCGCCTCGTTCATGTCGATTGAGGGTACTCGGGTGAAGCGCCAATCCAGGAGAGGTTCTTCTCTCTTGGTTAATAGCTGCGCGGCAACGCCATTCGCCTTTGTTTGCAAAAAGTCGAAGCGTATTTGATCGTTTTCTACGGTGGTATCGTTCTCAGCCTCAATAAATAAAGCAGGCACTGTAAGTCCGCCCGAGGCAGCAACTGGATTCGCCACCGTACCCATCACAGGCACTATCGCGTGTACTGGGTACGCTGCGTTATGGAACGTCTGCGCAAACAGAGAGACCATGCGCGCGCCATTGGACATACCGACACCGAAGATCGGTGTCTGCTCGCTAATCGAAGCTCGGTTTTGGAGTTCCCGGTGCAGGCGAGCTAAGCGTGACAGGTCTGGATTGTCTTGCAGAGAGGGGTCGTTTACTTGCCAGCGGCGAGGTGCAGTGCGTTCTGTAGACTCCGTGGCTATGAATCCGTAGCCACGTACTAGCAAGCCATTGATCAGGTCGAGCGTTTCCACGCGGAGAGCGAATTCGGCACTACCACCCGACCCGTGGAAAAAATAGACGATTCCGCGCGGTTCTGCCGGCACGTAGGAATACACCTGGAAATCCTCGAAATACCAATCCTCAATCTCCACGGCGGGCACTACCGGATCGCAGGCGTAAAGAACAAGACAAAGTGATAGAAGCAACCCGCGATGGGCACCCTTGACGGCATATTTGGTTTTTGCCATGTATCATTGCCAATTAATTGAGGTTCCAACTCTCTAACGGGCGGGACAGAATTTTCCGTCGATTATGGTTTCGCGAAATAGAAAAAAGTCGTCTCTAGATTGATTACGTGATTGGCAAACACTCTTTTTGGTACTCCAGCGAATTCACCCTCCGGCCCAGGAGTGCTGGCTTTCACTTGATTACCGGTGAGGTTAGGGAGGCGATGCCCCATTTAAGTGACGTCTCTTTAGGGCTGCTGCATTTGTTCATTCAACACACGTCTGCATCTCTTGCAATTAATGAAAACGCTGACCCGGATGTGCGCGGTGATCTGCTGCGGCACTTTGAGGTGCTCGCTCCCCGTAATGCCGACTACTACCAACATACGATGGAAGGTCCGGATGATATGCCGGCCCATATCAAAGCGATTCTGACCGGCACGGATCTAACGATTCCAATTCGTAACGGTGCGCTTGCCCTGGGCACATGGCAAGGAATCTATCTTTGTGAACATCGAGACAGAGCATCGGGGCGAAGCCTTGTGGCTACGATCCAGGGGAGTAAAGCGAACGGCTAGGCAAACCAACGGGACGAATCCCGGTGGCTATTCTGTTGCTTCTCGCTGCGCCAATCCTAGGGTTGAATTTTGCGAAGCGACGGTACTAGGCGGTAACCATTAATAACTCGGTCCGAGGGCCGATAGTGGCGTACGGTAATATTGAATACACCCGATGCGTTGCCTATAGGAATTCGATTCGGCGCGTCTGCGGCGCAGCCAAAGCTGAGGGTATAGGTGCCATCTTCGTTTACTTCTGCCTGCTCGCTATTCACATTCGCGACATCATTAAACATAAAACCTTGACGGTCGTAGACGGTAAAGGACCAAAAAGCGTTGTTAGCTGGATCTTCGAAGTTAACCTGATAGCAGCCCTCTGCAGGCATGTTCGGTGTAAGTTCGTAGATATTATCTCGGAACTGAGCCCCGCCCCACCCGGTGGCGGAAGCTACCTCGTGAACCTCTGGGACGTAGTACGCTCTAGACTCGTCCGTCGGTGCGGTGAACATTCCGAGCGTGAGCCGTTTTAGACCTAGAGTTTTGACCAGCTGCCCGCGTTTTGCTCTTAGGGTGCGCTCGACGGCGTCAAAAGACTCGCGGGTCACAGGCTCGGCGGTAAAAAGCGTATTGCTTCCCGCGGAAACGCGCATCGCGGCTTGGTAGCGCCTTGCGTCTTCGGGGTCGAGGGTCGCATCCAGACGCACGATGATGAACATGTGCGTTCCCGTATGTGTCGCTAGCTCGTAGCTTCCACCGCCATAAGACATGGGTTGGGTTCGGTGGTCTTCGGTGAGCGGTTGCATCGAAAGGTACTTCCCCTCCGGAATCTCTGGTAGCGTGATCGTTGCTCCCCGAGATACATCGACCACGACGGAGGAATAGTAAGAGTCGCGATTCATACGAACGACCGGTTGGTCTTCTGTCGGGGTGAGTTGCGACCTATGTACGAACCGATTTACACCGCCGGCTGTTGCTTGCCCATTGATCATTTGGCGCGCTGTTTCCGCGCGAGGATAGTCCACCACGCTTATCTCACTACCAGTTTCGGAAAAATAAGCCTCAGGGGACGAAACGGGCTCGGCGTTAAGTCCAGTGGATAGCAGGCTGATCAGCGTGGAATACAAGAAAAGCAGCTGTACGTGATGCGACCTATTTGCTTCGCATTGGGACGGATACAAAGATGAAGGAAAGAATTGGGATAGGGAATCGATTAAGGGTTGGATTTGCTTTAGCTTGCCCAAACGCTCTCGCGAGCTGTTTTTAGCTTTTCTTGCCAGTATCAAGGTGCTTTCCTCTGATTAACGAACAGTTACAACAAACGCCTGAAGACGAGTTTTATAGCGGCGTATTCTTAGGAAAACTGCCAACAAGGCAACTTATTCTTTGCCTAACCGATTGGAAGGAGCTGACCACCGGTTGGGGTTCGACGACGCGCTAAAGCAATTCTTAAGCGAATTATCACTGCACAACCTGCCATTCTTGATGAAATATCCGCGGAGATAGGTGCTAGGCATTAGCAGATCAAACCTCTATCTGTGGGCGAATGATTGTGATGCGTTTTCGCAATGGTTATCTTGTAACACCCGCGTTGCACCTTACCGCACCGCCGTTCTAAATCGGAGTCTCACCTATGATCAGAATCAGCGGCCGTGTTGTCACCGCGCTAATCGCTATTTTAGTTTGTTTCCCTTCGCAGACGATGGCCACCGATGTCGATCCAGCACTTTTGGATGGCCTGAAGTTTCGCCTTGTGGGCCCATGGCGTGGAGGCAGGGTAACAGCGGTTGCTGGTGTCGCTTCAGATCCTCACCTGTACTACATGGGGGCCGCCGGTGGTGGTGTTTGGAAGACTAGCAATGCTGGAATGTCCTGGGAGAATATTTCCGACGGCCAGATTCCAGTGGGCACAATCGGTGCGGTGACCGTGGCCCCATCCGATTCGAACATCATCTACGTTGGAACCGGTGAGGCGCCGATCCGAGGCGTCACTACGAGTCAGGGCGAGGGGCTTTGGAAATCAACCGATGCGGGTCGCAGCTTCACCTTCATGGGCCTTGCCGCGGCTGGTCAAATCGCAAAAATCGAGGTGCACCCAAAGAACCCGGATATCGCTTGGGTTGCCGTACAAGGTCAGATCTGGTCTCCCAACAAAGAGCGTGGTGTTTATCGCACGATTGACGGCGGTGAGACTTGGGAACAGGTCTTAAAGGCCAATGCCGACACGGGCGCAACAGATCTGTCATTGGACCCAACCAATCCCCGTATCTTGTATGCGTCAATGTGGCATCACGGGCGAAAGCCATGGTTCATCAAGTCCGGTGGTGAAGGTGGGGGCATTTACAAATCAACGGATGGTGGTGATAGCTGGAACAAGCTTTCGGGTGGCTTGCCGGAGCTGGTGGGCAAGATCGGTATTGATGTTTCTGACAGTCAGCCCTCACGAATCTACGCCCTCATCGAAGCGGAATATGGCCTAGGAGGGCTTTGGCGCAGTGATGACTTTGGCGAAAGCTGGGAGCATATTAACCCGCATCGCGTTCTCCATAGCCGCGCGTGGTACTACATTCACATCACCGCAGACCCCAGCAATCCAGATACCGTTTGGGTGCTAAATGTGCCCTTAATGAAGTCGATCGACGGAGGTAAGACCTTCACCAAAGTCCCGATGGCACACGGGGATCACCACGACCACTGGATCAATCCAAACGACAGCCGCATTATGATCAACGGCAACGACGGAGGCGCCACCGTCACCCTTGATGGCGGAGAGTCCTGGTCCACCCTGAATAATCAGCCGACCGCGCAGTTTTATCGGCTGAGTACCGACCGACAAACACCTTGGCGACTGTATGGCGGTCAACAGGATAACTCTACCGTATCGATTGCCGCCTGGGCCTGGGACGGATCAATCGGTCGCGATGACTATCACGCAGTCGGCGGTGGTGAGAGCGCTCATATCGCTTTCGACCCCGACGATCCCAGTCTTATTTACGCGACGACCATCAACGGGACCTTGACCGAATTCGATGAACGCACCCAAAAGAAGCGCTACATTGTTCCCTACCCAGAGCGGGTGTACGGAGAAGACGCGAAGAATCTGAAGTATCGGGCCAATTGGAATCCTCCGGTTATCACCTCTCCTCACGA
>JBCBZV010000151.1:0-9130 GCA_039815155.1 Pseudomonadota bacterium
AAGGGTCATAAATTGATCGCCTCAAGAAACTCTGAATCGGCTCGAACAGCAACGCCGATGCGTAAAGACTAGCGGTTTGGCTAACAGTTGTCGTCCGCCACGCAACCTCCGATTCAGCAAACCCAACTGGCATGAGGATTTTTTGGCTCCGTTCAGCATAGGTAACGTGCTTGCTAGCTATCCCTTGCGTTTCTAGTCCGGTCACTTAGCATTCGTGTCGATATTAGTTAGAGGAATACCACTATGTTTATTGCGATGAATCGCTTCCGAATCGCCAAGGGATCGGAGCAGGACTTTGAGCAAGTCTGGCTAACCCGCGAGAGCCGTCTCAACGACGTGCCGGGTTTTAAAGAGTTTGTGCTTCTCAAAGGACCAGAAGCGGAGGACCATGTCTTGTATGCATCGCATACGCAATGGGCGGACCGGGCAGCCTTTGAGGCCTGGACCCGCTCGGACGCGTTTAAGCAAGCCCACAAAGGCGCTGGCGGAACACGTGCGATGTATTTGGGACACCCGCAATTTGAAGGTTTCGAGGCCGTTCCCGACAGCGAGGAAAAAGCGCTCTAGAAATTAAAGGGCTAGCCAACGCCTTTTGCTGCTCACGCCTTTTACAAGGTTGCAGGTGAAAAAGGCGCTAGCTCAATAAGCGCGCGTAGCGTTCACGTAACAGCTTCTTCTGGACCTTTCCCATAGCGTTGCGCGGTAACTCCTCGGTTGCGACGATTCGCTTCGGCACTTTGAATCCGGAGATCTGGCCTTTTAGCGTTTCGATTAGCTCAGTTTCGTTCGGGTTTTCGCTGGCTGCCCCAGCAGGAACAATGACCGCCACCACTGCCTCCCCAAAGTCCTTATGGGGAACACCAATCACCGCCGACTCTAAAACTTCTGGAAGCTCATCGATAACGAGTTCGACTTCCTTCGGATAGACGTTTAGGCCGCCGCTGATGATCAGATCTTTGGCGCGGCCAACGATAGAGAGATAGCCCATCTCGTTGATGCTTCCAAGATCGCCAGTCTGAAAGAATCCATCTTTGGTAAAGTCTTCCATGGTTTTGTCAGGAAGCTTCCAATAGCCCGAGAACACATTCGGTCCTCGCACCTGCACCATACCAACTGATTCACCCGAACAAGGTTGCCCGCTGTCATCGACGACCCGAACATCTACTTCCGGCAAGGGCAGCCCCACAGTGCCTGGCAGCCGTTGTCCGTAGAGAGGGTTCGAAGTAATCATTCCCGCCTCGCTCATACCATAGCGCTCCAGAATCCGGTGGCCGGTGCGAGCTTCGAACTCTGTAAACGTCTCCAGCAACAGCGGAGCGGATCCAGAGATGAAGACCCGCAGAGAACTGCAACGCTCTCGGGATAAGCGAATGTCGCTGAGCAACCGCGTGTAGTAGGTCGGAACACCCATCATCACCGTGCAGAGGGGAAGATCCGCAAGTACCTGCTCTAGGTCAAAAGCCTCCAGCCAGCGCATCGATGCGCCACTTAGCAAAGCACAGCTGACGGCAACGAATAGTCCATGAACGTGATAGATAGGTAGGGCGTGGAGCAGCACGTCGTTTTCATCAAAGCCCCAGATCTTAACCAGCGTTTCGCCGTTAGACAGAAGGTTCTCGTTAGAAAGAACGATACCCTTCGGAACCCCAGTTGTACCGGAGGAGTAGAGTAATGCTGCAGGTGAGCCCGCATATGCGCCGTGGGGTTCATGCAGTTTGCTTTGCTTTTGGCATCGCTCAACAAGAGAGCCGGTTCCATCCCCGTTCAATGTGAGCAAGCTTTGGACGTCGTGCTCCTCACATAGCTCCTCAAAGAGACCATAGCTTTCTTGCGCACACACGACTAAGGCGGGTTGCGCGTCGCCCAAGAAAAACGCGAGTTCAGCTCGCTGGTAGCCGGTGTTTAGCGGATGAAAAACGTATCCGCCGCGCAGGCAAGCCAGATACAGATACAGCGCCTCAGCCGATTTCGGGACTTGTGCGGTTACTCGCTCACCGGGTTGAAAGCCTAGCGAATCGAGCAAGTTAGCGAATTGCGCCGATCGCGCGTCTAGTTCCGCGTAACTGACCGTTTGCCCCCCGGGGAGCATGAGCGCTGCCTTGGCGCCATTGCGCTCAAATTGCTCGCGAAAACGAGAAAAGAGGTTTCTAGCGGAACCCATCAGACATCCAGCATAGCCGGGAGCATCTCGGGCAAACGCGCTAAGGAAAAAACGCTCATGTCTCTTGCTGTCGGTAGATCGCTATTTTCAAACTCCATAGCGAATCTTTGCCGTTGCAAACACGGTCCGTACTGCATTCATAAAGATTAGAGCCGCGTTGTTACTCGTCGGCTGCCGCTGCGAAGAACTGCTTCACCGATGAGTTAAATCCACCAGCGCCAAGAAGATTGGACCCACCATCGACTCTGATACTCGCACCGGTTATCCACGCTGCCAGTGGCGAGGCCAAAAAAGCAGCTAGATTGGCGATGTCCGATGCGTTTCCCAAAGCACCCAGCGGCACCGCTGCTGACAATCTCTCGTCGCTCATATCGCCACCGAGAACCTGCATACCCTTAGTGTTTGCGATGGGACCGGGGATAACGGAGTTAACACGTATGCCGTAATCACCCCACTCGACCGCCAGCGTTTGCATCAACATTTCGATCCCGGCTTTGGCGGAACCGACGTGTGCTTGACCAAAGTAGGGATCGAAAGCCTGCCCAGCCGTGACAAACAGAGCGCTGCCGCGCGTATCCTTCAATTGCTCTAGGGCGTGTTTGGAAGCGAGAAACGTTCCAAATAAGTCGATCTCCATGACCGCTCGAAAACCGTTATCACTCAGCTTCTCTGCCGGACAGACAAAATTCCCTGCGGCTCCCGCTATTAGGTAGTTCATCGGTCCAAGGGCTTCGCCGCAGCTGTCGATTGCGCTCTTTAGTGCCTCCGAATCGCGCACGTCAGCACTTTGAGCAAAGACCTCGCCGCCGTGTACCCGCAGCGCCTCTACGGCCGAATCGAGACGCTCCTGATTGCGCCCGCAAATGCCGACCTTGGCACCAAGAGCGGCGAGCGTGTGACCGATACCGAGATTAATACCGCTTCCCCCACCTGTGATAAACGCCGTTACGTGGGATAGGCAACCGGGCTGGAATACCGCAGGCAAAGATTGATCAATCGTTGAATCATCAGACATGGATGCAAGCCTTACTTTGATTAGTGTTATTAGTAGGTGGAACGGTATACCACGGAATGTGCGTGCCGGCCGATCAAAAGTACGACGAGACGGCATCAAGACGTCTCTGACGTGGCCCTAGAGTTCCGTTGCACGTTATATCGTTATTCCATAAACCTCTGAATTGCCGATAGTTTTTTTGCTACTCTTGCGCCCCGCGTCGCCTATGAACCGACGGTGAGCGCAGTACGTAAGCAATCCGCATGGAAAGTAATCGGTGGAATTATCGGAATGTTGTTGACGCTGGATTCCCTGAATTTCTGTTCTTCTTCCGTAGCCATATTTAGGCACGGAAGAGTCAAACAGAGAAGCACCATAGTAAACGATCGAGATAGACCTGAGAAAGAATCGAGATCGCAACGAGATAGCAACGAGATAGAACAGAGGAACTAAGACGATGTCCCTTCGCATCAACGACACGGTGCCCGATTTCACAGCGCAAACGGATCAGGGTGAAATCAGCTTTCACGATTGGATCGGCGACAGCTGGGCGATCCTATTTAGCCACCCGAAAGACTTCACCCCCGTGTGCACAACCGAATTTGCTGCGGCGTCGCAGCTCGCCGAGGACTGGGAAAAGCGCAATACAAAAGTGCTGGGCGTGTCCGTAGACAGCGCAGAGGACCATAAAAAATGGAAAGGTGATATCGAGAGCTTTGCAGGAGCACCTGCGGGATTTCCAATCATCGCCGATGACGGCTTAGTCGTATCTAAGCTGTATGACATGTTACCGGCTGAAGCTTATCTGCCGGATGGGCGAACGCCCGCAGACAGCGCAACGGTTCGTTCCGTATTCATCATCGGCCCGGATAAGCAGTTGAAGCTGTCGATGACGTATCCGATGACCGTAGGCAGGAACTTTGCAGAAATTTTGCGCGCGCTCGATGGCTTACAGACAAGCGCCAAGGGCGTTGCGACGCCGGCGAACTGGGTGCCCGGTCAGGATGTGATCATCCCGCCGGCGGTCAGCGATGAAGACGCTAAAGCGAAATTTGGTGAGTTTGAGACGGTGTTTCCCTACCTGCGTCGTACCAAAGAGCCAGCGTAACTCGGTCTGGGGGAAGGACCGATATACCTT
The DNA here is from genome assembly GCA_039815155.1 of Pseudomonadota bacterium. Taxonomy (GTDB): domain Bacteria; phylum Pseudomonadota; class Gammaproteobacteria; order Pseudomonadales; family Halieaceae; genus Congregibacter. The sequence continues at coordinate 4,294 of JBCBZV010000151.1, forward strand.
TGAAGATGCATCGAGAATAGAGAATCAACCAGGAAAATACACGAACCGCGAATAGCGACGATCAAAAAAACAAAAAGAATACGGCGACGAATCCGCATACAGTCACGCACCATTAACAGAATCAAAAACCATGCTTCAGAACGCTGAACAGAGTACGCAAGGCGAGGAGGTCAAGCTCTCGGAGAACGAGCGCATTAAGCGCGAAAGCGACTTTTTGCGCGGCACCATCGCGAGCGATCTCCAAGATCCTCTAACGGGCGGGTTCACGGCAGACAACTTCCAGCTGATCCGCTTTCATGGGATGTACCAGCAGGACGACCGGGATATCCGACCGGAGAGGGCCAAGCAAAAGCTCGAGCCGCTCCACAACGTCATGCTTCGGGCGCGTATGCCTGGTGGAATCATTACACCTGAGCAGTGGTTAGTCATAGATCGGTTTGCTGAAGAGCACACGATGTATGGCTCCATCAGGCTAACGACGCGGCAGACGTTCCAGTTCCACGGTGTGCTCAAACCGCACATAAAGGACATGCACCAAGTCCTCAACAGCACGGGCATCGACTCGATCGCAACCGCGGGAGACGTGAATAGAAACGTTTTGTGCACCACGAACCCAGTGGAGTCGGAGCTTCATCAAGAAGCCTACGAATGGTCAAAAAAAATATCGGAGCATCTCCTTCCAAAAACGAAGGCCTATGTCGAAATTTGGCTGGATGGCGAGAAGGCTAAAACCACCGAGGAACCGATTCTGGGTTCCAACTACCTACCCAGGAAATTTAAGACCACCGTATCGATACCTCCTAATAATGAGGTGGATATTCACGCCAATGACCTGAACTTTATTGCCATTGCGGAGAACGGCAAGTTGGTGGGCTTTAACGTGCTGGTGGGCGGCGGTCTTGCAATGACCCACGGAGACACGGCCACCTACCCTAGAAAGGCCGATGACTTCGGCTACATCCCGCTAGAACATACGCTCGCTATTGCGGAACACGTAGTGTCCGTACAGCGTGATTGGGGTAACCGCTCGAACAGGAAGAACGCCAAGACCAAGTACACGTTGGATCGCGTGGGCGTAGACGCCTTTAAGAAAGAAGTCGAAATACGTGCGGGTGTCCAGTTTGAAGAGAGCCGACCCTACGAGTTCACCAGTCGCGGAGATCGCTTCGGCTGGGTTGAAGGCGTGGACGGAAAGCATCACCTCACCCTTTATTTGCTGAGTGGTCGCATTCTGGATTTTCCAGACAAACCGCTAAAAACCGGCGTGCGCAAAATTGCGGAGATCCATCAGGGCGACTTCCGTATGACCGCTAATCAGAATCTGGTTATTGCGGGTGTGCCAGCAGAGCAACGCGACGAAATAGAGCGTATCGCTCGCGAGCACGGATTGATTGATGACGGCGTATCCGAGCAAAAGAAAAACTCCATGGCCTGCGTGTCGCTGCCCACATGCCCTTTAGCTATGGCAGAGGCGGAGCGCTTTTTGCCGTCATTAATAGAGGATGTCGAAGGATTGCTGGCAAAGCACGGAGTCGCTGAAGAACACATCGTACTGCGTGTCGTTGGTTGTCCCAACGGTTGCGGACGAGCAATGCTGGCAGAGGCTGGTTTGGTCGGCAAAGGTCCGGGTAAATACAACTTCTACCTGGGCGGGAATCTTGTTGGCACGCGCATCCCCAAACTGCATATGGAAAACGTTGCCCCAGAATTGATTCTTGAGGAAATGGACAGTCTTATCGGACGCTGGGTAAAAGAGCGCAACGAGGGCGAGTGCTTTGGCGACTTCGTCATCCGTGCTGGAGTCGTTCCGGAGGTGAAAGTCTCCGTGACCGACTTTCACGCCTAGAACCGAGCGCAACACTAAAAATGACGACCATGACATCAGCGACGACCATGACCTCAGCATTGTCCAGCGAGAAGAGCTCAGTGCAAACAGCGAATGACCACTCGCAACTTGCGGACCTGGTTCAGAGCGCGAACGTCGCGCTGGAAGAACAAAGCGCCGAGCAGCGTGTCAGTTGGGCGATGCAAGAACTTCCTGGACCCCACATCGTGGTTTCAAATTTTGCTCTGGAGTCGGCTGCGCTACTACACCTAGCCACTCAAATGCAGAGCGATATACCCGTTCTGCTGATCGATACGGGCTATCTTTACCCCGAAACCTATCGCTATGCAGAACAGCTTCGCGACGCTCTAACGCTTAATCTGCACGTGTATCGTCCCACTATGAGTAGCGCTCGTCAGGAAGCGAAGTTCGGAAAACTCTGGACGCAAGGCGAGCAAGGCATGCAGACCTATCAACGCTTGAATATGCTAGAGCCTTTAGAACGAGCATTGACGGATTTCCGCGCTAGTACGTGGCTGCAGGAGTCTACCGGCGGGGGTGATACCGCTGGAGCTGATAGTAAAGGCGGAGCGGAGGAACACGCCATGTTAGACGGAGAACGTTTACGCGTAGCGCCTTTGCTCGATTGGTCCGCAGACGATGTTAGGACCTATCTGCAGCGCTATGGGCTACCCACGCACCCCTTGGCTGAACAAGGCTACATGCAAGTAGGCGACGTCCATGCGGGCGACCGCCCTGGCGCATAAATGTTAAGGCATAGGGTATAGGGCTTTGAGGATTAGGCGCAGGCACTACAGCCAAGCAGGCACAGGCATAGGGACATGTTTTTAGCACAACTACCACCCGGAGTGAGCCCGCTGACTCCGGAACAGACTCAGCACCTCGATAAGCTGATGGAGTCGCTCACGCCAATACAAAAGGCGTGGATCAGTGGCTATATGGCCGCATCTGCAGCAGGCACTGGCGCTGTTACAGCACCCACCGCAAGCGCTGTAGACGCCGCCAAGCTAACGGTTCTCTACGGCTCGCAAACCGGTAACGCTAAACACGTGGCACAAGATTTGGTCGAGCAGGCATCCGCTCGAGGGATGGAAGCCAAATTGGTCGATATGGCCGACTACAAGCCCAACCAACTCAAAAATGAGAAGTACGTGGCAATCGTCGTATCTACCTACGGAGAAGGTGAGCCACCCGAACCGGCTGAGAAACTTTTCGAGTTTCTCGTGTCCAAAAAAGCGCCAAAGCTAGACGGTTGTAAAGTCGCGGTATTGGGACTGGGCGATTCGAGCTACGAGTTCTTCTGTCAAACGGCTATCGACTTTGAGGACCGATTTAAAAACTTAGGTGCCGAGGTATTGGTAGAGAGGGCGCTGCTGGATGTGGACTATGACGATCATGCCCCCGCCTGGATCGATGGAGCAGTCACAGCGTTTGAGCCGGAACTCAAAGCCGCGAATGACGGCGCAGCAGACAATGTTGTTTCCATCGTCCAGGGCCTGCAACCGGCGGTGCCCATCTCGCAATTCAACAAAAAAAACCCGTTCGCCGGTGAGATCAGCGCGGTGCAAAAAATCACCGGTCGCGACTCAAGCAAGGACGTCCGTCATATCGAAATCTCCTTAGAAGAGTCGGGTTTGCATTATCAGCCAGGCGATTCGCTAGGTGTGTACTTCCTGAATAACGCCGAAGAGGTAGACGACGTGCTCGCGCTTCTCAAGCTTGATGGGGACACCGCCGTCAGCTTAGGAGAGCAACAAAAATCCCTGCGCGAGACCTTGATCGAAGACTTAGAACTCACCCAGTCCTACCCAGGTTTTATCGAAAAGTATGCCAAGGCCACTGACAGTGCCGAGCTTCTGGCTCTCGTCTATGACAAGGCGGCCATGCGCGCTTATTTAGAAGACCGACAAATCTTCGATGTGATCCACGAACACCCCGGCGTGATTGACGCACAGACACTCGCCGACTGCTTTCGTAAAGTGCAGCCCCGCCTCTATTCCATAGCGTCGAGTCAGGCCGAGGTCGAAGAAGAGGTCCACCTTACCGTGGGTGTCGTGGACTACGAGGCCTTCGGCCGAGCGCACTTGGGTGGTGCCTCAGGACATCTGGGAAGGCGCGCAAGCTACGGCGATCCGGCGCGGGTGTACGTAGAAAGCAATGACAACTTTCGACTCCCGCAAAGCGATGACACACCAATCATAATGGTGGGACCAGGCACCGGTATTGCGCCCTTTAGAGCTTTTTTGCAGGAACGTGATGCACGCGGCAGTGAAGGCAAAAACTGGCTGTTTTTCGGTAACCCGCACTTTACGCAGGACTTCTTGTACCAGGTAGAGCTGCAGTCTTATATGAAGTCCGGCTTGCTCAATCATCTTGACGTAGCATTTAGCCGCGATCAAGAGCACAAAATCTACGTGCAAGACCGGCTGGTGGAGAAAGGCGAAGAGCTATTCTCCTGGCTCGAAGATGGCGCTCATTTCTACGTCTGTGGGGACGCCAACCGGATGGCGAAAGATGTTCACCAGGCCTTGATCGACCTGATTAGCACTCACGGTAAGCGCAGCAAGGAAGACGCGGAAATTTACGTAGAGAAGCTACGAGAAGAGCGACGATATCAGCGCGACGTTTACTGACGTGTATCGCGCGCTGCGTCCCCTACTCTTTTCTTTGCCGGCCGAAACGGCCCACGACCTCTCACTGGGCTCCCTAAGAGCTCTCAACAAGGTTCATTTGAGCAGCCTGCTCGCGCCAAGAGTGTCCAATACGCCCGTTGAGGTGATGGGTATTCGCTTTCCGAATCCGGTGGGCTTAGCAGCTGGCTTAGATAAAGATGCCCGCTACCTAGACGGTCTCGCGGCGCTTGGCTTTGGATTCATCGAGGTAGGAACGGTTACACCGCTAGCGCAACCAGGTAATCCGAAACCGCGGATGTTTCGGCTCTCGGCTAAGCAGGCCATCATTAACCGGATGGGGTTCAATAATGACGGTGTC
>JBCBZV010000164.1:0-7725 GCA_039815155.1 Pseudomonadota bacterium
CGGTGCAGTTACATCAATCCTGCACGGAGCACGATAGTCCACCGCGGCGACGCTATCGCGGAGTGTCGTAGCTTCTGTGATTCGGCAGGGAAGCTCTTGTCCGTTCGGATCGACGATAGCAACGGTAGCTATCGGCGTTGTAACTGTGGCGGTTTTGGATTCAGGTTTTTTTAGAATATCTTGCCATTCTTGCGCAAGCGAGTGCGAGCTTGCCCACACCGTGATAATTCCAAGAATAAGAGCAGCAACGCGCATCCTGTCGCCCCCAACTAACCCGACATCATTGTGTCTTTTATAGGTTATGGGGTAATCATCAAACTTGATGAAAACGCTGCTTACGCGGCAATGTAATCCCTCCATTTTTAGCTGGGGACTAGCCGCTGCGAATACCACTGCATAAAGTAGAAAGACGATTAATTCCTTGTACTTTTTATTGGGCACACAAAATCTAAAAGGAGGCTTGCGCTAGTTCTATGTGGCGGCTATAGCTGAGCATGCGTATGACCGCAGCTAACAGAGGCTAGCGAGCCATACGGAGATCGAAAGGTGGTACGTGGAAATGTAAGCGGAAAGACCAAAGCGAACAGCTACGGCAAAACCCAAGACTAAACAGGATCGTTCGAGTGGAAAAACTGGGATACTATCGACCGTCCAAGGCGGGCCGATCGGTTTTATAAAAAAGCAAATCCAATAGGTACGAAATATAAAAGCCGAAAACCTTATCGTGTAACTCAACCGCCGCCATAGGCATTTCGAGGTGTTTTCGGAATATGTCGTCCAGACTCCTAGTCCTGAATTGGCGTCTAAACTAGATCACAGCACCGAGTTTGAACCTTTTGTCACTCGTCTGCCTCTTACCACTATGACGTCGAAAAACCACGAACAGTACGCCCGCTGGCTGCGCCTCAATAGCGTGACAGGTAGCGCGGTTCTGGCCGCAATAGCGATCGGGGTGCCATTTTCAGCGATGGTTTGTTTGTTGTGGGTGGCGACAAGTTATTTGGCGCTCATGCTAGCGATCGTACCTAGCATGCAGGTGGCTGACTGGCTGAGCGGCTCTCGTGTTTTGCTTTCGATACTGGCCCTAATTAGCACTGGAGTCGGCGCCGCACCTTGGCTCGTTCCTGTGCTATTCGCTCTCGCCATGATCACTGACTTGCTGGACGGTAACGTCGCTCGGCGCTCCGGCGAGACATGGCATGGCGCTAGGCTTGATATGGAGGCGGATCAGCTACTCGTTCTGATGTTGTCCGTTTCCGTTATGGAGCAGACCGCGCTGGGCGCACTGGTGTTGGTCCTCCCGGGCCTGAAATACCTGTTTACTATTTTGACCGAAGCCGCACAAATTCCCGTAGGCGAAGTGAAACCCGTCGCGGGTAACAATCGTCGGGCACAGCTGATTTTTGTGTATGTAATCTGCGCACTGTTTATCAATCTACCGGTGTTTTCGCCGGGACCTGTTGCGGACGCAATCTTGCTCCTCGCTTTGCTTTTACTCTGCGGGTCTTTTTTTTCTGACTGGTTTCATCAATGGCGACAGACATGGACCTAGTAAGCATAGCTAGCGCTGTCGTTATTTTGGCGTATCTAAGCCTTGCCCTGGAACTTGTGATAATTCCTGTGCCAAGTGCGGTGTCGGCGATTGCTTTAATAAATTCGGAGCGAGCACAGGGCCAAAGCTGGACGCGACAGTTCCGCTGGCTGTTCCCGGCGTTAGTAAACATCGCGGTGTTTGCTGTTCCCTTGCTTCAATCCTGCTTTTGGCTAGGCCAGGTGCTAGTACAGTCCGATGGGGCTGATCCAGCAGCCAATGCGCGTGAGGGGCTGCCGATTGCAGCACTCTTTCTTGGTACCCTTCTCGTTGCGGTTGGCCGCTCGCTGACAGTATCCGTGGCTCTGGCAATGCGGTCATCCAAAGCGCTGGGACTGATGAATGGAACCTTAGAGCTTCCGCTGCAAGATCGAGGTGTTTTTCAATATCGACGGAATCCCGGTTTACTAGGCATGTATCTCTTTGCGCTCGGAGTGCTCATGCTCAAGCCCAGTCTTTGGTTTGCACTAGGATTCGGCCACTATATTTGGCATATGCATCGACGAATTCTGATGGAGGAAGACTATCTCGTGGATCGGTTCGGCAGAGACTACGAAGCCTATTTGGATCGAACCCGCCGGTATGTCTGAGTCGCTCGAGCAGGTCAGAACGACCGGTCCGGATCGGACCAGTGATCTTCGCCGACAGCGGAGTATCACGAGCTGGTTTAATCAAACCTACGCCACCCGAGGCCTTGCCTATCTGCGTCCGGAGCAGGCCTACGAGGTTTTCTCTCACATACTGGGTCTAACAAAGGAGCACGCGCTTTTGGACGTGGCTTGCGGTCCCGGTTTGTTTCTGGAGCAGGCCTTGCAACGCGGCGCACAGGCGTGTGGGGTAGACATATCTGAGGTTGCCGTCGCCCTCGCGCAGCAACGGTCCCAGGCTGCGATGCTCGCCGTCGGCTCGGCGGATAAGCTGCCGTACGCAGACAGCACCTTCGACTGTGTCAGCTGTCTGGGTTCGCTTGAACGGTTCCTTTCCGCACAGTCTGCGCTAGGAGAGATGCATCGGGTAATTCGCCGTGACGGAAAGTTGCTAGTTATGGTGCGCAATAGTCTGACGCCCAGTTGGCAGGCGATAGCAAAGTTGGGTATCGGGAACCAAACCGGGCACCAGGGTGCTGCAAGCCTGAACCACTGGCAGGGTCTTATCGAGGCTGCAGGTTTTGTTGTGGTTGATGTCTATCCGGATCAGTGGCCGTTGATGCGCTGGCAGCGCCTTCGCCACTACATGGGCGCGAGTGCCGACTTCACATCGGTTCGCCGTGGCCATCTACCCCTAAGATTTGCAAACGAGCTGATATTCCTCTGCAAAAAACCAGGAGCAAGTCGCTGAACGCGTCGGGCACACAGTACGACGCTCTCTCTCGGCTGATTGTCTATCTCGCGTCACTACGCGGGGGCACACGACCGTCCGACCTCAATATGCACAAAGCGCTGTTGCCGGAGGATGTGCAAGACGGACATTCAAAGTCGGCTAAGCGCGATAAAAACAGTATCACCGACTGGCTTGCGCAGCAGATTATCTTAGATAGCCCGCAGCGCGTACTTGATATTGGTTGCGGTTTCGGCACCTTGTTGGCGTCGATACGCTCTGTCCATTCCTGCGATGCGATCGGGCTTTCACCAGTGCGGTTTACCGTTGATTACGCGCGACAGTTTTGGCGCGCTCACCAGCCGGACTCGGCGCCGGAAATCAGACTGAAACGCTTCTGCGAACCCGTCGAAGAACAGGTTGATGCAGCCATGCTCGCCAGCGGCAGCAATTTGTCTGACGAAAGTCGAAGTGCGGACGCTGCAGCTCGACAAGGCCAGGGCTTCGATGTAGTAGTCGCCCTGGAGTCGATCGGCTATAGCGAGGATCTCACCGCCACCTTGGCTTGGGTGCGCTCACTGCTTGAGCAGAAGGGGGTCGTTTGGTTGTTAGATGACTGGCGGAGAGACCCGTGGTCCGAGTCCTGCACTGAGATACGCCGTTTGGGTCGGTATTGGCATCGACCGCGGTTTTACTCTATCGAAGATCTTCTGACGGCCGCAAGCGAAGCAGGTTTGTCGCTCGTTGATCGACGCGATTTCACACCGCGGGTTCCAGCGGTGCACCGCAGACCGAAGCCCTTAAGACGGATCTGTCTTAAGGTCCTTGCCACCGTTGGCGGGCGCTCAAGACTCGGCGAAATTGCCTCGGCTTTTCTCGGTGGCTGGTATTTGGAATCTCTGTACCAGCGAGGCGCAGTTCGCTATGAGCTAATCAAGCTCGAAAGGCTTGGGAGCTGACATGCCATTGGGTAACGAACACAAGGCCGCGAATGTCTCGGTATCTTCAAGACGCCAGCACCTACTGAATGGTTTGCTATGTCTGCTTGCCCTCACAGTGTTGGCGCTCTCTGTTGAGGCCATTCGAGACCTGCTGGTTATCGTCACTGTGGTTGTTATCGCGCAGCGATTGCATTGGAAGCCTGTGGCAACCACCGTGGGTCTGACAGCCGGTTTGCTGATTACCTTGGTCTTGCTTACCGCCATAGCCGATCAGACCTTTGACTACTTTTTTGCGCGGCCGCTAGAACTTAAGTATGACCTCTTTCTTCTACCGGCGCTCTGGGACCTTCTTGAGGACTCCTCCGGGACCTTAACGGCCGCAATGTACACCTCGTTGCTGGTGGCGTTAATCCTGCTGTTTGCCTGGGTCTTCCATCGTTTGCTGAACTATTCGATCGCAAGTCTTCAATTTTTACACACGCCGGTGCTGGCGCTCGTTTTTCTGGGCGCCTATCTTCTCGCGATACCGGGGAGTTTCCGCAGTCTTGCCATCGCCAATGGGGTTGCGGGGGCCTACCAGGTAGCAAAGGGCGATGATGAATTCGAACGGGTTTTGGTCTCGGCTCGTCAAGAGTTGCTCGCGCTTCCCAGTGACCTCGATCGCCTGAACGGCCAGGACTTTCTGTTTTTCTTTATCGAGTCCTACGGCCGCCTCCTGTGGGATGACCCGGACTTACGCGGTGGTTTTCTGGACCGGCTAAAGCACTACGACGATGAACTGCAGGCCGCTGGTTACTACACCAGCAGTCGCTTCTTAGAGTCTACTACCTTCGCAGGTGCATCCTGGGTTGCGCATATGAGCGTGATGAGTGGGGTCGAATGCCGTAACACGGTGCACTGGAAACGGCTCCTAAATAGCCGCGTCCGACCCTTGTCCGATTATTTCCGGGCCCAATCCTATCGTACGGTGAGCGTGATGCCTGCGATGGACTTAAATGAGTGGCCCGAGGGTGAGTATTTCGGTTTCACGCAAAATGTTTGGGCGGCGGAACTCGACTACTCTGGACCACGCTATGGTTGGTCGCCGATGCCCGATCAGTTTGTGCTTTTACGGTTTGATCAACTGGCATTGGAGCAGTCAGCCAAACCGGTTTTTGCAGAGATTTCGCTGACCAGCAGTCATGCGCCGTTTTCTCAAGTACCTGCTTTCCATTCGGGCGCGTGGAAGTTGGACGAACTCAACAAGACACTTGCGACCAAAAAGCCTAGTCGTGATCGCTCGATTTGGCAGAATCAATCGGCAACCAACTACGCCAGCGCGATCGATTACTCGCTAGCGAGCGTGATGCAGTTCCTGGTACGAGAATATTCACGGCAAGGCGTGCTCCTCATCCTGGGAGATCATCAGGCGAGTAAAGCCGTGCACCGGGTCGACAGCGATGCGCTTGGTCATAGATTCCACGTACCGCTGCATATGGTTACGCGCGATCGAGAGCTACACGAAGGCTTGCTTGCTCTGGGGTTCTCTGCAGGACTTTCTCCCCATGAGAACAGCGATGCACTGCCCATGAGCGAACTCAAAAAGTTCTTTCTGAACCTGTTCCACAGCCCGGGAGTCACCCTGTAATGATAAAGGCTGAGGCGCTCTGGCCTGCGCTGCTGCAAGCCCGAGAGCATATTCTTCGTTGCCGTGAGACGACGGTGCATCCGCGAAGCTGGGGGTTTGTTCGACATTCAGGAGGCGAATGGCAGTTTGAATCTGCAACCCGTGCAGGCAGCTGGTCCCTGAGCGAGAACCGGATCAGCTGTGATCTCGACACTCCCCGCCCAGCGGACTGGCCAGCGAAACTGGGACTGGTATCGCGGTATCTCGATTTGCTCCTCGCTCAGGCGTCCGCAGAACGCAGTAACTCGCGAGTGCGAACGCTGGCGAGTTTCGCGCAGAGCCTCGACGGATTCATTGCTACGAAAAGCGGTGATTCGCAGTGGATAGGGAACGAGGCAAATCTGGTGCATGCTCACCGACTGCGGGCTTTGCACGATGCGATCTTAGTAGGAAGGAATACGCTGGTCGTGGATAAGCCGCGCCTTTCTGTTCGCAAAGTCACCGGCAGGAGTCCCATCAGAGTTGTGCTTACGCGGCGCTCAGGATTGAACGGTGAATTTCTGGATGCGCTACATGCGCCAACGCTGGTATTGGCTCCTCAAGATGAGTCTGGCGAGTCCGAGCTTTCTGCACATGCTGCCGTAACCATATGCCAGGTAGGCGAAACCCTCGAGTGCGGACACCTGAATCCGCAGGCAGTGCTAGAGCAACTGCAGACGCTCGGTATACGATCGCTGATGATCGAGGGTGGGGGGAAGACGGCCTCTTTGTTTCTCGGTCATGGCGCACTGGATGAGGCCGATATACACATTGCTCCAATCTGGCTAGGAGATGGAGTTAAGCCTTTTCTTGTGCCCGCGCAAGGCGCAATCGCTTCAACCACCGTCCATACGGCCAGTACCTTTGATCTAGACGGTCAGGCGCTCATGTCTATACGGTTGCACTGAGTGAGCGAAGATGCGATTGCCTACTGGCTGCAGCGACCGGGATGCGGTGCGCTTGGGCCCGCAAAGGTCGCTGTGAAAAGTGGCGAACTCGAGCTCCGCACGCTAGTGACCGGTATCAGTCCCGGAACCGAGCGCCTCGTCGGGCTTGCGCAAGTGCCCAGGCAAAGCTGGGAGTCGATGCGTTGCGCTTACATGGCTGGGGGATTTGAGTTTCCGCTCAAGTACGGCTACTCCCTGGTAGGAGCTGATGAACGTGGGCGACGTTTCTTTGTGATGCACCCGCACCAGAACCGGGTGTCGGTTCGGGTAAGCGATGCGATCGAACTCCCCGATTCCATACCGGATCAACGAGCTGCACTTTTTCCAGCTATTGAGACCGCACAAAATGCACTTTGGGATGCCTCTCTTCAGCCCGAAGATAAGGTTGCGGTCGTTGGAGGGGGTCTTATCGCTCTCCTCGTCGCTTTTTTACTTAGCAAGGTCTACGACCAGCCTATTGACCTGGTAGAAGCCAATGACGAGCGCTGCGATCTTCTGCGGGCACTGCCGTGGGTTAGGCCATGCGCTCCGGCCAGCTCGATACACGCTCCGCCTGATAGAGTCTTTCACTGTTCGGCCACAGCCGAGGGTCTTCAATGGTCTATCGACCGGAGCGCATTCGAGGCAACAGTCATTGAGCTAAGCTGGTACGGCACACAGGACACAACGGTGAACCTCGGCGCGGCCTTCCACTATGGACGCAAAACACTGCTTAGCTCGCAGGTATCACACGTGGCCCGGCCAGTGCGTGAGCAGATTGATTACTGTGGTCGAACTCAATGCGTTCTGGAGCATCTTCAGAACACCGCGCTCGATGCTCTACTGCAGCCTGTGTACGGAATGGATGCGCTGCCCGAACTGATGAGATCGATCTACCAGAAGCGTGAGCAGTTTCTAGCTCCAATAGTGGTCTACTAGCTTTTTTAAACAAGGAGACAGAACGTGAGCTTCAGTTTATCCGTTCGCGAACACGTCATGATCGCCCATAGTCTTGAGGGCAAGATATTTGGGCCGGCGCAGCGCCTGCATGGTGCGACCTACGTGGTGACCGCAACCTTTTATGCGACTCAACTTGACGATCACAACCTCGTCATTGACATCGGAGTGGCCCACGAGTCGTTAAAGGCTGTCCTTGAACCGCTTTCTTATCAGAACTTAGACGAGCTCGACGTGTTTGCGGGCGAGATCACGACTACGGAGTTTTTGGCACAGTGGATTCAAGAGGCGCTCGCCCAGAGAATTATCGAGCTCAAGATTGAAGGCGTCACGGAGATTGGTATTGAG
>JBCBZV010000038.1:0-34452 GCA_039815155.1 Pseudomonadota bacterium
TATTTTAGATAAAATATTTTTATATTAAGATCGGGGTCAGCTAGCAGCAAAATACGACGCAAATGGAATTCGCCAATCTGGAAGCCTTCAAAGCAGTCGCTGAGCGGAAATCTTTTTCCAGCGCTGCGCAGACTCTGGGATTGACTCAGCCCGCGATCAGCAAACGTATCGCTTTGCTTGAGGCGGAACTAGAGACCAGCTTGTTTGATCGGCTGGGCAGGAGTGTTGAACTCACAGAAGCGGGACGCGCTCTGCTCTCTCATATCCCAGCCGTGGAGAACAGCTTGGGCCATGCGGAACGTGCGGTCCGAGATCTAGACGGAGACGTGTCGGGCCCACTCCAGCTAGCTACCAGTCACCACATTGGTCTCCACCGGTTGCCGCCGATCCTGTCGGCGTTTAAGCGCACGCACCCACAGGTGCGACTGGAGATTGAGTTTCTGGATTCGGAGCAGGCGTACGAGAGAATTCGTCGCGGCGAGATCGAACTTGCCGTAGTGACCCTAGCTCCCGGCAACGTTTCTCAGCTGGATACGGTCGAACTTTGGGAAGACCCATTAACGGTCATGGTCGCACCGGACCATCCCCTTGCTAGCAGTAAAGCGGTCGCACTATCGGAGTTGGCTCAACACGCCGCCGTACTTCCCGGCCTCGAGACATTTACCGGCAGAATCGTCAGGCAGCACTTCGCGCAAGCAGGGGAGACTTTACAGCTAGGAATGGCGACCAACTATCTTGAGACACTTCGCATGATGGCGGCTGTGGGCCTCGGCTGGACCGTTCTTCCGACCACCATGCTCGGAGAAGGCTTGCAAAGTCTGAGACTGGAAGGCGCGAGCCTCAAACGATCGCTCGGCGTTGTCTTGCATCACCAACGCAGTCTTTCTAGAAGCGCTCAAGCCTTTCACGAGCTTCTTATGGCGGAGAGAACGTTTTCTACAAGATAGGGCAAGCCGGCAAAGGACTCAGTGAGAATGGAAAGCTGACAGGATGTGAAATCGCTGCAAGCAAGACAGCCGCCTCCAATGCCTCAAGTTATATGCGCAGCTAGCTGACCTTTCCCATGAGGCTAGCGAGCCGCTGCTGCAATCCGGAATTCTCCCTGCCCGCAGCCTGATCACTTGCTTTAGGGCTCATGAGGTAATAGGTGCCGCTGCAGCGCAGAAGAAGTTGTTCACTGTCGTACAGGGCTCCGCTACAAAAATCGAAGCTAATGTCATCACCGATTACGCGCCGATAAAACGGCTGCAATCGATCGGTGAAGCCAAGACCTTCTGGCACCTTTTCGTACGCCTCAGGTATTTGATTAAGCACGCTGTTGGTTGCGCTTACGCTACTGGACATGTACACCTGTTATCTCGCATTCGCTGATTAAAACAAGCCCATAGCCAAACCAGCTGCAAAGCCCGCCCCAAGCTCCCGCGCGTGCAGCAACGCATCGGCGTCGGGCTCACCGCGCACAACAACCGGTTCCAGCGCTTCGGAAAATGGAATACCCCGAAAGATGCGCCTCGCTTCGGCCACTGCACCGGAACCATCGTTGCCTGCGCTTATGAGCAAGGCATAAGGTTTACCGCCGCCGCATTCAATTAGCGGATAAAAGATCCGGTCTAAAAAGTCCTTTGCACCGCCCGCGAGTCTTCCGCTGTTCTCTGCACATACGAGCAGCAGGCCGCTTGCGTCTTGCACTTCCAAGGAGCCGGCCTCAACGCAGAGGAGTAGCCGCGCGCTAGGGTCCTCGGCGCGAGCACCAATGAACGCAGCATGTGCTAGCTGGGCCGAAGTCCCACTCTGACTGTGAAAAGCAATAAGCATTTACTAACGCAGATACTTGTTTAAATATTTTTCCAAAATTTTGGAGAATCCTGTCAATTCCCCCCGCTCCAGTGTGGACAACGTGGTGGGCAAAAAAAATTCAATAGTAAAGCATGGAAAAAACCAGAATCTTTTGAGCCCCAGGTGTTGGGCTATAGATTATTTTATATGTATAAAAATCATAAATTTATGGGCATATTCTCTAAATTTTCTAAGATTAATTGAGAGCTAACATATAAAAATTGGCCTTGACAAGCATTGTGGATAACTTTTTTGCCTGGCCCTATAGGTTCAGCCTATATGAAGCGCACTATTCACGCGTACGAAGCATCCAGCAGCGGTGAGGCGGTCGACCGGTTCTCTGGAAATCCACGTCGATAGTGCTGCGAGTGACGTCCTCCACGAGAAATTCTGAACTCAACTGCTGGTCGAGCGAGAAGCGCCGCAAATTATTAGAAAAGTACAGTACGCCACCCGTAGCGAGTCTTTTCAACGCGGAACGAAGCAGGTTTGCATGGTCCCGCTGCACGTCAAAGTCACTCGCTAGTTTTCTCGAATTGGAGAATGAAGGTGGATCCACGAAGATCAGATCATAGGAGTCTCTGCATTGCGCCAACCACTGCATGACGTCCTCGCGATGTGCACGATGAAACTGATCGCCGAGTCCGTTGACTGCAAGGTTTTCCTCGAACCATCGCAAGTAGGTTTTAGACAGATCAACGCTATCGCTGCGATGGGCTCCACCCAAAGCCGCATGCACGGTCGCAGCACCGGTATAGCAAAAAAGGTTGAGGAAGCGCTTGCCACGACACTCGCTGGCAAATCTCAGGCGCAAGGGCCGATGGTCCAGAAACAAACCTGTGTCGAGGTAATCGTGTAGGTTGACGAGAAGCTTGGCGTTCCCCTCCCTTACAGTCAGCTTTTGCGATCGCTGCTCTCGCCTTTCATACTGCTGGGAACCCCGCTGGCGTCTGCGTTCCTTAAAAACCGTTCTATCTTTGGGCACTTCCAGAGCGACGGGCAAGGCCTGCTTAACTTCCTGTCGCCGCCGCTCCACCGCATCGTCATCCACGCTGCTTGGGGCCTGGTATTCAGCTACGTGAAGCCAGTCCCCATATCTGTCGATAGCAACCGCATATTCGGGCATGTCAGCATCGTAGATTCGGTAGCAGCTTACCGCTTCCTTCTTTAACCACTTCGCCAATCTCCGCTGGTTTTTGCGAAGACGATTGACAAGCATCTGCGCACCGTCGCTCAATGCTTTGGCTTCGGCTGGCGAATCACTATCGTGGCCGCTGTCTTCCGTCTGATGGACAGACGCAGCCGAGGGTGGACGAAAGTGATTGTTCTCAAGATCTAGTAATAGTAAGAAAACCTGCTTACCACCGTTGTAGAGGGCAAGCTGCTTATGGCTGCGTAGCCCGAGGGCTTTACCTTGCTCCTTTGTAGGAGAGAGCACTGCGGCCTTCCAACCGACGAATTCCCTGGCGAGCAGCTCTCCCAGCGCCGTATAAAGCTGCTTCGCTACATCTGGTTCGGACAGCCGGATGCCGTAGGGCGGATTGCTCACGACGTAACCGCTGCGAATAAGCCGGTGCGTTGGCTGCACAACATCGGCGAGGGGCTTAACGCCGACGCGCACCCACTGACTTAGTCCGGCTTCGGCGATGTTTTGTTGCGCCTTGGCAATCACCTTAGGGTCCGCGTCATAACCTCTAATCTCCGGCATAGGACGCTCGCGGCCAGCGCGCGCCCGCGATTCCGCTTCGGCTCGGATCGCTGTCCACTGTTGTTCGTCGTGATCGATCCAATGCTTGAAGGCAAACTCGTGCCTTCCCAACGCAGGCGCCTGATCCAGCGCGAGTAACGCACCCTCGATGAGCAGCGTCGCGGAGCCGCACATAGGGTCTATTAGTGCAGCAGTTTCATCTATGGCGCCGTTCCAGCCTGCTTTTCGCAGACACGCTGCGGCCAAATTTTCTTTGAGGGGCGCCTCACCCGATCCAGTTCGGTAGCCTCGCCGGTGCAGGCTTTCGCCGCTTAAATCGAGCGCGAGCTCAACTTTATCTCGGTGCAATCGAGCAGAGATGCGCAGTTGCGGTGCCTTGGGTTCCGGTCGCGCATCCCACTCAGTGGACTCTCTCGCGTAATCAACCAGCGCGTCTTTGCATCGCAAGGCACCGAACCGCGTATCGCGTATCGCACTATTGGTTCCAGAGAAGTTAATGGTGAAGCGTGTACCGCTGGCGAGCACAGCTGCCCAGTCGACTGAGCGCGCAGTCGCGTACAACTCGCTTGCATCACGCGATGGACCAGAGGCAATCGGCAGCAAAACACGATTGGCGAGACGAGACCATAGAGACACTCGGTAGAACGTAGCTCGGGAGCCGCGAAACAGGACCAAGGCATCCTGGGTCTGCGATATGCTACCGCCGAGCTCTTCGATCTCGCGTGCGAGCAGCTCACCAATACCGCGAGGGCAGCTCGCGGCGAAATCTCTAGGTGTATCGCTACGCACTTTTTCGTGGCTTTACCTTACGCACCACCGGTCGTGCTTTAGGACCATCGGCGGATTGACCCGAACTCTTTGTGCTGCGAGCACGGTCTGTGCTCGCGCTCACCGTACTCTTCAATGAAGCACCCTTGCCTTGCTTCGGCCGGCTCTCGGCTTTGCTACTGCTGGTTTTTCGCGCTCGAGTAGACGCATCATTTTCCGTATCGCTAGATTCGTGTCGGTTCCGTTCACTCTTCGCAGCATCATCGACGTCGCCTCGTTTCGATGTGACTCGACGGCTCCTACTGGAATGTTTTGGCGTGTCTTCCTTTGAGTTCCTCGTGGTACTTCTTTTTGTACTTCTCTTTGAGTCTTTTGCTACTTCCTTCGTCGAGTTTTTCCTAGCTTTTGGGGTGCTGCGAGCTGGCGGGTCGCCGGAGGCCTGCGCTTCGCGCTCCATAACCTCGACCACGAGCCGCGTCGACGCATCCATATACTCTATGAATCGCTGATGCGCACTGTCATCGAGGTTCCTCAGAAAATCATGCTGCCGGTAAAGATTAAGAAACCGTCGTTCACGCTCGTAGTTTTTGGGGATTGCCATAACCCCCCACTGCTCTAGCGTAGATTCAAGCTGCGGGTTGTAACTACGAAAAAACTTGATCAGAAATGGTATCGGGTCATGTCTAGCCAGCAAGGAGGCGGCCCGAAAGATCACATCTATTGGTAATAAGGTCTCGCCTTTTTCCGCGCCTTCAAGAACGCTGTCGTCCGACAAACCCAAGCTGTCGGTAACTTCAGCAAGCGATAAGCCTGCGGTTTCACGGGCGTCCCGTAGGAACCTCCCCGCATCGGCCATCGCTTCCAAACGTTCCGGCGACGCGCTGCTCTTGAGGAGATCTCGCACCCAGGCATCGCCATTCATGGCCCCGGTCGCGGCGAAGTCTAAGGCTAAGTCAATTGTGCCGCCGGCAACCTTCGACGCTCGACGAAGCAAACCATCAAACAGGGAGCGCCCGGCACTCCCTAGCTCAAACTCCGAATCTTCTGCCATTGTGAGACGGTTCCAGAAACAACAAGCCGAATTGTGTCATGAATTTGGGTCGATCCCGACTTCGAGTTCGTTAATTCGTGTCAGAATTCGCCGCCACTGTGCATAACGCTCGTCAACGCTACCCTGAAGTCGGAAGACCCCATCATCGACGCTGAGTACGGTCTCTAAGGACTCACCGGTGAAGCCATTGACCAAGTCGGATAAATCTTCCTCTTGAATCTTCACTTTGCGGAAACTGGCGTAGCCTTGCTGCATCGCGGCAAAGCTCCCACGCCGAGCGGTGGACTTCCGACCCGCCGCCTCTGCTCGATACTGTTCACCAAAGCGTTCAAGCTCAAAGCTGTACTCACGCCAAAGGTTGTAGCTGTCGCGCACCTCGTCGAAGAGATCTCGATACTGCTCGTCGGCCGTATCTACAAATAGCGCTTCCTGCCGCTGCATGCGCCGCAAACGCCTCAGCATCGGATCACCCTCGGCCGGGAAACTCACGAGTTCATAGCGCATCACTCCCGTACCGCGGTTTTCACTGAGCGAGAGAAATCGACCATACGCCTCTGGCGCGATCTCCGAGGCAAAACGAGCGGCCGCTAAACGCTCGAGACGCTTTCGCTCACTTGTATCCATTCCAGCCGCAATCGTTCCCACATCGTTCGCAATCGCCTGATACAAATCAGCGAACGGTTCATCACGCGGACCCACCGGATAGTCCTCAGCTGTCGCGATATCTCTGTACTTGCGCCTGAGCAAAACTCCGTTGCCGGCGTCAAGGACCGTGACTGCCAGTTCAAGCTCCTGGCCATCGGCGACCACAATTTGCGCCTGCAGCTGCAGCGGTGTGCTCACCGATGAAGAGGGAACAACCCGGACCACACCCAAGGCATTAGAGGCCGTCAGGTAATCCGCAAGTACCGTCGGAAAGATGAGCGATTCCGCTTTGCGGACTGTGGGAAACAAATCGCCGTTACTTACCCCAAGCCCCTCGTCGAACACCACGACACCTACATCGAGAGCGCCCTCACTCGAGGGAAAGAGCTCGGCTTCGACGTTCCCAACAGGAACGGTATTCGAAGCGGCTTGAGAGATCACCGCGGTAGATTCCGCGCCCAATCCGCTACTGGCAGAGCCAGCGCTGGCCTGCTGCAAAGGTGAGTTAGCACAGGCGACGCTTAACGCAAGCAGCACAGCTGCCACCAACTTCTGAATCATTCCGATGCCTTCTCCGTAGTGCAGACCCGGCCGCGGGTAAGAGTTTCTGTGCAACGATAGCCACTGTTACCCGGAACGTAGCGACGATAAATGCGTCGCACAGTGAAGGGGTCGCCAACACCCGGCGAGTCGAGGGTGGTCAAAACGCCCAAGGTCTCCCGGTTTTGCGACATAGAAAGACGATGAATAATGTTCAAACCATCGGGCAAGCGTAGATGAAACACCAGCTGATTCCCGTCCCAGAAGCATCTTTCGACACCCAGACCTAAATCGTTTTGATCCGGTGCATCTGGCCCAAAATCACAGCTTAGAGAGAAATTCCCTTCCCGTTTCACTCGAATAGCTACTCGGCTTTGCTCGACGGTGAGCAGCTGCGACTCGGTTACCAGCTCCGCCATCTGCGCCAGGGCAAGGAGCCGCTGCTGAGAGGCACTACCGGCCACCGCAGCGCCGGGCCTGCGTTCCGCATTCGCTCGGGCGCTCTGCTGTCGAATCGAGCGGAGGTTTGCGTTAAAGCGAGCCTGGAGATTGTCGGAGCGACCGTAGTCCAACTCCCAATTGCCTTCCATGTTGATCGGGTCCGCTTCCGCCAGCGGCTGTACCGGCTCACTTCCGCAGCCGGTCAAAAGAAGCGGGCCAAATATAGCCAGAGTGCCTAGCAAAAAACCCAGTCTGAGCAGCAGCGCAGCCCCAGGACCTTTTGGCCTTAGGGTGGTAACGGGATTGACACTGAGCACTTGATAACGCTCCTCACAGCAGCTAATCAACAGGTAGACCTCTCAACATAGCGAAGAGACGACGGCGATCTCGCTCGCTGGGATTTCTGGAGACGATGTAGCGAACATGCCGCTCCTGCTGGCTTGGATCGAATTCAATTCCCCACAATGCATTAACCTCATTGGGCAGGAGTGAATAACGAAGGTCAATCACGCGCAGCCGATTCGCGGGGTCTAAAGCCAGAAACCCTGCGGAAAACCATCGAAAACGCTCCAAATCTAGCGCTTGTTGAGATCCTTCTTTAAGCCAGGGCATATCTCGATTGCGATCCAGCGCCGCCACGCTCTCTCCGGGGTAAAAACGATTCGACAAACCTAGGCGAACCGCATCGACGTGATAATGGTCGCCAATTCGATAGACAACTTTCCAAAGCAATAAGTTGCCGATACTTGGCTTGGCTTCCAACAAAACCGGCTCGTGACCGCGCAAAGAGGCTTGCCGCCACCCTTCAGCCTCCGCGGCATCCTTCGCAACTATTCCAAGCAGAAGATAAAGCACGCACCAACTCAATGCTAAACGTACCGGCCAGGGCGACCGTTTCACTCGCGCTCGCACGACCCCATACAACAGTGGCAAGGTAAAGAGAGGATCAATGATTGATATATTGTTCCACGCGAATCGCCGATCAGAGAATGGCCAGAGCAACTGGGTACCGTAAGTCGTACAAGCGTCCAGCAGGGCGTGAGTAGCATAGCCAAGTAGGCAAAAGACAAAGACATCTCTAAACGCCCAGCTATAGCGACGACCAACGAGTCCCCATAGCGCGGTCGCGACCAAAAGCGCGCCAAGCGGTATAAAAATCAATGAATGAGTGAACTGTCGGTGATACTCCAAAAAGAGCAAGGGATCTTCCGAGGAGCGAATCAGCACGTCCAGATCCGGTGCCATACCCGCAAGCAAGCCGCTGATGAGCGCAACGGGCGCTTTCGCCCTTTGGGCAACGCTCTGAGGCAAAGCGGCGCCTAGAGCGCCTTGAGTCACCGGATCCATAGTTTAGGGTTCCTGCGGCGATTGCCGCGCAGCTATATCGAAGCGGTAATACAAGTCGAGCGAACTCTCTAGGCGACTAACAACCTCCAACCACAGCCTCGATTGAAGATACAGACGGGCAGTAAGCGCATTTACCGGTTCATAGATGCCGACACCATAGCTGAGATACAGCCTCTCGCCGACATAACCGCTGATTGTAGCCTGCGTATCACCTTGCTCCCCTTCCGCGCTGAGTTGTACTTGCGACAATCCCGGAATCGCGTTCAGGGCGCCAAGAGCTCCGAGTTGATTGAGCGCCGTCGCCCCGAGCGAAAGCGCCATCGCAGTGCCATCAGCGCCAGCACCAACGTCCGGGCCACGTCCTCGCAGGAGGTACGAAAGCACCTCACGTTCTGGTCGCACCGGGTCGGAATAAAGATCGAGCACGGGCTCGTCTACGCTCCCCGCTACGCGAAACCCCACTCGCAAATCCTCCCCACGGATAGTGCGCTCAGCTCGCAATGCGAGGCCCGGATTAGACGCATCGCCCAGAAAAGAGATGGTTCCCTCAACCACTCGCAGAGACTGGCCGAACGCCCGAATTTCGCCGCCAAGGACCTGCAAGTCACCAAATACCTGCGCCGGAGCAAGCGGTACGGTGCGTGCACGTAAGGTTCCGCTCAAGGTCAGCTCAAGCTCTCGAGATCGCAAGGTGAAACCTGGTTCGAGCTCTAGTTCGATATCACTCTTTAGATCGAAGCGTCGAGGGCCACTGCTTGCAACCTCGACCTCTCGTATATCATCCGCAAGCACAACACCACCTTCGGCAAATTTAGCCAAGGGAAGCGTGCCTTCGTGGACGGTGATTACGCCGGACAGATCAGCCGACTGAGCGCCAACTTGAAGCTGGAGCTCAGAGCTGGATCGAGTATTCGCACCGCTTTCGAGCTGAATGCTCGTATCCGTTCCGCGGAGAGTCATCTTGAGCATTTGCTGCTCGCAGCAGCGACCCTTGGCGTTAATGGACCCATTTCCCAGCAGGCCCTCACCTTCAAAGCTGAGCACGCCGTCCACGGCGCGGCCGGAAGCACTGAAGTTCTCAAGGGGGGTCTCGCTTCCGGGGATGCGCATAGCTAATTCAGAAATCTCGAAGCTTCCAGTAAAGTCCATCGCCGCGTTAGGCGCGCCGTCCGCGCGCCTCAACTGATGATCAACGGCCAACGGTGGCAGCTCGAAGCTCAGATCTGCCTGTGCTAGTCCGCTATAAACATTGAACTCGGGAACAATATCTCTAAGCTCGGTCAACTCGAGTCCCTGAGCCCGCAGCCTTCCAAGCGCTCGCCCATTCTGGTTGGAGAGTGCGCCTTCAATTGAGCCCAGACTGCCTGAAGTCAGCGTGAGCTTCGCCGTCATGTTGCTTTCATCGATGGACGCCTCGAGCAAGCCAGTGTCGAAATTTAAGGGGCCTTGGCTGCGCGTATCGATTAGCGGATCGATAGAGAACTTCTGGATATCCAAGGCCAAGGACCCGCCTAGGTCCTTGCCCTCTTCCTGGCTTAGCTTTAAGACGCCCGAAGACTGCAGCTCTACCTCGTACGGTTTGCCCTGCAGAGAGCCTGAGTGCTCTTCGAAGATGTCGAGATTGAGGGACAGTTCCGTGTTTCGGCCGAGCCTAGCCACCTTCGAAGTACACAGCGCACTCGAGCTTAACTTCAGACAGAATGGGTCTAGCGCTACCTCTCGTCGCGTTTGGGACCATAGGCCCGTAATGGGGCGAATATTTGCGACGGCGGCAGACCTTAGACCGCCCAAACGAGTATTCATAGCAAAAGGCTGGAGCGTCAACGAATAGCCGTCTTCGATAGCGACAAGATCGAGAGTGAGACTCGTACTTAGATCACCGCGGAGCTCCACCTGCACCTGCTCACTCTCTCCCGTGAGCAAGCGAGCTTGCATTTTATCTACCTGTAGCCCTGCCTCCTCAAAACCCTGAGGCAGCGTTAGCAACAGTTCGTTCGCGCTTGAGGTGACGGAAATGGGCCGATTCCGCCAGGTCCCGTCAAAAGCCAAGGTCGGGAGGGATTGTTCATCGCGATAGCTCGCGCTGCCCTTTCCCACTAACTTCCCAAAATTCGAAACCAGCTCTAGCTCGTCAACAACCAGATCGAATTGAGTTAAGGCTGAAGCGGTGGCGCTCAGCCTACTTTTGCTCGACAGGAACAGAGGCTCAGTGTCGGAAGACATCGGAACCTCGAGGCGATTCAGCTCCAATGTCAAATCGGGGCTGAGCACACCGTCAGTGGCGAGCACGCCCTCCGCTTGGATAGCTCGGTAACCCTCCTGATCAAAGGCGAACTCTTCCAGGTTCCAACGGCGAGCTTCACGCTCTAGCCGTAGAAGAACTTTAGAAGAAACGGGTTGGTCGAAACTCAGAGAGGCAAGCAAACTCAACTGGTCGCCCCGCGATCGAAGCTCCCAGTGAAGTTGCGACGATGGTCGCGCGGGAAAATCTGGTATGCGCCGAGCTATAACTTGATCCAGCCCAGCGAGGAATCCGCTTATGGCGAAGCCATCCTCCGATACGGACGAATCGTATTTAAACTTGGCATGGAGGTTCTCTGACACGTCGGATTCATCTCGGATGGTAAGTCGCAGGGCTGCCTCTTGCATATCGCCCTCGCCCTCAAGGGCTAGCCATTGCGGAGGCATAAACCGATCCTGAACTCCAGGAGCCAGCACGTCCAATTCGGCTGCAAAACTCCATGCACCCGAACGATTTAGCTCAGCCTCTGACCGGATGCCTGCGACCTTAAAACCATCACCGAATCGCAAGTCTGCCCCGATAATTGACACCACCGCGGCGTCCTTCTCCACTTGGACCTGCCCTGCTAAGGGTCCGTAAGCCTGACCCGCAGCCATCCGCGCCAGCAAAACACGCTCTATAGAAAAACGCTCAATAGATAGTTTGAAGGGCATCCAGGGAAGCTGATCCGGTGGCCAGGCGTTGGCGCCACTTGCGCCTGTGGCTTGGCTTTCTGTACCCGTAGCGTCGCCCGAGCGCGAGAGTCTTCCTACTTCAGTCATTGTGGGTCGCTCGGACATCGATATCGTCCCCACGCGAAGTTCCCGAATACACACTTTGCTTTTAACTATGCAACCCAGTCGCAAAGAAATAGAGAGCTTCGCTAGGACGACCGAACCCGCATCCGTAGCGACCGAGAGCTTCGCAACGTCCAGTCCTGACCAAAGCGTACCGCTCACATCGCTCCCATGAACGGACAGCTGCGGCTTTGCAAGATTCAACAACCATACCGCTCCTTGACGAGTACCCACGACAAACGCCGGTAGCAGGAACAGCGATAGCAGTACTAGGAGACTCACTCCTTTTGTCAATCGGCGCATCAAAACTCCGCGCCGATGTTTATGTGCAAGCGAACGTCGCTCGCGTTTTCTGAGACCGGAGAGGCGATCTCCAAGCGCAGAGCACCGACCGGCGACAAATAATGAACCCCTAGCCCCACGCCGACGTTGTTTTCGAAATCGTCTTCGTTAAAGGCGTCGCCCGCGTCAACAAAAGAGCTCACGCGCCAGTTTTCACCGAGATAGCGTTGCAATTCTGCGCTGGCGGTAAGTAAGCGCGAACCGCCTACGGTCAACGAAGATCTTTGTGCTTGCGTGGTCAGTTGAGCAGAGCCAGCTTCTGTTCCCAAGGACTGGTAGGCGAAGCCGCGAATACTCGAATCACCACCAGCGAAGAAGGCAAGAGAAGGCGGCAGTTCGTCCGCTTGATCTCTTTCAGCATAGAGCCAACCGGCCTCAATACGACCCACTGCCCGCCATTTACTATTCAGGCGCTTTACCGCAGTCAATTTTCCGTATGCGCGAAGTAAATCCTGGTCCGAGGCCAAAGAAGCAGTCGCACCGTCGAGGCGATAGTATTGACTCAATCCGGAGTTTGGGTCGGTCGCGGGCCCAGATCGCGAGCGCTTAGAAAAACTTGCTCCAAAAAGCGCTAAGCGGGCGGTAAAGCGGTTACTAAATACGCCCCACCGCTCATCAAGCCAACGTGAGTCGAAACTAACAATCTGTTCATCTTGCAGCTGCTCAAGGCGAACGCTGATTTCCCTTTGCTCGCTTTCTAAGTCACCGTACTCGTTTTCTTCTAGACGCCCTCCAAGCTGTAATAGGTCATTGGCAAGCGGATCGAGCGGCAACGTATAGCTCAAACGTAGCTCTGGATTAACGGGAGACCAGCGCAGTACGGTCTCTTGGCTGTGTCCGTAACGGTTCAGGTGTGGACTCTGCCAGGCAAGCGAAATGCGTTGATCCGTGTCCGTGCTATAGCCAACGCCAACTTCAAAACTATGAGCCGGTGCCGGATCTAACTCCAGCTTGATCGGTATATAACCCTCGGACCTACGCTCGATGTCCGGTGCAAAGGTGACGCCGGCATAATAACCGAGCCGCTGTATACGCTGTCGAGAATCGAATAGGGCCTGCTGGAAATAGTAGTCGTCGGTAGAAAAGGTCATTAGCTGACCCAAGCGTGTATCGGTGATCATCAGCTCGTCAAAGCTAACTGGACCAAAACGATAGCGAACTCCACTATCGAGCCATAGCTTTAAACTCGCTTCGTTGCGCTTGGCATCAACCTGCACCACGTGCTCGACGAAATGCGCATCAAAAAAACCCCGTTGCCAGGCTAAGCTGAGTAAGCGCTCCTTGAAACTCTGATAAGCACCGTGATGCAGGCGTTCACCTTCCTTAGGGGCCGAAGAAGCGACCAGTTCGGCAAAGGGCGAGTCTTGCGAAGCATCACCTAAAAGCCTGAAATCGACGTTTTCGTAGAGCACGACCGGCCCCGGATCGACGGTGATTTCCACACGCCAGGGGGATCGAGTTCGATCGACCTGGGTTTGGACTGCGAGGTTATAGAAGCCCAGCGCCCTACCGGCATCCGCCACCGTCGATGGTAGCGCGCGCAGCACTCGCTCCCCCGCCAGTGTCTCTTCAGGGATGTCGCCAAGATAGGCTCGAATGTTCTCCCGTAGCGCCGCAGGCAGCTTCTCGCCGACTGCAGAAATGTTGTATCGAAGTATGGCCGCATTACCATCGCCAGTCGGCAATAGGAATGCACAGATCAGCACAGCACTCGACATTCGCTTTCGAGTTAAGGCACGATGCCGCGCTCTAGCAAGCAACAGAAAACATCCCATGAAGGTGCACATAATCACGACCGGTGGAACCATCGATAAAATCTATTTCGACGCTAAGAGTGATTATCAGGTGGGCGAACCGGTGATCGGAGACTTACTCGATAGCATGGGTGCCCACATGGAGTACAGCGTAGAGTCGGCGATGCGCAAAGACAGCCTTGATCTATCTGAGGAAGACCGAAGTAAAGTTCGCGCAGCCGCGGAGTCTTGTGACGCACGCTTAGTTCTCATAACCCACGGCACCGATGGGATGGTCGCGACCGGGAAGGCGCTGAAGGGTATCCCGGCAAAGACCATCGTACTCACAGGCGCTCTGCAGCCCGCGGCGTTCAAGAGTTCTGATGCCATTTTCAATATTGGTTGTGCCCTAGGTGCGCTCCAAGCCGCGCAAGAAGGAGTTTACATTGCAATGAATGGGCGCCTCTTTCCAATCGACAATGTGCGCAAAAATATGGAAGAGAATCGCTTCGAAGCTTTGACCGCGTGACCGCCGCTAGGTTCTCGTCAGATCGTAAGCGCAGGCGTTCCGTTGTGTGCACATTGTGGCTGCGCGCGAGACGGTAGCAAACAACATTGGTAACGAATCGCTAATAGACGCTTCCGGCTGGGCCGATCAGCAGCGGGCTAAACCTTCCGCGTTTTGGCAACGGCAGGGGAACGCCTACCACTATGTAACCGTCCCCCAGGGCAAGAACTACACGGAATTAGGCCCACCGCGAAAGGGCGACAGATTAACCGCGCTCGCTGACTTTCGCTCAACTTTACGTTAACGAGGCTTTCCCCTGCCCCTCTAGCCCTCTAGCCCTCTAGCCCTCTAGCCCTCTAGGCCTCTAGGCCTCTAGGCCTTTAGGCGAACAGTTCTGCGAGAAAGTTTTCGATCGACTGATGCGCGCGCGCATCCGCCAGCGGGCTGTAAACCGTTCCAAAGTCCGGGTCATTCGCCTCCGGATTAGTAAATGCATGCATCGTCTGCCCGTAGGCATGCAGCTGCCAGTCGGCTCCCGCTTCAGTCATTTCGCTCGCCAGCGCAAGCACACTCTCGGGTGGTGCCATGGGGTCATCGTAGCCGTGCAGGCAAAGAACCTTGGCAGAAACGGAGGTCCCAGCGGTATTGTCCGGCGCGTTGAAGAGTCCGTGGATTGAGATAACCCCTCCTACGTTTGTACCCACCCGCGCCAGGTCCAAAACGCATAAACCCCCGAAACAAAAACCCATTGCAGCAGACTTGCTGGCGTCGACGGCGTCTAGACCTTGCAGCACCTCAAACGCACCGCCAATTCGCCGCTGCAGCTCCATTCGATTCTCAATCAGAGGGGTCATGAGCGCGCTGTTTTCCTCCGTGGAGGTTCCGCGAATGCCCTTGCCATACATATCGAGTGCGAACCCAACGTAGCCCTTACTGGCCAGCCAGCGCGCAGCTTTGTCTTCGAAATCACCACGTCCCGCCCAAGCGTGAGAAACCAGCACACCCGGTGCGGAAGCTCGACTGTCCTCCCAGGCCACAAACGCTTGGTAGGTTTTGCCGTCCAGTTCGTAGTCCAAATAGTGTTCTTGAATTGCCACGATGCTCTCCTAAATAAATGTAGTAGCGATACCCGGTGAACGTCCTTTCAATACCGTTAGCTCAGGCATTGTTCGCTGCGGCGATGTCCTCGTTCACCACTCGCAAAAAATAACGCCCCTCTCGATGGATCAGCCCATGCACCTCCAAACCTCGCTCACCGGTCGCGGTTTCGCGCAGAAAGTTTAGAGACTGTTTGCTAATACCCTGCCCGGGGACTAGGGCTGGAATGCCGGGCGGATAGGGTACGACTTGATCCGCCGCTACGCGATCAACCAGATCCTCATTGAGGGACCCTTCATCGTCGCTTAGCGGCAAGTACTCGCAGGCGGCAAAGTAGGCGCATCGCGGCAGCATTATTAGCTCAGCGAGAGGAGGAAGCTGCGGACTGGTACCAGCCCAACTGTGTACCTGCGAAGCGCTATCGTGGTGTTCCTCCGCCAAGGTTTGTAGTGCGTTGATTAAACGTAGCACTTTGCTTTTTGTGGTTCCCAGCGTCACCAAAATCGACAGTGTGTTGTGGGTCAGCTTTTCAACCTGAATGGAATAGCGTTCATAGAGCTCCTTTTGCAGCTGCACACTGCTCATACCGCTATTGCTGGTGGCGATCGTCAGCTTCGTGGGATCGAGTCGGATTCGATCTTCTCGTAACTCGACCGGCAACATATCGTCTAGCTGAAGCACGCGGAACGCACCGGTCTCATCTATGCCGTCACGTAGCTGCTGCGCGAATGCTAAGCAGCGCGATAAACAGGCATGGCCCTCCAAACTCATCTGCTTTCGTGCAACGTCCAGGCTGGCAATCAACCCATACTGTGGGCTCGTAGAGCTGTGCATATTCAGGTTTTCCCGAAACCGGAGCTCATCAAATTCCGAATCGGACACGTGAATCATGCTCGCCTGGGAAAAAGCCGACAGTGTTTTGTGGGTACTGTGCGTCACGTAGTCTGCGCCACACTCCAAGGCGGTCGGTCGCAGGCGCTCATGAAAGTAACCGTGCGCATACCAAGCTTCATCGACCAAAACTTTCATACCGGCGGCATGCGCATGCGCGATCAGCGGCGCCAAATCGTAGTAAAAACCGTCATAGCTACAGGACGTTAGAACCAGTAACGCGGCTTCTTTGTTTTCGTCAATGGCTTGCACGATGCGCGACTTAGCGACTGGCCCATACAGGCCATACTCCAGATTCACTGAAGCGGGCAGATAAACTGGACGGACGCCGCAGAGTACTGCCGCATGATGAATCGATTTGTGGCAAGCCTGATCCACCAGCATGGTTCCGCCGTCACCAAGCAAATGCTGGATTACGACCTTATTGGCGGTTGAAGTACCCCCAGTTATAAAAAACGTGTGTTGCGCACCAAACGCCATCGCCGCCAAACTCTGCGCCTGCTGGATGATATGCGACGGTTCTAAAAGCGAATCCAGTTCCTGTACCGAAACAGAGAGATCCGCGTTAAAAACGTGTTCGCCCATGAGACGGTAAAAGTCCGCCACCCATGGGCTCTCTCGCAGTCCGTCACCGCTTGAGTGGCCCGGCGTATGCCAAGCATCGCGCGCGCCCTCAACGTACTGGCGCAGCGTATCCGCAAACGGAGTACTAACACGCTGGGCAATAGCGTGGTGGATGCGGCGCCACAAGACTTCACCGCGGGTCTCGGCCCGATCAAGCAAGAGAACATCGCGTAACTGGGTCTGAGCACCCGCCGACACTGCAAGAAACAGATCCAGCTCGCTTCGTATACGACTTATACGGTCTAGCAGGTCCTGCGCATCAACAAGCGAGTCACCATCGACAACTACGCATTGGGCCTGCCATAGGCCCCGAACCCGGTCACAGGCCTGTTCCGCAGAGCCAGCAAACTCAATCTGCAAGCTGTACCCGTGATCGAATTCGGAGGCGGACTCCGCCCTCCTAAGACGCGCGCCCCATTCCTTTAACCAGCGCTCATCTGCACTAACCAACAGCGCAATACACTGCGGCCTCGTGGGTGCAGAATCCATCAGTTTGACAAGCCGAGGGACTCCGGTTCATGCCGATAGGCATCCGCGTCGATACGCCGCATCTCTCCCTCAATCCAGCTTTCGACCTCACGCATGATTTCTTCGGAGCCTTTGGAGCCAGGAGCAATCGGCTCACCGATCGACACGGTGATCTGGCCCGGAATAAACCAAAATGATTTGCGCGGCCAGCACTGTCCGGAACTCACAGCTATAGGTACCAGGCACGCGCCAGTAGCCACCGCAAGACGGCTGGCGCCGGTTTTGTATACGCCCTGCCCCCCACGCTCGCTTCGGGTCCCCTCAGGGAACATGATCATCCACTTACCTCGATCCATGAGTTCCCTCCCCTGATCCGCGACCTTATTCCAGGCCTGCGTGCGCTTGCTTCGATCAATGTGAACCATATCCAAACGCGCCATACACCAGCCAAATACGGGTATTCGCAGCAGCTCTTTCTTGAAAACGTAGGCTAGTAGTGCCGGCATCATGCTCGGATAAAAAAATGTCTCCCACGTAGATTGGTGCTTCGATACCAATATAACTCGGCGCTTTTCTTCAGGCTTCGGCAGCTTCTCAAACCCGAGCACCTGATAATCAACGCCCCCAATCAGACGTGCTGCCCCGATGACGCCGCTCAACCAAGGCGTTGCAAACCAGTGCCACAGCTTCGCCGAGGGCAGGAAAAGAGACGATAAGATCAGGCCACTACCCAGGGGTATGATGCTGACGACCATCCAAAGAAACACAATGGACGAGCGAACCGCATTCATGCGGCCTTCTCAGAGCCTGGTTCGCGAGAAACCGTTTCGAGAAACTCAGCGACGTTGGAAAACGATTCTTCTGCTTCGGGTAAGTTCGGCGTGAAAAATTGCCAGACATGAGGCATGGTAGGCCAAGTCTGGAGCACGACCGGCGACTCCGCCGCCTGAGCCTTGGCCGCATAGCGCCTCGCATCGTCAAGTAACATTTCTGAATCACTCACCTGAATCAAGATCGGCGGCAAATCTTGGAGATTGCCGCGAACAGGCGAAATGCGTGGATCTGACGGCATCATTCGCGCTGTAAGCCAGGTGTACCAGAGCAACATCACCTTAGGAAAGCGGACGAGCTTGCCGAAGGCGGGACCCAGCATCACATCGGTTTCTGCGTTGGCACGTAGGCTTGGCGCATCAAGGACCGAATCGGTCGCCGGGGCGAAAGCAAATCCCGCATCGGCTTGACGCAGGCCCTGATCACGAGCCCAGGCTAGCGTACTTAGGGTCAGGTTGCCGCCGGCAGAATCCCCCGCGACAACCAGCCACTCCGCATTCTCCAAACCTTCCGGGCCAGTTTCGAGAATCCATCGGTAGGCATTACGGCAGTCTTCTATCCCACGCAGGCGACGATGCTCCGGCATTAGCCGATAGCTCATTGCGAACACGGACGCGCCAGTCAGGCGAGCCAGTCGATCAGTAATCGCGCGGTGGCTTGTGGGACTACCCGCCATAAACGCGCCGCCGTGAATGTACAAAATTCGCCTTTTACTCGACGCCCCCTTGGCTAGAACCCACTCGCCTCTCACTTCCGCATTGCTGACCGGCTCGAACTCGCACTCAAAGTCACGGCCTGCGCTCATCCCATCCATAAATTCTCGGACCTGACGCAACCGCTCTTTACCCAGCGGCATACCGCCTTCCTGTGCACCAAACGCCCGGATCACGCTGAGTGCCTCGCGCAGTTCTGGGGATTCGGGAGTATTGGGGTGTTGCGGGAGCGGCTTGTCGAGATAGGACAAATCCTCACCGCGCAGCACAAGATAGGAAAAAGCAAAAAAACCGACGATCGTAACTAGCAGCCAGAGCATCCGCTGAACTCCGAAATAATTGAAAGGGGCGGATTATCCCAGAACACGGTCAGCCATAACTAGGTCGCAGCGCGCTATAATTTGTGCTGGCATTTTGCAGCAAGACTATGTGCACGTGAGCCGGATCAGCATGAGCGGATCTGATCTCTTAGAGTCGTTTGCAACCAGAGAGCGCTAAGGTCCGGCAGAACCACCACAAAACCAGTTTTTATTTGCTCTCAAACGTCAGGTTTCGAATTTTTTATGGGTTTTCGAAGAAAGCACCCCATTGAATACGTATCAGCAATAGGTCTTTCAGCTTGAAGAAACCAAAACTTCGATATCGCAGCGCAAAAAAACCGGTGCTCGGCACGAAGAGTAAGGCGGCTCTTCGTGAAGAGCTCGCTGCAGAAACGAGCCGTTTCCTAAATGCAGGTGGCGAGGTGCACGAGGTACCCTCCGGGACCAGTGCGTGGGAACCAGGAGCAAAGCCACCGCCATCAAGCCAACCGATTTTTAGCGAACCAAAACAGTCGCGAACACCTGTCCCCGACGTAGTCGCTCGCCTTGAGGCGAGAAGGGAGGCAATGAAATCCAGAAGCAAATCCGCATCCAAAGCATCTAGCAAATCCAGCAAGCAGAAGCTTATCTACGATGACTTCGGTGAACCGTTACGCAAGGTTTGGATCGACGAGTAGGCCGCTAAGATTGAGTCGCCGCCTGCGGTGACGGGAGCGCCGCGACAAGGTCGCGTATGTTAGATCGATAGTGAACTGGCACCCTCGCTCATTCGTAATTAGTAGGTGTCCTTACTAAAACATTCTCGCCATGATTAAGCTCGAAGAGAGCGTGACCGTTGCTCGACCGATTGATGAGTGTTTCGCCTACGTTGCGGACTTTAGAAGTTCTGCAGAGTGGGACGTTAGCGCCTACCGGGCGAAAAAGCTCACGCCCGGTCCGATCCGTCAGGGAAGTGAGTTCGAGGTACGCTGTAAGTTACCGCTTGGCTTTATCGATCTTCTCTATACAGTAAGGGAATACGACGCGCCGAAGCGCATATCATTTGACGCCAGCGGATGGCTATTTGACGCGATCGATACAATCGAGTTCGTGCAGGAAGAGACAGGCACGCGAATTGACTACAGCGCCGAGTTCAACTTCAAGGCACCCTATGGGGCGCTGGAAAAGTCTCTGCTACCGGGCATGCAAAGAATGGGACGCGCAGCTGTTAGGAGTTTAGGGCGTGCGCTTCAGGACGAATTTCCGACACCGAGCACCAAGCGTTCAACCAGCAGCGCAGATCGGTTTTTGTGGCCCGGGATTGCGATGTTCACAAAGTGGGGCTACAACCGCGGCCGCAAACATTGGCGACCGGTAAGTGCGTCTCAACGCGGAAAGCGTGTCATCGTTACCGGTGCGAGCTCGGGCCTCGGACTGGCAACCGCCCAGTCCCTGGCGGCCAAGGGAGCCGAGCTGATCCTAGTAATGCGCAACGAAAAGCGGGCCAAAGAAGTTGTTTCTGACTTGATTGCAGAAACCGGGAACCAGGCGATCCGCTACGAGCTTGCAGATCTCGCGCTGATGGGTGACGTCGATGCGCTCGCCGGTCGGCTGCTGCGAGAAAACAAACCTATTGACGTGCTAGTCAACAATGCGGGAGCACTCTTTAACGAGCGGCAGGAAACCGCAGAAGGACTAGAACAGTCTTTCGCACTGCTGCTGCTGAGCCCCTGGCGTTTGACCCGCGCACTCCATCCGCTGCTCAAGGCCGCAGGAGAAAGTCGAGTCATAAACGTGGTGTCCGGTGGCATGTATACGCAGGCATTAAGTGTCGAGCAACTGCAGGCCCAAACGAAAGCTTACAACGGAGCCGTAGCCTACGCCCGCTGCAAACGAGCTCTAACGGTAGTCACTGAAGAGTGGGCCAAAGACTGGGCTGACGATGGCGTGGTGGTAAATGCAATGCACCCCGGATGGGCGGACACGCCGGGTGTAGAAGATGCGCTGCCAGGCTTTCATACGATCACAAAGCGAGTACTGCGCTCACCCGAGGAAGGCGCCGACACGATCGTGTGGCTTGCCGCCGCCTCGGAAGCGGCGGATGTTAGCGGCAAGCTGTTTCTGGATCGAGAAGCACGCACCACCCACCTGCTTGCCAAGACCCGGGAGCGCCCAGGGCAACGAGAAAAGCTACTCCATTTTTTAGAGGAGTTCTCCATCGATACGGCTCAGGCCGCTTGAGCGCCGATCTCTCCGATCACTAAATCGGCAAGTCTGGCCCGATGCCAAGCCGCATCGCCCCAAAGGCGGAGACTGTGTTCCTGGCGCTTAAAGTACAGGTGTAAATAGCACTCCCAGGTGAAGCCGATCCCACCATGACACTGTACGGCGCGTCCAGAGGCAAAAGCCGCCGTGTCACTCGCCGAGGCTTTAGCCATATGAGCGAGACTGAGGCAGCGCTCGGGCTCCGTGTCCAGCGCGCAGGCCGCGCTGTAAAGCAGGGACTTGCTTTCGTCGATCGCGATCATAACGTTAACGAGATCGTGCTTCACAGCCTGAAAAAAACCTAGCGGCCGGTCAAACTGTTTGCGCTGCTGGGCGTAGTCAACGGTAGTTTGCAGCAGCCACTCAGCCCCACCTACCATGTCCGCACTCACGAGCATCCACACCGCAGGCAGAGCCTGCTTAAGAAGCGTCGCCCCATCGCCCTCAATCTTACTGGCCTCTACGCCTTGGAAGCGAACGGTAGCCTGATCTCGCGTCAAGTCGACTATCGCATCCGCCTCTATGTGCACGCCGTCCGCCTTGCTATCAACCCAAAAGAACTCTTGCGCGTCGCCGTGTTGCGCGAGCACTAGAAAGCGATCCACCTTGCATGCGTCTTGAACGAAATGAGCGACTCCCTCTAATTGACCATGTTCTACCGCAACGCCAGGGTTATCCGTTCCCCCGGATTCGTCCATGAGAACAGGACTCACCGAGCACCCTTCTACGATTTCTGTTAGAGGCTGTGCCGCCGCATCGCCGGCTGCAGACAAAATTGCAGTGGACTGCAAGGTTGGCAACAGCGGCGATGGGCACGCCGCTCGACCATGTTCTTCTAGCAAACCCGCGACGGCTACGTAGGGCATACCGATGCCACCATAGGCCTCTGGCACAGTGAGACCGGACCAGCCGAGTTCGGTCATTTCACGCCAGAGGCTCTCTGGCCAAGCGTTTATCTTTGCCATCTCCGGCGAAGGCTGGCCGGCCACTAGCTGGTGGAGCGCATCGACGGGGAGTTTCTCAGCAAAAAATCGTCGCGCGGAATCCTTGAGTAGGTTCGCTTCGTCTTCGAAGCCAAAATTCTTTGGTTGCGGCATGTTTGAACGCCTCCTACTTCGACTTCGCCAGGCCGAGCACACGCTCGCCTAGGATATTTCGCTGAATTTCGCTCGTTCCTGCGGCAATGGTAATTCCGTAGGAATTCATATACGCGAGAGGCCACTGACCGCGCGCAGGAGCGTTTTCATCGGCGAGATACAAGGATCCCGCTGGACCGGCGATGTCGAGCGCAAGCGCTGCTGTGTCCTGGGACAGCTCTGAGGCGAGCAATTTATTTTGCAGAGCTAGCCGCATAGGGTGGTCATTGAGCGCTGGCACGGATGCGCGTCTTTGGTTTTCTGAGAGAGCATTCTCTCGAATGAGCTGGCGCATTAGCCGATCACGGACGAGAGGATCATCAGCAGCGGTGCTGCCATTTCGCTTGGTCTTTTTAGCCAGCTCGATCGCACTACGGGCACTCACCGACAGAGAGTTGCCGCTCTTTAGACCACCAGCGCGTGGGGTTACCAAATCACCAGCGCCTCTCTCGTGAAGCAGCGTCGTCATCGCGACTTGCCAACCCTTTCCGAGTTCATCCAGGCGATAGGCATCGTCGACTTCCAGGTCTTCAAAGATGACCTCGTTGAAACCGGTCTCTCCGGTCATTTTGATAAGCGGCCTTACGGTGACCCCTTTTCCCAGCGCCGACGCGATCGGAACAACAAAATAGGAAAGACCGTCGTACTTGTGCGACTTGTCGGTTCGGAGCAAAAGAATCATCCAATCGGCAAAGTGGGCGAGGCTGGTCCAGACCTTGTGGCCGTTGATGACCCACTTATCACCCTTGCGCTCAGCGAAAGTCTGCACGCTCGCGAGATCGGATCCGGCACCCGGCTCACTAAAACCTTGACACCAAATATCCTCGCCAGAAAATAGGCTCGGCAGAAGACGCTGCTTGAGTTCGTCGGAGGCGTGGTAGAACACCGTTGGGGCAGCCATGCCAAGGCCAATAATGTTCGGAAAATAAGGCGTTTTGGCACCCAGTAGCTCCTCGTTGGCTACGCGCTGACAATCGCTACGTCCGCCACCACCCACTTCTTTGGGGTAATCACACCCTACCAGCCCTGCGTCATACGCCGCCTGCTGCCAATGCTTTAGATAGGCAAGTTGCTCCTGGGTCATGATTTCAAGCGCCGAGAGCGGCAAACGAACGGATGGCTCACCGGGGTGATTCTTACCGATCCAATCGCGGCAATATTGCCGAAACTCTGCCTGCTCTTGCGTATCCCTTCGCTCTTGTTCAGCCATTTTGTTTCCTTATTTTTTGCTATGTCCCGAGCTGATTCACGCCTTTGCCACTAGCTTGCGACAGGGTATGCGCGCCCTTTTCGACGGGAGACGTCAGCGACTCCTACTTACGATAATCCAGAGGAGGATCACGATCTCCGAGGAGCGCCTCGTACTGGAAATCTCCGCCGCGAACCTGATCGAATTCCGCCTTCGCCGCCGCACGTAGTTCAGGATCTTGGTAGAGCTGTACCGCAAAGCTGCTCAACGCTCGGGCGGCTAAGTCTGCACCCTTGAAACCGATACTCATGCCTCCCGCTGCAACGGCCTGCCAGCTGTGCGCGGCGGTACCGGGCACCCAAGTTGCTATTCTCGCGCCCACTGTCGGCACGGCCATAGACACGTCGCCCACGTCGGTCGAACCATAACCCAAAGACACGGAATACGGCTGGACCAGGGCCTGGGAACCCAAAGGAAGACGAGGATTGGCAAAGCTGCGATAGATTTTTTCGGCAAAAGCCTGCTCCTCTGCGCTGTACTCGAAGCCGCCAATAGAGCGAAGGGTTGCATCCATAGCTTCATGTAAGGTCTCGTTCACCAGCACGGGATGGTTGCCGTGAATGATCTCCCAATCAACGTTGGTATCCGTGCCCATTGCCGCGCCCTCTGCGGCTGCCTC
The DNA here is from genome assembly GCA_039815155.1 of Pseudomonadota bacterium. Classification (GTDB taxonomy): domain Bacteria; phylum Pseudomonadota; class Gammaproteobacteria; order Pseudomonadales; family Halieaceae; genus Congregibacter. The sequence goes on from JBCBZV010000038.1 coordinate 24,191, forward strand.
GACTCTGGTCCACAGTTTCTTGACCGTCTCCGCCTTCGGATGACGAAGGTAATAGAACACTTCTGCAAAGTCGGGAACGACGTTCGGGGCATTCCCCCCTGAGGTTATGACATAGTGAATCCGCGTTTGCTGAGGCACATGCTCGCGCATCAAATTCACCATGTGGTTCATTGCTTCCACACCATCAAGTGCAGAACGCCCGCGTTCCGGTGCTCCGGCCGCGTGGGCGGAGACGCCGGTAAAACGAAACTTCGCCGAACGGTTCGCCAAGGTCGTTCTTGCCGCAGCGGAGTTGGCGTCTGCAGGATGCCAGTGCATCGCGAAGTCTACGTCCTCAAACAGCCCGGCTCGCACCATGTAGACCTTTCCACTGCCGCCCTCCTCCGCAGGCGTGCCGTAAAACCGCACCGTGCCTGCGGTTCCAGTAGCATCAAGCCATTCTTTGACAGCAATTGCCGCTGCCAAGGACCCGGCGCCGAACAAGTTATGGCCGCAAGCGTGGCCTGCTGGCTTGTCTTTCAGAATCGATCGGTTGGGCACCGCGTCTTGACTGATCCCCGGCAACGCGTCGAACTCCCCCAGAATGGCAATGACCGGGCCTGAAGAGCCATAGCTTGCAACGAAGGCAGTGGGTATATCCGCGACTCTGGATCTCACGCTGAAGCCAGCGTCGCGTAAGCGCTGCTGCAGCAGGGCGCTGCTTTTTTGCTCCTGATAACCGACTTCCGCGAACTCCCACAGCGCTCGTGCGGTGGCGGCGGTCTGTTCGTAGTGCTCGTCCAACCAAGTTAGATGCGCCTCATTGACCGCAAGCACCGGACCTGAAATCGCAATACCGCTACTTGCGACTCCGATGAGTGCCATTGCGTGCAGGTGCTGTTTCGCTAGTGTCGCTAGTTGTCGGAGCATAGTGAGGTCCCTCCTAAGCCACTTTTGTGGGTGGCGTTCCTTTAATAGCGGGCGGCCTAGCCCTTATCGTAGACTAGCCGCAGCTCTTCGATCACGCGCCTTAGACCCTGTTCGATCCGAGCTTTGTCTCCTGCGAAAGACAAGCGTAAGCACTCTTGTTCGTGCTGCCAAGGCTCCGCTAGACCCATAAAGAAGCCATTGCCGGGAAGAACAATCACCCCCCGGTTTTTTAGGCGAACGTAGAGCTCAGCGCTGTCGATCGGCAAGTCTTTGCACCACAACCACAGAAAGAACCCGCCCTCGGACTGATGAGCATACAAAGGCAGTGAGCCCCGCTCGCGCTCGAGGGTGTCCAATGCCACCGCTCGCCGCTCCGAGTAAAAGGGAAGCAACGATTCGGTACACAGAGCATCCAGCGAACCGTCTAACAGGCAACCGCGAAGAAGCTGCGGTCCGACGGTACTTGAGGCAAGGTTGATCACCGTATTTGCGCGATTGAATCCCGCAATCAGGTCTTCTCGGGCAATAACTATTCCCGTTCGAAGACCCGGCAAACCAAGCTTGGAAAGGCTTAAGGTAAGCACCGTGTTCCCGTTCCAAAACGCCTGGGCACCACCGTATACGAGGCCAGGAAAAGGCAATCCATAGGCCCCATCCAGAATTAGCGGCACACCGGCGCGCTCACACCGGGTCGATAGCTGCTCAAGCTCGGCGTCCGTCAACATACCTCCGGTCGGATTACTGGGTCGGGAGAGACAAACGGCTCCCGTTTCTCTGCCAATCTCGATCTTTTCAAAGTCGATGGAGTAGCGAAAACGATCATCGCCGAGCATGTCGATTTTGGGGCGTTCCGAACGGAAAAACGCATCCTGCAATCCGACGTCCCGGTAACCGACGTACTCAGGCGCGAACGGCAGCTGAATGTGTCGAAAGCAATCGCTCGTTCCGGGCTTGTGGTTTTCCTCGCGACCGGGTCCGGCGAGGAGATTGAACAAAATGAAGAACGCGGACTGAGAGCCGTTGCAGAACGCGACGTTCGCCGCTGCTACTTCCCAACCAAGCGTTTTGTTCAGGTAAGAAGCAATCTCCTCACGAAAAGCTCGGTCTCCGTGCGGAGATTGATAAAGGCCTAGCAGCTCATGGCGGCGTTCCGCTTTCGAAAGCAAGCGATCCATAAGACTGTGAAACAGCTGCTCGGCTCCCTCGACCCGGCCGGGGTTTCCACCGCCCATAAACAATAGGCTCGGATCATCCGCAAGGGCCGCAGAAAGATCCTCCATCAGCTCACTAATACCACTGGGAGCTGCGAACTTCTCGCCGAAATGAGACAGATGCATGGGAATCCTAAGATCTAATAGTGCGGAGGTGGTTCATCACCCGGTGTAGTAGGCGGTACCGCATCGTCCTTTAACCTTTTCAACTCCTCCCCGAGCAAGCTGACCTGCTCTTTCAAAGAGAGAATGTCCGCCTGCTGGCGACCTAAGGCCTCGTCCAGCGTGCGCAGCGTATCTCCCTGAAAGGCAAGCTCTGCCTGAAGGTCATCCAAACCGTTGTTCCGGTTCTCTTTAGTCATTTCCAAAAACATCCCGAGGCGAAATGCTTGCACTGCAGCCGCGATGTTCGCTCTTAAGCGGCCCGTTGTTGCGCAACAATCTCACCCCAAACCATAGAAAGCGGCGTACCCTACACCGGCTAAGCCCGGGGGAGCAATTTAATGAAACGACAAAAATCAAAAAGAACTGCTCTTGTGTACAGCACTGATCAAGGGCGCGTTTGCCCAGACTGCGGGGTGGTAAAAGCAGATTGTCGTTGCAGGCTTGTCAAAATCTCATCATCGAGCTCGGGAGATGGCACCGTTAGGCTTCGTCGAGAAACCAAAGGACGCGGGGGCAAGGCTGTGACTGTCGTTTCCGGTCTGCCAAATGATGGGGAAGAGCTGCGCCGTTTAGCAAAACTAATGAAGCAAAAGTGCGGCGTTGGCGGTGCCGTTAAAGGGGCAGACGTCGAAATTCAGGGCGATCAGCGAGCGGTTCTTAAGGATTTTCTCGAGCAACAAGGCTTTAAGACAAAGCTGGCTGGCGGCTAGATCCACAAAAAATGATTATTTTCTGATCGATTAGGCTATTTTTTATACAATTATGCTTTGAAAGTGCTGCAAAGCAAACGATATTTTGTTCAAGTTAAGCACTTTTCCAATACTCGTTGTAAATAATACTCGCTAAGTTACTATTTTTACTTGCTTTATCGTTTTCTTCTGATAACAATGAAGTTCTGCGTACCGCCATGTGACAACAGGTCTCGCAGAATCAGTCGTTGAAACAGACACCGCAGGGAACGGGTATTACAGAGATGTACATCACCGCAGAACACCTGAGAGACCAAGTTATTCGACCTACGCTGGAGTATTTGGGCGTGTGGTCAGAAGATACGGAGCGCGAGCTTCTGGCGGGTGCTCTGCGACGATCCGAGGCCGGATTGGGGCTGCGTCGAGCTACGGGCCTAGGTCTGTTTCGAATAACGTCCGCCCAACATCGCGATCTGTGGGATCGCTATCTGGCCTTTCGCCCGGACATAGCCTCCAAGGTACGCGGACTCGCGAGCCAGAGAGCTTTCCTCACGAATCCAGACAGCGAACTTCAGACCAACCTGAGCTACTGTACTGCGATTGCTTGGGTTATGCGCCAGCGTGAAACCGCTAATACGGACTGGGAGCAGGCCCACCGAACGCGGCCACTACGTGTCACAAGCCAAGTCGCCCATGCTTAAGCCAAGGCGACCGCGCTCAACCTGAGTGCGCTAGCGGGCGTTCTTGCCTACCCCAGCACTCACTAGCGGCCAGCAATAGATAATCTTTCAGCGTAGGGCAATACCCTTCGTCCGTCGGTGCTCTCATCTCTGAGCGCGTAGCCCTCTGCCATTTTCCGCAGCGAACCGATCCTCAACGAGTTCCGCTTGCGAGCGCTGCCAGCGATCAACATCCTCCGGTCTATCTACGTCGTAACGCGTTTCAAGCAAGCGGTGAGATTGACTATGGAGTTCGAAGCATTGCAGCGCCCCAGCCAAAGCTGTTGAACCGCCCCATTCGATCGTGCTGAAGGATGTGACGAGTCCTTCGGAGCAATCAGCCAGCTGCCGCTCTATCGCTGCAGGGTGTGAACAGCCGATCAATACGAAGCCGCCATCCTCCGCCGGGCCCAGGACAAAATCATTTTCCTCAAGCGCAGCGAAAGCCTGTTCGAGATACGCGACGTCAAGCTCTGGGCAGTCACTCCCAACCAAAACTACACGCTCTGCCCGACTCAAACCATCCGCGAGGGCACGTAACATACGTTCGCCAAGATCTGTGCCCTTTTGCAGCTTGGGGCCCGCCAATCCCATTGCGACGATTTTTGCGCAGGTATTACAGTCCGCCAGCTCATCGAGCCAAAGTTCGGAAGGTATCGGTAACTCCGCCAGACAACCTGCCGTAGCGAGCATCAACCGTTTATGAATCGCGTAGGCCTCCTGTGCCGAAAGCGCGGGCTGCAAACGGGTTTTGACCTGCCCAACGCGCGGTAGTCGGGCAAACTGCTGTAGTAGACGCTTACTCAAGGTTTGATCCGGCTTCCGAGCCGCTCCTGCCCGACCGGTGAGAGACTTCGGTTCCATAGTAGAAACTCCACAAACGGCTCGGGGAAACACCAGACCAGTAGGCCAGGCGTAACATCCACATCCTTATAATCGTCGGCACAGCGCCATGCTGATCCCAGCGTCGCCCGCTGCTCACAACCCAGAGCGGAAACACGGTCGGCTTGGAGTGGACTCGGAGTCGTTTGCACATTTCAACGTCTTCCATGAGTGGGATATCCGCAAAACCGACGTGCTGCTGGAAAAACTCCCTATTGATCAGCAGCATCTGATCGCCAGTTGCCACGCTCGTAAGCTTGGAACGTTTGTTCATAGACCAAGCCACCATCGGCAAAAACCGAGAAGCTCCCCTCAACTGAACGCGAAAAAATCCCCAGGGATTAACCTGTAGGGAAACAGCATCAGCCAGTTGTTCACTGTCAAACCGAGGCATGGTGTCCGCGTGCAGGAAGCAGAGCCACTCTCTAGACGCTTTCGCAGCTCCTAAGTTCATTTGCTTGGCACGACCTCTATCACCGTTGAGCACCGAATCACAAAGGGCCTGCGCCACCTCAACGCTGCGATCCGTACTGCCTCCGTCAACGACGATCAATTCACTGTCCGGAAAGAGCCTACGGAGTTCGACCAGCGCATTGGCCAAACCGGCCTCTTCGTTCAGTACCGGAAGAACAAAACTGAACATAGTGAGCTAGTGCCGAGCGGCTCGCTCGTTCGAGGTTAGAAGCTGCGCGTCCTGTCCAAGCCGGTGATCAAAGATGACCGCATAGGCGAGCACGGCCTTGACGTAGTCGCGAGTCTCTCGAAAGGGAATGGTCTCAATCCACTGATCCAGCGGCAGGTTCTTGCCTAGCCAGTTCTTAACCCGACTAGGTCCCGCGTTGTAAGCCGCCAAGGCAACCGGCCTGCTCCCAGCAAAGTCATCAAGGAGTTGCCGATAGTAGGCGGTGCCCAGCTCAATGTTTCGTTCAATGTCATAGAGCTCCGAAGTTCGGATTCGCGTGCCCTTGGAGCGGGCAACAGCCCGGCCTGTTGCCGGCATAAGCTGCATCAATCCGCGAGCCCCCGCGGACGACCGAGCAGAAGGAAAAAACGCACTCTCTCGTCGTGAAATAGCCATCACCTCGCTGAGTGGCAGATTCTCCACGGCAGCCCCTCGTAAGAACTCAGACTCGAATGCAAGGGGAAAGCGAAATGCTAGAACATCGCGCAGGCGGCTGCGATTAGCTGCATCGATTGTAAAGCGAAACCAGTCCTGCTGCTTGGCGATGCTTGCCAAGCCGCGCTGCACCGCCTGATTCTCTCGCTGCAGTAAGAACACCCACTCCGAGTGAGCTAAGCGATTTTCATCGAGAGCAAGTAACTCATCGATACGAGCAAGAGACGCTTGTAAACCGTGCTCGCTCACAAAGGCCGGTTGATCGATCTCTAACGGCGACGCGTCGTTAAAGCTGTAGGGCATTCCGGTTTTATCGGCGCTCAAAAAACCATAGTAGCTGCGCTCTGAGGCGGCGGCGCTAAACTGCTTCTGGGCCGATTCAGCCAACCCCAGCTCTTCCATCGACCGCGCCTGCCAGTAGAGCCAGATACCTTCTTTTTGCTTTTCTGGCGATAGGTACCCGATAGCGCTGCTTACCGTTGGGAAGTCACTTTCCAGTAGCGCCCAGCGTAAACGCATCTCCGTGAGCTGATCATCGCGCCAGCTTGCGAGGTTTTTATCAAGCCAGGGTCGCACCGCCCCGTCGCGCTCGAGTAAGCCGCGAAACGCCACAGCCCGCGTCAGGCGCTGTTGTTGCGTGGTATCAAATAGATCAGCGGGCAGTGACTGAAACTCACTCAAAGCTTTTGCAGGTCGGTAGCGCGATAAACGTTCAAGGCCCACTACCAGAAGTTGTGTCGCGCGATCACGATCATTACCCGCGACCGAGTCAGACCCTTCGTTGCTGCTGGTGTGGTCATGCATAGACTTCGCGATGCTCAGCGTACGGTCCGGCCGCGCATAGGAGTTACGCAGCTTCGCAAGCGACGTCTGGATCTCCTTGCTGCCGAGTGAAGAAATGTAGCGCAGCAGGCTGCCTTGCCGCGCTCCGTAGGCAAGTAACGCTCGCTCCCAAATCAACTCATCGTTAAGTCCACCCGCTTTGCGCCAGAGCTTGAAGAGCGGATCGCAAGCCTCATCGACAGAACGGCCAGATAACCACAGGTCTTCGGCGAGCTGCCAGGCTTGTTCGACGCTGCCCCGACCGCGCTTAGCCCGCGCGAAGTAACATCGGAGTCCTTCTCGTTTAGGCTCGCGCTCGCCCGCGGCCAAGAAATCGCCCCAGCGTTTACCACGGCCTGCTGCTTTTAAGTATTGGTCGAGGAAGCGAACCCCAAGCGGGCTGTCGCTATGCCGCTCTACAAATTCGCGGGCTTCCTCGCCATCCATAAAACGCGCTCGCTGGCGGGCTATCTCGTAATCTAAATAAGGAAGCAGCGGATACGATGTGAGCGCATCGCGCTGCGAACGGGCGGCACGATACTTTCCGAGTGATAGTTGATGCAGCGCATCCGTATAGATGCGCCGCTGCGCCTCAAGCGTTGGGGCTGCTGTAGTCGCAGCACTCAACATCTCGGTATAGCAGCCTGCCAAAAAGACAAGGGAGATTGCCAGGGTAAAAAACGATCTGCTCTTCATAAGATCATCGTGTTTCGCGACTTTGTGAGTACCGGTCAGCGGCACTCTGTGTTTGCGCTTGCGCGCCCTTCTAAGTGACGTGGACTCGTTGGAGTCGACCTATCACAGTCTCTTTTACGAACCGGGTGATGGCTTAACGAAAAACACAGCGACCAACGGTCGTCTCTCGAAGGGAGGTTCTCAACTTTCTTCGCCATAATTTTGCTGTGATACCGGCGCTCCACCCATCGCGGTTTTCTTTTACTTAGGCAGCTCTTCAAGAAGCCCTAACTAGCTTACACAAAATACTCAAGGCATGCGGGCTGGTTTCAAACACCGTCGCACATCATCAGAGCGCCGTTTAGCAGGATTCTAAATTGGTGGTTTCAATAAGTTCTTATCGACCGCAGGGGGAGCATCCAGAGCCAACAGAAAGGCCTGTAGCTGGTCAATTTGGTCGCTGCTTAGGCCCAATGGCTCAGTTTCGTTGTGACCTATCATTGCCGCAGGCGCTTCGTTGTAGTGCTTTACCACAGACGCTAAGTCGCTTGCTTGCCCCTTATGGAAGTAAGGCGCCGTTCCTCCAAGATTGCGAAGGGATGGTGTTCGCATGGCACCAATTAGCTCTTTCCCTCGTCGTACAAACCGCAGTTCCTCGCATTCGGCTGGACTCGAATCGCTAAACGCACCTAGACAGTTGAATGGATCTGCTTCGACCCCGATCAATCCGTCCAACCGTCCCCGATCAGGTAATTCGCCAGGATAGGAAAGAACACCTGTGTTGTGGAATTCGTGGTTTGTGAACAGCGGCCCATTGTGACACTGAGTGCAAGCCGCAGGTCCAATAAACAACCGCAAACCCGCCAGTTCGTCACTGGTTAACGATACGGGACGTTCAATGACATTTCCTAAGCTCAGTTCAGCTGCGTATTGATCAAATCGGCTTGGGCCTGGAAGGAGTAAACGCTCATAAGCAGCGATTGCCTTCCCTATATTGGCAAAGATCGAGTTGATCATTGCGGGTGTTCTGGGCTCAACGGGCAGTGGTCCAAAGAGCGCCCCATATTCGCGCCGATAGATGGGATCGGTAGAAAAGAGCTGCACCAATTGATCGCGACTGAATCCATGCTCTTCGGGCGTTTCTAAGGGGGAAAGGGCCTGCGCCCACAAACTGTCCTTTCTGCCATCCCAGTACTGCCAAGGGCTATACGCAGCCGCTACCAGACTGGGCGTATTGCGACCGGAAACCCCTAGGGCAACTCCCTTTTCGAGCCCGTCCGTAAAACGTTTATCGGGTCTATGGCAGCTAGCGCAGGAGACTGTGCCGTTAGCACTCAGCCGGGGATCGAAAAATAGACGATGCCCGAGGGCGGCTGCTCTCGGATTGTCTGCTACCGCATTGCCCGTGTCGGTCGGAAGCGCTGCCAACCGATCCAAGGATAAAGACAGGATCAACGCTCTTTCGGATTCAGTCCACCGAGACTCTTTTACATCTTCAGATTGAAACCACAAGGCGAATACCGCCACTAGGAGAGTCAGGGAAAACAGCCCGACGAAGAATTTGGCACGATAAGCGTTCGGTCTTGCTGCGGCTCTTCTTTCCCGAACGATAGGATCTCCTAAGGCCACCAGAAAGAGTCCCGGCCCGCTTCGCCGACCAAATCAACTACCCCCCGTTCTACCCACGTCGAAGGGAAACATAGCGACGTGGGTGGTCTCGCCACCAATCGACAAGGCGGTCACGATTCCAATGAAGGCTCCGGGTGTTTCAAAACTATGTAGGACCGCGTATACCCCGGCCGATTTTTGGGGAGCCCGGTAATACTCAGTGACCGATTCAATGTCGGAAATAGCCTTTAGGTCCTCGCGATCGGCAAGAAGCCCCGCGCCCGTTTCGTTGCGAATAATTCGGAAATCAATTGCCAGCCGCTCAAGATCTGCATCCAAGTACTCCATAACGAAGATGCTCTCGCCGGGGGTGGGCAATCCCTCGCAAAACTGTTGATGGCGATACTCGCGCGGCAGGTAAATTTTAAAGTGGGCGCGGTACTGGTCGATGTTGATCACGCATAGATCGCCGTCCTCGACTTCGCCGTGGGCGCTCACCTCGATACAAACCGCAAGACAAACTAGCACGATTAGCAGAAAAGGCAGGCGTCTATGGATGGTTGAAGTGCACAAGTTGATGCTAGATCGGATTTGTTTTGACCGTCTTATTTACAACCGCTCCTGCCGACAAGTCAAAGTCAAAAAAATGAGCCGTTATTACTTCAGATCGCGCGTGTGCATACGGGGAGGTTTAGGGGCGAGGAAGGCACATTGTATAGATGCTGTAAATCGAGCACGAGAAAGCGTCTGAAAAAACCTGACGGTGAAATACGATGGTGAGTACGGCCTTGTGCATGAAGAAGATGGTGCATCCGCTACTAGAGCTACTTCAAACCAAGCACTACACAGAAATAGGAATGGAAATGTTATCAACTTTACCTTGGGCCTTAACTGTAAGCACTAGACGCCATTTACCTGGCATATGAAATTTCATGCCTTCGATCAGATAGGTGCCGTCTCCAAGATATTCGGTGACTCTGGGAGAACTCGGCAGTCCATGATTGTGAGCGGGCATACCGCCGGCGACATCGATTACGGCGTCTTCGATGGGCAATCCATCAGGCCAGGTCAAACGCACAGACCAAGCGTGCATTTGATTGATCACTATGGGCTTGAGCTGCGACTCCACGACGACACTAAAGAATCGCGTCTGGCCTTCGAAGCGCAACTGCGCTGGCTCGGCTGCGACAAGCGAACAACTAAAGAGCCAGTAAAGAACGAAGTAGGTAGACGAACGTGCCATAACAATCAGTCCATCACGGGCACTGCAACCCGTCAAGTTCTAGAAGTTCCGATCAGGCTATTGAAGAAAACAACTATCCATTTAACCAGCAATGTAGAGAGGGCTGCTCGACATTTTCTCTAGAGAAAAACGAGGGCGATAACGAAACTCAGGGGAAGAAATTCATGAAACGCTTTTTAGAATACTTACTTTTCGTTTTAGCTGTAACATTCTGCGGCCTGA
>JBCBZV010000234.1:0-3883 GCA_039815155.1 Pseudomonadota bacterium
ATAAAGAAAAGGCCAAAGGTAAAAAACCATATCGTTCCGCTGATCGGGCGACCGTAGTAGAAACGATGAGACCCCATGAAACCAAAAATCCACAAGAGGTAACCCATCAATACCGAGTGGGAGCCGTGCATTTTTCATCTTCCTTGAATGTAGAGAGTTCGCTAAATAAATGATGGCATAGGCCCATAGCTTTCGCAGTCAATCGCGATCAGTTGTGTCCGAAACGAGTCCGATCGCGCAATTGGCCTGATATGACACTATGCGCGTTGCTTAGGCATGAAAAAGTGCCATTTGCGGCGTGATCGTGACACGAAAAAATACCAATTGAGTCTGTCGTTTAGACAATGAATATTGGTTGACAGATATGGGGCACATCCATAGAATTCGCGCTCCTTTTGACGGGGTCCCCTGTGCGGGGCGCCGGTTATTTGAACAGACTGGAGACTGATCGCGTGCAAAATCAGCGCATACGTATTCGCCTGAAAGCGTTTGACCATCGGCTTATCGACACTTCCACCCAGGAAATTGTAGAGACCGCACGACGCACAGGAGCGCAGGTTCGCGGGCCGATTCCTTTGCCAACACGTAAAGAGCGGTACACCGTCTTGATTTCACCTCATGTGAACAAGGATGCGCGTGATCAGTACGAAATCCGAACCCACAAAAGGCTGCTAGACATCATCGAACCGACGGAGAAAACCGTTGATGCTTTGATGAAGCTAGATCTTGCCGCCGGCGTTGAAGTTCAGATCAGTTTGGGCTAACTGCTCCTTCGCAGTTACACAATTTAAAGGAACCTGCTCGACCGCATATGGCCCCAGGCCGCGAGATCGAGCGTGTAATGCCTAGCTAGACAGCTAAGGCAGCCATAGAGGGTGCGAGCCCCGTACACTGTGAGGTTGGTAAAATGACTATTGGCTTAGTCGGCCGGAAGTCCGGCATGACTCGCGTCTTCACCGAAGACGGCGATTCAATACCAGTAACCGTAGTGGAGATTTCTCCAAACCGCGTTACTCAGATCAAAGATACGGAGAGCGATGGTTATCGCGCCGTTCAAGTTACGACACGCAGCCGCAAGGCGAGCAAGGTCAGCAAATCTGAGGCAGGACACTACGCGAAGGCAGGTGTCGAAGCAGGCGCGGGTCTGTGGGAATTCCGTATGGAAGCGGAAGACGACGCTATCGAGGTGGGTGCGGAACTTACCGTAGATCGCTTTGAGGCTGGCCAAATGGTTGACGTCGCCGGTCGTTCGAAAGGGAAGGGTTTCCAAGGTGCGGTTAAGCGCTGGAACTTCAGTACCCAGGACGCAACTCACGGTAACTCGCTCTCTCACCGCGCTCCCGGGTCGATCGGCCAGTGCCAGACGCCAGGCCGGGTTTTCAAGGGTAAGAAGATGGCCGGTCAAATGGGTAATGCGAATGTGACCGTGCAGAATCTTGAGGTAGTTCGCGTGGACGCAGAGCGCAACCTGCTTTTGATCAAGGGTGCCGTACCAGGTGCTCCGGGTGGTGACGTGATTGTACGTCCCGCGGTCAAGGCCTGAGCGGAGGGTAGTCGGTGGAGCTAAATATAGTAGGTCCGGGCAACCAGGAAGCGGGGACAGTCTCTGTCTCTGAGGCCAATTTCGCTCGGGAGTACAACGAAGATTTGGTGCATCAGGTGGTGACTTCTTACCTGTCTGGTGCTCGACAAGGAACGCGGGCGCAAAAGAATCGCGCAGCAGTCAGCGGCGGTGGTAAGAAGCCGTGGCGGCAAAAGGGCACCGGTCGTGCCCGAGCTGGAACGATTCGCTCGCCTATCTGGCGCAGCGGTGGTGTAACGTTCGCCGCAAAGCCACAGGATCATAGCCTGAAGGTCAACCGCAAGATGTACCGGGCCGCGCTTAAGACGATTATGTCTGAGCTTGCCCGCCAGGAGCGTCTGGTAGTTGTAGAGACCTTGGATGTCGAAGAGCCCAAGACTAAGTTATTGGTTGGTCAGCTCGACGCCTTTGGTGTGAACAGTGCTTTGCTCATATCTGACGAAGTGAGTGAAAACTTGTATCTCGCATCACGAAACCTGCAGCGGGTTGATGTGCGCGATGTGCAAGGAATTGATCCGGTGAGCCTATTGGCGCACGACAAAGTGGTTGTGACGGTAGCTGCGATCAAAAAGATCGAGGAGATGTTGGCATGAACCGTGAGCGAATTTTCCAGGTGCTTATGGGGCCACACATCTCAGAGAAGGCAGCCATTGTTGCCGACTCGCACAATCAGTACGTATTCAAGGTGGCGGTAGACGCGAGCAAGCTCGAAATCCGTAAGTCCGTTGAGCAGCTGTTCAAGGTGAATGTTGAAGACGTTCAGACCTTGAAGGTGAAAGGCAAGACTAAGCGGAATCGTTACGGCTACAGCACCAAGCCTACCTGGAAGAAAGCCTATGTGCGTCTCGCACAGGGGCAAGACATCGATTTCACAACAACCGACTAGTGCGCGCTGGGTTAGAGGAATAGAAGAATGGCAGTAGCGAAGAGTAAGCCGACTTCCGCCGGTCGCAGACACCAGGTCCGAGTTGTAGACCGAGAACTTCATAAAGGAGCTCCCTATGCTCCTTTACTCGAGAAGCAGTCGCGCAATGGTGGTCGCAACAACAACGGCCGCATTACCACGCGTCACGTTGGTGGCGGCCATAAGCAGCACTACCGGGTAGTTGATTTCAAGCGCAACAAAGACAGTATCCCGGCGAAAGTAGAGCGCATTGAGTACGATCCGAACCGCACGGCTCACATCGCACTGGTTTTGTACGCTGACGGTGAGCGTCGTTACATCATCGCACCTAAAGGCGTAGCCGCTGGCGATACGATTCAGTCAGGCTCTGCCGCCCCGATCAAAGCGGGTAATTGCCTTCCACTGCGCAACATCCCTGTAGGGTCGGTTGTGCACGCGGTCGAGCTAAAGCCCGGTAAGGGAGCGCAGCTGGCTAGATCGGCGGGTGCTTCGGTGCAGCTGGCGGCTCGGGAGGGGCGCTACGCGACTATTCGCTTGCGCTCCGGCGAAATGCGCAAGGTGCTATCCGACTGCCGAGCTACTCTCGGTGAGGTGTCAAATTCGGAGCATAGTCTGCGCAAGCTTGGTAAGGCAGGCGCGGCTCGCTGGCGTGGTGTGCGCCCAACGGTTCGAGGTGTCGCCATGAACCCTGTTGACCATCCGCATGGCGGTGGTGAGGGGCGAACCTCTGGGGGTCGTCATCCGGTGAGTCCTTGGGGTACACCCACTAAGGGATACAAAACTCGCAAGAACAAGCGTACCGACGATCTCATTGTTCGTCGCCGTCGCAAGCGCTAATCGTCGCTATCGTCGATCAGACCATCAACGGAAATGACGTTTAGCTAACCAGAGGAATTTAGAGTGCCGCGATCACTGAAAAAAGGACCCTTCATCGATCTGCATTTGATGAAGAAAGTAGAAGCCGCAGTAGAGGCCAACGACCGTCGACCCATCAAAACTTGGTCTCGTCGATCAATGGTCTCTCCTGACATGGTTGGACTGACGATCGCTATCCACAATGGGCGTCAGCATGTTCCTGTACTCATCACGGAAGACATGGTGGGCCACAAGTTGGGTGAGTTTGCGGTGACCCGCACGTTCCGTGGTCACATCGTTGATAAGAAAGCGAAGCGTTGATTCTGAGGCGATGTTTGATTGCCGGTTGCGGCGGTTAGAAAGGATTTGATGATGGAAGTTTCAGCAAGACTAAAGGGTGCACGAATCTCGGCTCAGAAGGCCCGGTTAGTGGCCGATCAGGTTCGCGGCAAGCCCGTCGAGGAAGCGCTCTCCTTGCTTGATTACAGCAATAAGAAGGCCGCGCATATCGTGAAAAAGGTCTTGAACTCGGCGATTGCCAA
>JBCBZV010000049.1:0-28622 GCA_039815155.1 Pseudomonadota bacterium
AGAGCTGGTCTTCGATAATAGTGATGGCAAAGTCGGTGGCGAATACTCGAGCTACGCAGAGATCTCGACTCGACGCTTAGTCACTCGCGATGGCCAGTCGGAGTATTACCTGAACGGAACTCGCTGCCGCCGAAGGGACATCACCGACATATTTCTTGGCACCGGGCTCGGCCCACGCAGCTATGCGATCATCGAACAGGGCATGATTTCTCGTTTGGTCGAGTCAAAACCCGAGGAATTGCGGGTATTTATTGAAGAAGCTGCCGGCATATCTAAATACAAGGAGCGCCGTCGTGAGACCGAGTCTCGCATGCGCAGGACTTTGGAAAACCTCGAACGGCTTACGGACTTGCGCGATGAACTGCAGCGCCAGCTCCAACACCTCGAACGGCAGGCGAAGGCGGCGGATAAGTACAAAGAGCTAAAGTCCGAAGAGAGAGATCTTAAACAGCGACTGCTGGCCGCGCGTTGGCGAGATGTTGACGGGCAAAAAGTTTCCTTAGCGCAAGAGGTCGGTGAGCATGAGGTACGCCTGGAGCAGGTTTATGCGGAACAGCAAAACCTCGCTACGACCCTTGAGAAGTTCCGCCTAACGCAGACGGAGCGTAATGACGAGGTTGCTGAGGCGCAGGGACGTTTTTACGCGATCGGATCCGAAGTTAGCCGTATCGAGCAGGAAATTCGGTATCAGGGCGAACGCGCCGAGCAACTTGCGATTGATCTTCAAGCTACCGAAGACGGTCTAGCGGAGGCGCGCCGTCATCTAGAAGAAGACGGCGAACGTCTAGCGAGCTGGGAACAAGAGCTACAAAAGCTCGCGCCGTCGCTAGATTCACAGCGAAAAAACAGCGGTGAAGCGGCGGCTGCGCTGAACGCCCTAGAGGCAGAGATGCAGAGTTGGCAGACCGATTGGGACACCTTCAACGAGCGCGCTTCCTCGCCGCAGCAGCAGGCTGAAGTTCAGCAGTCTCGGATTCAGCACCTGGAGCGTTCACTTAGCAGGGTGCAGTCTCGCATCGAACAACTCGCAAAGGAGCAGCGTCCGGTGATCGACGGCGCCAGCGAGGAGTTGCTGGCGCTCAAGCAAGCCCATGATGAACAGGCTAAAAGGGCGGAAGACAGTAGCGCTCATTTTGATCGTTTGGAGCGACAGGTAGCGGATCTACGCGCCAAAAAGCAGGCTGGCGAGCAGGCCCTTGCACAGATTCGCAAAGAGCAGGCTATCGAACAGGGCCGCGTGACCGCTCTTGAGGTTTTGCTCGATGGCTTACGAAAGCAAGCGGAGGGCGAAGGCGCCCTTGAGTGGCTAAGCACACAAGGCTTAGACGAAGCGCCGCGTTTGTTTGGCCTGCTAGACGTGCAACCGGACTGGCAAAAGGCCGTTGAGGTCGCTATGGGAAGCTTGCTGCATGCGGTTTGCGTGCCCGAGCTCGCGTCTCCCGCGGCCGCGATAAGTCAACTCCAGAACGGCGACTTAGCGTTGCTGGAAGAATCCTTTGAACCTCTCACCGTCTCCGACGAGTCTCTAGCAGCACGAATCTCTGGGGAGGGCGCCTCGTTAGCGCAAGCGCTGTTAAGCAACGTACTGTGTGCCAACAGCTTTGAAGAAGCCGATCGTATTCGAGCCAGCCTCAGCAACGGTCAGAGCGTTATCACCCGTGATGGCGTGTGGATGGGTCGGCACTGGGCGAGAAGTGTTGCGGGGGAACAGGGCGATGAGGGTGTGCTCGCGCGGCAGCAAGAGTTGGAGCAGCTCCAGGCGGCTCTCGCGTCGCTTCACACCGAGGAAGAGGCTAAAGCCAATTCGCTCGACACGATCGCTGATGCGCTGCATAAGAGCGAGCAAGATGTCCGCAGCAAGCGCGTAGAACTAGATGCGTTGCTGGCTCAAAAGTCCGACGCCTTTGCGTCGCTGAGGGCTGCGGAGGCAAAACAGGAGCAAGCGAAAGCGGAGCAGCTTCGATTACAGCAGGAGCTAGCTGAACTGAAACAGCAACATCAGAGCGAACAGGACGCGATAGCGGAAGCCCGCTCCATCCTTGAGCAAGCTATCGAAACCATGAAGCAAGATAGCGATGAACGAGAACGGCGCTTGACCACTCGGGAGACGCTTACCGCATCGCTTGATCTAGCGCGCAGCGACGCGCGCAGGCTGAATGATGAAACGCAGCAGGCGGCCTTGCGCCATCAGTCTCTCATTACCCAGTCGGAGACGATTCGCGGTGGCCTTGAGCGAACGCGGGTCCAAGTGTCTACGCTCAGCAAGCGGCGAGAGGACATTCTTCGCGCCCAATCAAGTAACGATACTCCCGGACCAGAACTGCGCGAAAACCTCGACAAACAGCTAGCACTTCGTGTCGAAGCTGAGGGTGCCCTTACCGTTTGCCGGCAGGCTTTATCCGATATCGATCATCAACTGCGAGAAGCGGAACAAGAGCGCATGCGCGTGGAACAAAAAGCAAACGGTGTGCGAGAGCAGTTAGAAGCCAAGCGTCTAGATTTAAATAGCTTGGAACACCAGCAGAGCAGTTTCGCTGAGCAACTAGTGGACGCCGGAGGCGAACTCGCAGTTCTGCTGGAAACTCTCGAAGACGAAGTTGATGTGAAAGCCTGGGAGCTTGAGCTCGAACGCTACGCCAATCGTATAGCGAGACTGGGTCCTATTAACCTAGCCGCAGTCGATGAATTCAAGCAACAGGCGGAACGCAAGCATTACCTCGATGCGCAGAATGAGGATTTAGAGTCCGCATTGGAAACGCTTCAAGCGGCGATTCGCAAAATTGATAAGGAAACGCGCAATCGCTTTAAGGAAACCTTCGATCAGGTAAACGGTGGTCTGCAAGAGCTGTTTCCAAAGGTGTTCGGCGGTGGGTCAGCGCATTTGGAGATGACTGGCGAAGATCTTTTGGACACCGGTGTTGCAATCATTGCGCGCCCGCCGGGGAAAAAGAACAGTACGATCCACCTGCTCTCTGGGGGAGAGAAGGCGCTGACCGCTATCGCCTTAGTGTTCTCGATCTTCCAATTAAACCCAGCTCCTTTTTGTATGCTCGATGAGGTCGATGCGCCGCTCGACGACGCCAATGTCGGCCGCTATGCGCGCATGGTTAAGGAAATGTCTGAGCGGGTACAGTTTGTATTCATCACCCACAACAAAATAACCATGGAGATGGCAGACCATCTCATGGGAGTAACAATGCAGGAGCCGGGCGTCTCTCGCCTCGTCTCGGTCGATGTAGGCGAGGCCGCGGAGCTTGCTGCGAGCTGATAGCGACGAGAAGCCAGCGACGAGATTTAGTGATTAAAGTAAAGCGAGGCTAGGGAACAAGTGCCCGAACTCACCCTACGCGATTGGATGGTTGTGATTGGCAGCCTTCTTATCCTGGCGGTAATCGTCGACGCCTGGCGTCGCATGCGCCAGCAGCAACGCTCGCATATACGAATGAAACTCGCAGAGGCTCCCTCCGAGGACGGCCGCACGGACGACATTGCATCTTTTCGTGAGCTTCCGAACGGCGGTGCTCGGGTAATAAAACGAATGGGGTCGGGGGGCGACGAGCTGCTGTCGGTGTCTGATCAGATGGGAGCCACTGGCGCGAAAGACGCCACAGACGCCACAGACGCCACAGACGCCACAGACGCCACAGACGCAACAGACAAGAGCCAAGTGAGCAGTTCGTCGGAGACGGCCTCACGCGACGCTGTAGCTTCCAGCGCCAAGTCCGTTTCCGCAGACGAGACAACAGGTTCAGGCGATGCTCATTCGAGCAGAGCTCGCTCTGGAATAAGGTCGCAGTCCAAGGAGAAATCGACCGAAGCCGCCGTCGTCCCAGAGAATTCCGGTAGGAGCTCAAGCCCGGGCGCAGCTGCGAATTCCGGCGGCTCCCCTCCGGCGAGCGAGATCGAAAAGGAGCCACTCGCCGGCGTCTCGGCAATCGACGAGCCTTCCAACCTGGATTGGTTGGAAGACCTACCTCGTGCCACTGTGGATGCGCAAGACGAAGCCGGAGAACTTCCTCGTAATACCGAGAGTGAGGTGGTCGTATTGCATGTAGTCGCGCGCGGCGATAAGGGCTTTGCTGGCACCGATATCTTGGAGATCTTGCTCGCCTGTGATCTCCGCTTTGGCGACATGAGCTTTTTTCATCGCCACGAACATGAAGCTGGCCGCGGAGCGATTCAATTTAGCGTAGCTAACATGCTGAAACCTGGAGTATTTGATATCGACAACATGGACGCTCTGCGGACTCAGGGACTGGTTTTCTTTTTAACGTTGCCCGGGCCTGAGGACATGATTAAGGCTTTTGACTACATGCTAGAGACAGCCCGAGTGGTGGCTAAGAATCTTGACGGAGATGTGCTCGATGGATCTCGCAGCGTGCTAACTCAGCAGGCGGTTGAACATTCAAAGCAACAGATCAGAGAACTCGAAAGGAGGGTTCTGGCGCAGGTTCCCTAATCTCGAAATTGCTGGCCCCACATGAGCACTTTCATCATGAGCATTCTCGTCTTTAGATCCCCTGTTTTGAGTTCTCGGGCTTTCAGCGCCCATTTCTTAAGGGCCCAATTCTTCAGGGTTCAGCCCTTGGAAGCTCTGCTCTTGGACATCCTCGACTCGTTCGCGTCGCACTTGCATTTTACTATCACGGAATTACACCCTCTAAGCTTCGAGCATTACCCTGTGGTGCGCTTCCCTTTGAAGGGCTGCGCGGGGAATGGGTTGATGTTCAGGTGCCTGTGTCCCCGGCATTCAATGCATGTATTGCCGGTGATTCCCTAATGAGCGATCTCCAACCGCCAGAAGAAGCAAAACATCTACGCGCAAGGCTGCAGCAGTGGGGCCATGAATACTATGTATTGGACCGACCGAGTGTTCCGGACTCCGAGTACGACCTAGCGTTTCGCCGACTTCAACAGCTTGAGGCTACCCACGCTGAGCTGCGTGAGGAGAACTCTCCTACGCAACGGGTGGGTGGTGAACCCTTAGCTTCCTTTGTCAGCGTCGAGCACAAAGTTCCGATGCTTTCCTTAGATAACGCGTTCGACGGCGATGAAATGGCCGCCTTTCTCAAGCGCGTGTGTGATCGGCTCGATCAACAGTCGATCCCGGAGTTAGTGGCGGAGCCCAAATTGGATGGTGTGGCAGTCAGCCTCATGTACGAAAAGGGAGAGCTCGCCCGTGCGGCGACGAGAGGTGATGGAAGTCGAGGTGAAGACATAACGAAAAATGTTCGAACCATCGGCACGGTGCCCCTAAAGCTGCAAGGTAAATCGCATCCGGAGCTATTCGAAGTTCGGGGCGAAATCTATATGAGTAGGCAAGGATTCGAGGACTTTAACGAGCAAGCGCGGTTGCGTGGTGAAAAGACTTTCGTCAACCCTAGAAACGCAGCGGCGGGTTCGCTCCGTCAGCTCGATTCGAAGATTACCGCTGCTCGCCCCTTGGTGTTTTGCTGCTATTCGGCCGGATTACAGCCGGAGGTTAACTGGCCTGATACGCACTGGGATGTGCTGCAGCTCTTTTTATCATGGGGGCTTCCGATAAGCGCCCACGCGGAACGGTTAAATAGTCTGGAAGCATGTGATGCCTACTATGACCGGGTTGCTGAGCTCAGGGATACGCTTCCCTTTGACATCGATGGTATCGTTTTTAAAGTTAACGATTTCGCTGCGCAGCAATCCTTAGGATTTGTAGCCAGAGCGCCTCGCTGGGCGATAGCGCGCAAATTCCCGGCTCAAGAGGCGATCACAAAACTTACGGGGATTGAGTTTCAAGTTGGGCGTACCGGTGCAATCACGCCCGTGGCGAGGCTTGAGCCCGTGTTTGTGGGTGGAGTCACCGTCAGCAATGCGACGCTCCACAATATGGATGAAGTCGCTCGCCTCGAACTGCGTATGCAAGACAGCGTTGTGATTCGTCGCGCAGGAGATGTCATTCCACAAGTTGTGTCGGTTATCCTTGAGCGGCGCGACCAAAATGCTGAGCACGTTCAGGCACCGGCAGACTGTCCGGTTTGCCATTCACCCGTTGAGCGCTCCAGCGGTGAAGCGACCCTGCGTTGTACGGGAGGTCTGGTATGTCCAGCGCAGGTAAAAGGCGCGGTTCGCCATTTCGCGAGTCGACGAGCTTTGGACATCGATGGTTTGGGCGAAAAAATCATTGAACAGCTTGTGAACGAAGGGCTAGTAAGAAGCGTCGCTGACTTGTACTCGCTTACCGTCGAACAGCTTCTGCCGCTAGAACGGATGGGAGCGAAGTCCGCCGGAAATTTAATTGCCGCGATTGATGCCAGTCGGCAAACCACCCTTGCGAAGTTTCTCTATGGCCTGGGTATTAGAGAGGTCGGTGAGGCAACTGCTGAGTCACTGGCTAAGGAGTTTGGAGACATCCACACCTTAAGCGAGGCAAGTGAGGAGCGTTTGACTGAAGTCGGTGACGTTGGCCCTATCGTCGCGGAACATCTGCGCCGCTTTTTTACCGCTGAGGTAAATCAGGCTCTAGTGCGCAGCCTGCTTGACGCGGGTATCAGCTGGCCTGCGGTTGCACATTTAGCCGCTGAAGGTCCTCTGCAAGGGCAGACTTGGGTTGTCACCGGTCGTTTGGATTCCTTGAGCCGAGATCAAGCCGAGGAACGAATCCGAGCATTGGGGGCAAAAACGGCAAAATCCGTTTCCAAAAAAACCAGTACGATTCTCGCGGGTCCCGGTGCTGGGAGCAAACTTAAAAAGGCGCAGGATTTAGCGATTCCGGTGATTGATGAAACCGAATTCCACACAATGATGAGTGAGCTTGAGGGCGAATGATACTCCGTGGGCACCAGGGCCTTTATTTGCTGCTTCTTGCGGCGCTTGTGAGCGGCTGCGCGACATCACCGCCCAGTAACACGGAAGATATTTGCGACGTTTTTGAGGAAAAGAAACGCTGGTACGGAGCAGCCAAGGACGCAGAGAAGGAGTGGGGTACATCCATACCAGTGCTAATGGCATTCATACACCAAGAGTCACGCTTTCGCGCCAAAGCGAAACCACCGCGCAAACGAATTCTCTGGGTAATCCCCGGTCCGAGACCGTCGGATGCCTATGGTTATAGCCAGGCTCTAGAGTCTACCTGGGATGCCTACCAGCGATCCGCAGGGCGTTATGGTGCCGATCGAGACAAGTTCTCCGACGCGATTGATTTTGTCGGCTGGTACAACCATCAGTCTTACCAGCGGAACAAGATTGCTCGCAACGATGCCTATCGCTTATATCTTGCCTACCATGAGGGACACGGTGGCTATGCGCGGGGAACTTACAAAAGCAAGCAGTGGCTACAAACGGTAGCACGAAAGGTAGCCAATCGAGCATCCAGCTATGGTCAACAGCTGGCAAGCTGTCGCAGTGAGTTTGAGAAGAAAAAAGGCTGGTTCTCCTGGTTATAACGCAAAGGAACACAGCCCGCGCCGATCCATGACGTTTATATGACGTTTTCCGGTGTTTTTGTCATCTTTATGTCATAAGTGAGTAGGACTATGCGCGGGTCCTAGGCAGATCGGAGCGGCTCCGATGAAAGAACGCACAGTGCTAGTGGTAGATGACGAAGAAGCGATACGAGACATGCTTCGCATGGCATTGGAGATCGTTGATTTCCGTTGCCTGGAGGCTGGTAATATCCAGGACGCGCACAGCGTGATCGTCGATAAGCGCCCAGATATGGTTCTCTTGGATTGGATGCTCCCTGGGGGCAGCGGTATCGAGCTCCTCCGGCGTTTAAAGCGAGACGATGCAACTAGTGAAATACCGGTCATTATGCTGACGGCAAAGACCACTGAAGACAATGTGATCCAGGGCCTAGATGTCGGAGCGGACGACTACATCACCAAGCCCTTCGCACCGCGGGAGCTCATCGCTCGGATCAAAGCTCTGCTGCGTCGATCCGGCGTAGGCGAGGGTGCCGATCGCATGCAGGTCTCGGAGCTAGTACTCGATGGTAAGAGTCGCCGCGTATTCCTCGACGACAATCCGCTGGAGATGGGACCGACAGAGTTTAATCTCCTCCAGTTCTTTATGTCCCATCCCGAGCGCGCCTACAGTCGAAACCAACTGCTGGACCAGGTTTGGGGCGCGAACGTTTATGTCGAAGAGCGCACCGTCGATGTACACATCCGAAGGCTGCGCAAGGCTCTACAAAGCGGTTTGAAAGACTACAGCGGTCTCATTCAAACCGTCCGTGGTACTGGCTATCGCTTTTCTTCAAGGGGAGTTAGCGCCGGGTGAATCTAGCGGGCAGCTGGCGGGCGGAGCTTCGTAAGCTCCTCCTGATTCTCGCTGTGTCCGCGGCGATTGGCTGGGTATCGGGTTATGTTCTTGAAGTCCTAACGTTAGGACTGGCAACGGTGGCTGGCAGCTGGTTATGGCAACTCTGGCGGATGAGGCGCTGGCTTGAAAACCCGGAGCTGGCGCCACCGGAGAGTGATGGAATCTGGGGGCTCGTCTACGACACTATCTACGGGCTGCAGCGGGAAAACCGCGACGCTCGCGGGCGCCTCCAATCCACCGTTGATTACCTGCGCAGCTCCTTTGCGTCTATGCGCGACGGTGTGATCATTCTGACCCAAAGTGGAGCGATAGAATGGAGCAACGAAGCAGCCGGTACGCTTTTGGGCTTGCAGTATCCGCGTGACCAGGGGCAACCGGTTCTGAACTTGCTGCGCTGGCCGGAGTTTCATGAGTATTTCCTCGCTGCGGATTTTCAGCAGCCGCTTCAGGTTCCCAGTGCCAGCAATCCAAGACAGATGCTTCAGATCGAAGTCACTACCTTTGCCGGTGGCGACTTTCTGTTTTTTATCCGGGACGTCACGCGAGTAGTCCAGACGGAACAGATGCGTCGCGATTTTGTTGGAAATGTGTCGCACGAACTTCGCACGCCACTCACCGTATTCAAAGGCTACCTTGATAACCTGGGTGCGGGAGACTTAGCAGAGAACGCGACGGTCGCAAAAGCTTTCCAGCAAATGGGTGGGCAAGTTCAACGAATGGAAACGCTGCTTTCCGATTTGCTCTGGTTGAGCCGGATTGAAAGTGTTCGCGAAGAGATGAAAACGGAAGAGGTCGATATTCCTCGCTTACTCCAAGAGTTGCGGGAAGAGCTTCGGACCAGCGAACCGGATCGCCTGATCGTCGTGGAGTTGGAGTATAGGGGTTCGGTCGCAGGCGATTATCGCGAACTTCACAGCGCAATTTCAAACTTAGTCATAAACGCAATCAAGTACAGCGATCAGGATCAGCCGGTTGTTGTCCGATGGGAGAACAGCGCGCTCGGACCACTACTAAGCGTCTCGGATAAGGGTATCGGCATAGAGGAGCAACACATTCCTCGTTTAACCGAGCGCTTTTACCGGGTGGATGAGAGCCGAAGTTTGCAGACCGGAGGCACCGGCCTCGGTCTGGCTATCGTTAAGCATGTCGCCGCCTCGCACCGGGCGGAGCTGGTTATCAATAGCGAGTTGGGCCGCGGCAGTACTTTTTCCTTGCAATTCCCGCAGGAATGATAGCGCGTAGACGCTTCTGCTTAGCCGCTGCGATTTCCGGCTTTCTCTTCCCTCTTTTCGCAGATGCAGAAATCGGTGCGGCGGACCATAGTTCTGGCGAGTCGGCGTCTCACAATGCTCCGATTGCAGGCAAGCTTGTCAGTGTAGGGAGCGATACGCTAGGCACCCTATCGTCGCGCTGGGCCGAGTTGATATCTGAGCAACATCCTTCGATCCGCGTTCAGGTGCGCGCGATAGGATCTTCGGCGGCTCCGGTCGCATTGGTTGAAGGCACTGCCGACCTCGGGCCAATGAGTCGTCCAATGACCAGTGCGGAAACGCGTGCTTTTGAGAAACGCTATGGCTACTCACCTACGGCGATCACTATTGCCCGAGATTCAATAGCCGTATTCGTTCATCGCAATAATCCGCTTGACTATATCTCGGGGAATTCGCTCGCCGCTGTTTTCTCGAACAGTCACCGTTGTGGAAGAACAGAACCCATCGAAGAGTGGGGCCAGCTTGGCACGGCTGGACCTTGGCGCTCTAGGGCGATCAACGTCTATGGACGCACGAGTTCTTCGGGCACCTACAGCGTGTTTCGCGGCGCTATTCTTTGCGGTGGGGAGTTCAAAAAGCGAATGAACCGCTTAGTTGGCTCCTCAGCGATTGTGCGAGCCGTGGCGACCGATCGAACCGCAATAGGCTACGCCAGTTCCGGCTATCTCAATGCGGGAGTTAAGGCTTTGCGGGTGGTAGACACGGAAACGGGCGTAGAGCGAAGTTTGTTTCGGGACTTATATTTGTACATCAATCGTGCACCAGGGAAAGCCTTGGCTCCGCAGCTGGCAAGCTACCTAAAGCTCGTTTTGAGTGAATCGGGACAGCGCTTGGTAAGTGGAGTGGGCTACCAGCGATTGCCGACGGAGGAGCTCGCAGCGGCGCTAGAGAAACTAGGAATCGATAATGAATGATAGAAGCGCCACTGCGAAACGGCGCCTTCTTCTGGACCGAGTCATTTCCTTGCTGGTAAACGCAGCGGGCGCGACCATTATATTGCTGATCGTCCTAATACTCGCGTATCTACTTTATACAACCCTGCCCCTTACGCGAGGCACAGCGATCGGCGCGAGCCAGTCTTTCAGTCATCTTGGATCTACCGTCTTCGCCCGTTACGACGCTGCCCCCTGGACTTTAGGTGAGCCCGGCGCGGAGGCTGGCTTGTTAGTGAGTTCTTCCCAGGTCGCTGTTCGCTTGCACGAAAACCAACTTAGCGTTTTTTCTTTACAAGTCGAGCGTGAGTCGTTGACAACGCCGGAGCCCGTCCCTCTCCAACGGGCTGTATTACTGGGACGTATAAAGCTTGATGGGGAGGTCCTTGAAGATACGCTGCAGCTAGACGACTGGGAAGAAACCTTACTTATTAGCTACCAACACCCGCAAGGCGAACTCGTTGTTCTAAAAGTCCAAGTTGGAGAGTCGGCGGCGTTTTTGCCGCAGCGGTGGCGGTTTGCCGACTACCCGCAAGACAGCTTTCACCTATTGGACGCGTCGCGGGCCGAGTTGCTGGTGGTAGGAGGCGGGTTACTCAGGCGTATCGAGTTACCCTCGCAGGACTCCTCGTCAGCGATTAGCCCCCACGAACACAGTTGGCAGGAACTATCCCAACGCCACACTGGTGCTGTCTTACCCGTTCAAGGATCCGCGCAAGCCGTTGGCTGGGGGCCGCGTCGAGACACTCTTTTGCTGGTCGATAAGGAACAGTTTCTTCACCGTTTCGATCTAGTCCGGTCTGCATCCATAGGTCCGACCTCTCCTATGCCATTTCCCGTGACCTCTATTGGCAGTGAGCGTCAGCGACGGGTGAGTTTCGTCGCCGGCGCAGCTGGAGAGGTGGCGCTGTTTGTGCCCAGTTCATCGGGTTTTCTACTCCAAAGTATTTTACCTGGGGCTTCCGGTGGCGAGATCGTACTGAGTGATGATGGAGGTCGGTTCATGCAGTCGCAGCCCGACGCGCTGATGACATGGAACGTACTAAACGATTATCCAGAGACGAGTGCGCGGTCCTTATGGGCACCCCAGTGGTATGAGGCTGCACCCCGCGGGCAACTGGAATGGCAGCCAGACGGGCTTGCGATTGGAGCGCTCTCTAAGTACTCACTCACGCCCTTGCTGTTTGGCACATTCAAAGCGGCTCTCTACGGAATGTTATTCGCCGTCCCGCTGGCTATCGGCGCTGCGATTTATACCGGGTACTTCCTATCAACTCGGCTTCGGAACCGAGTTAAACCGACTATTGAGCTGCTCGAGGCCTTTCCAACGGTTGTGCTCGGGTTTATTGCCGGGCTGTGGCTTGCTCCATTGCTCGCCGACTATTTACTGTTTGTGTTGCTGCTGCCCCTGGTCGCCTTTTCGGTGCCCCTGTTGCTAGCTGCTGCACATTTTACTTGTCGGAGCATTTCACCGCGATTCTCGGACCGTCCCCCTAGACTAGTTCTTCTGTTGATCGCCTATCTGCTTGCCGGTGTCGTGTTGTTCGATGCGTCGCGGCCGCTCGAGGCTTGGCTTTTCACGGACTCGATGAGCGATTGGTTATGGTCGGAATTTGGCGTTCACTACGATCAGCGCAACGCTATCTTGATCGGGTTCGCGATGGGAATTGCAATAACGCCATCCATGTTCTCGATCTTAGAAGATGCCATTTATGCAGTCCCTCGTTCCCTGAGTGACGGTAGCTTGGCACTGGGCGCTACCCGTTGGCAGTCTCTCGCAAAGGTGGTTCTTCCGGCGGCCTCGCCCGCTTTGCTGTCGGCTCTACTCATTGGGGTGGCGCGAGGTCTTGGGGAAACCATGATCGTCTTGCTTGCTACTGGAAACTCTCCCTTGCTTGATCCGTCTCCTTTTTCGAGCATGCGTACAATCAGCGCTACCGTGGCGATTGAACTGCCGGAGGCGTCAGCAGGTGGCATCAATTTTCGTTTATTGTTTCTCAGCGCGCTGGTTTTGTTCGCGCTCACTTTTCTGTTCAACACCATTGCGGAAATTTATCGGCAGCGGCTGAGATATACCTATGGCCAGTTCTAGGAGCGCAGAACTCAAGACCGCTCCATTGCTTGCCGGCGCGCGGCGGGCGGAGCCTTTGGTTTGGGCCAGCGCTGGTGCCGTTGTTTTGGCTCTGCTGTTGTTAGCTGCGGTACTGTTGCTGCTTGCATCCAATAGCTTCCGCTATTTCTGGCCTCAACCGTTGGTGTATCTTGAAAGCGACCAACTCGGTCCCAGCGGAAGCCTAGGTATTGTGCTGGGGCGAGATACCGGCAGGCGGGCGCAGAATGCACAACTATTGCTTTTGCGTGGGGCGGAAGAGTTCTTTCAGTCTCCCATAATCTGGCTGGATGAGGATCGCATCAGGTCGCGACAGCAACCGAAAGATGCGTTCGCTGTCGAAAGAGCAGACCGTGGAATGGTCTTTGGCTTTATCGAAGCGTTGACAGTCATTGGAGAGCAAAGGGTGCTGAGCAACGGCAGCCCTTCGCAGGTGCTAAACGCAGTTCAGAATGCGCGAGAAGAGGTTTCGCGTCTCAGTATTGAGACGCGGGAAGCAAGCTTCTATTCGATTCGTCTCGCTAACGGTCAGCTTGTCGATCTCCCACTCGCGGACGTGGTCAGCGTGCACCTCCCAAACAGTATGAATCGGGTCGAAAAGCTCAACCATTTTGCGGCCGGAGTGTGGCGTTTTTTGAGTGAAGCTCCGCGACAAACAAACGTTCAGGGTGGGGTGCTACCAGCAATCGTGGGAACGGTAACGCTAGTTCTACTAATGGCGATTATCGTAGCGCCCCTTGGCGTGTTGGCAGCCGTTTACCTGAGTGAATATGCTCAGAGTGGAATCTTGACTCGTCTTGTGCGAATCGCCGTCAACAACCTGGCAGGCGTTCCGTCCATTGTATATGGCGTCTTTGGCCTAGGATTTTTTGTTTACGCAGTGGGTGGGTCTATCGACAGTGTATTTTTTGCCGACAAACTGCCAGCGCCTACCCTTGGTACGCCGGGTCTTCTATGGGCCGCACTGACCATGGCCATACTGACGCTCCCGGTAGTCATTGTCGCGACGGAGGAAGGCTTAGCGCGCGTACCAAAAAACCTTCGCGAAGGCTCCTTAGCATTGGGGGCTACAAGAGCAGAAACGCTTTGGCGCGTTGTGCTACCGAGCGCTGCACCTGCTGTGCTCACCGGCCTGATTCTCGCTATAGCTCGTGCGACCGGAGAGGTAGCGCCGCTTATTTTGGTTGGCGTGGCTAAGTACGCGCCTGGATTACCCGTTAGTGGTGAGTTTCCTTTTGTTCACTTTGATCGTCAGTTTATGCATCTTGGCTTTTATATCTACGACCTTGGTTTTCAGAGCCCGCAGATCGATACGGTAGAGGGCTTGGTATATGCCACCGCGTTACTGCTTGTTGGCATCGTGCTTTTACTGAATGTGGCTGCGGTGGTGCTGCGAGGTCGTTTACGCGAGGCCTTCGCTGGTGAGGAGATCTTTCGGTGAGCCGTTACAGTATTAACGTTCGAGCTCTGAAACGTGCGCCGAGTAGGGGCCGTGATCCGGGTGTATCCCTGCGGGTCGAGGACTTGAATCTAAGTTACACGAGGAGCCAAAGCGATGCGCTTCACGATATTAGTTTAGCTATACCGAGTCGTCAGGTTACCGCCTTCATTGGACCTTCTGGATGTGGTAAGTCGAGCCTTCTTCGTTGCTTTAATCGAATGAATGAGCTCATAGAGGGTTGCACTGTGACCGGGCGGGTGTGGCTCGACAATGAGGATATCTATGCGCCGCAGGTAGATGTGGCGGCCTTGCGCCGTCGTGTTGGGATGGTGTTCCAGAATCCGAACCCCTTTCCAAAGTCTGTTTACGAGAACGTCGCTTTTGGCCTTCGTATACAAGGGCAAAACAAGAAACGCATACTCGATGAAGAAATCGAAAAAGCGCTTCGAGCCGCAGCGCTTTGGGATGAGGTTAAGGACCGAATGGATGCGAATGCGCTTACCCTATCCGGTGGACAGCAGCAGCGCTTGGTGATCGCAAGAGCCATAGCGGTGCAGCCGGAAGTTCTTCTCTTGGACGAGCCTGCCTCGGCGTTAGATCCGATCTCCACGCTTCGAATCGAGGAGCTGATCTATGAGCTCAAGACTCGCTATACCATTGTGATTGTTACCCACAACATGCAGCAAGCTGCCCGCGTGTCGGATATGACGGCTTTTATGAATTTGGGTCGTTTGGTGGAGTTTGGTGAAACCGATACACTGTTTACTAATCCGCGGGAGTCGCAGACCGAAGACTACATTACCGGACGCTACGGCTAGCGTCGTTTAGTAGTTCTTGCCCCGGTCTGGCCACCCTGTCGCGCTTGAGCTCGGCGGCGATGGCAATAGCAAACGCCCGCACAAATACACTCTTTCGATTCTTTCGTCCCCAGCGGGGTTCGAGACACGTCTCGCATTGTGCAGGAGGTCCCATGCAAGGGGATCAGCATAGACAACATATTTCCGGTCAGTTTAATGATGAGCTGGACGCAATGAAAAACCATCTCCTGGAGATGGGAGGGCTCGTCGAACAGCAGTTGTCGCAAGCCCTAGAAGCATTGCTGGCCCGCGATAGCGGTGAGGCCGCAACGGTGATTGCACGAGATGAAGAAGTTGATGCGCTAGAGATGCAGATTGATACAGAGTGCTCACGGATTCTTGCGCGTCGTCAACCTGCGGCCAGTGATCTTCGCTTAGTCCTCGCCGTGGCCAAATCAATCACCGATCTCGAAAGGATTGGAGATGAAGCGAGCAAGATTGCGAAGCAGGCGGTAAAGCTGTCGGAGCAAGCTAGCTTTACCGGCGGCTCCACGGAGCTTCGAGATCTAGGCGCGCACGTTTCCGAGATGCTGCGCCATGCTTTAGACAGTTTTGCTCGTTTAGATGTTAAGCGGGCACTCGAGGTAATGGTGGACGATGGAGCGGTTGATATCGAGTACGACGAAGCCGCTAAGAATTTCGTAACGCTTATGCAAGACGATCGCAGTTCGATAAACGCTGTCTTAAATTTGCTGTGGGCGGTAAAAGGGCTTGAGCGTATCGGCGATCATGCTACAAACATTG
The DNA here is from genome assembly GCA_039815155.1 of Pseudomonadota bacterium. GTDB lineage: Bacteria > Pseudomonadota > Gammaproteobacteria > Pseudomonadales > Halieaceae > Congregibacter. The sequence goes on from JBCBZV010000049.1 coordinate 15,654, forward strand.
CGGAGCAAGTTGTTTACCTCGTAGAAGGAAGGGATGTGCGTCATATGAAGCCGGCAGAACTGCGTCTGATGCTTGAGGGTGAAGCTGCTTCATGAGCCGTTTTTGGAGTTCCCGTGTTCATTCCCTACACCCGTACACTCCGGGCGAGCAACCCAAGGGAAGTGATCTCTTGAAGCTCAACACGAACGAGAGTCCCTTTCCGCCCTCGGATCGGGTGCTTGATGCAATTCGGTCTACAACGGGTACTCAACTCCTTCGCTATCCGGACCCCAACGCGACTGAGCTTAAACAAGCGCTTGCTGACGCCGTTGGTCTGTCCCCCGATCAAGTATTTTTGGGTAACGGCTCTGACGAGGTGCTGGCGCATGTGTTTCATGGCCTCCTAGCTAGAGGCAGCGGCCGCTTACTGCTACCGGATATTAGCTACAGCTTTTATCCAGTTTGGTGCCAGTTGTACCAACTAGCGTTCGAACAAGTGCCCCTGCGCGATGACTTCTCCATTGGTATTGAGGACTACGCTGGCGATGCAGCTAGCGTTCTTCTTGCCAATCCGAACGCGCCGACGGGCGTTGCGCTGCCGCTGTCTGCTATTCGAAGACTCGTTGAGGCATCCTCCGACCGTTTGGTGGTAATCGATGAGGCCTATATCGACTACGGGGCGCAGAGTGCGGTACCTCTAATAAAGGAATTCGACAATCTTCTTGTTGTGCAAACGCTTTCTAAGTCGCGAGCCCTAGCCGGTATGCGCATTGGCATGGCGTTTGGCCAGCTGCCACTGATCGCAGGTTTGGAGCGGGTCAAAGACAGTTTCAACTCCTATCCGTTGGACGTGCTTGCACAACGTGCGGGGGTAGCCGCGGTCCAGGATAAGAGCTGGCTAGAGGAATCACGTTCTGCGGTTGTGCGCTTGCGAAGCCAACTCAGCTCGGACCTCGAAACGCTCGGTTTCCGGGTATTGCCGTCACAGGGTAATTTCGTCTTTGTAGAACACAAAGATAAAGCCGGTAAGGATTTGTTTGACCAGTTGAGGGAGCAGGGCATCATTGTCCGCCGCTGGGATAAGCCGAGGATCGAGAACTTTTTACGGATCAGTGTGGGAACTCAGGAGCAAATGCAGCGCCTAGTCGCCGCGCTAAGTTCTATTGTTGCGGGCCATTAGTCCTTTTGCCAGCTAGTCTATAAACCTACTAGCTGCGCTTTAGAATGACCGAGCCAATGCTGTAGCCAGCCCCGAAGGAGCACAGTACGCCAAGGTCACCGCTTTTAAAGTCTTCGTGATAGCGATGAAAAGCGATAACCGAACCCGCTGAGCTGGTGTTGGCATATTCGTCGAGAATCGTTGGGGCTTCGTCTGCGGTGGCGTCTCTACCAAGAACCCGTTTAGCGATGAGCACGTTCATATTGAGGTTGGCTTGGTGTAGCCAAAACCTTTTAATGTCTTGAGGGGTGATCGCGAGCTCGTCGAGCTGGCCAGCGATGAGGTTTGCGACCGCTGGGCAAACTTCTTTAAATACCTTTCTTCCCTCTTGAATGAATAGCTTGTCTGCGGTGCCGACACCGCTTTCATCACCTCGGTTCAGGAAGCCAAAGTTATTGCGGATATTGTTCGAAAACTCCGTGTACAGTCGGCTGTCCAGCACCTCGAAGCTAGCGCCCGCTGCCGAAGCCTCCGAACTGCAAATAAACGCGGTGCAAACGTCGCCAAAGATAAAATGAGAGTCGCGATCTCGAAAGTTGAGGTGGCCGGTGCAAATCTCTGGATTCACGACCAGCACATTCTTAGCCGAACCGGCACGAATTGCATCACGCGCCTGTTGAAGGCCGAAGGTAGCAGAGGAGCAAGCGACGTTCATATCGAACGCATAGCCGCCTATTCCAAGAGCAGCCTGCACCTCAATCGCCATAGCCGGATAGGGTCGCTGCATGTTTGACGCCGCGCAAATAACCGCATCAATCTCTTCTGGTTTGCGTCCAGCTCGATCCAGGGCTTCCCGAGCGGCGCTGATTGCCATCTCGCACATGACCGATGGCTCGTCATTGCTTCGATCGGGGATGGCAGGGGTCATGCGAGTCGGATCTAACACCCCTTCTTTATTCCATACATAGCGCGCCTTGATGCCCGACGCTTTTTCTATGAACTCTACGGAAGAGGGTTGTTTAGCTTCAACCGTGCCCGCCTCAATGGCGGAAGCCCTCTCCGCATTGTCGAGCTCAACAAATTGGTTGAAGCTCTCTACGAGTTCCTCATTGGAAATGGAATAAGGAGGCGTGAATAGCCCAGTACCCGCGAGATAGACCTTGTCGGTCGCCAGACCGCTACTCACTACGATCGTCGACCGGAATGAAATCTCGCTGGCTGTAACCGGTATAGAGCTGCCGAGGACGACCAATACGATAGCTGCCCGATATCATTTCGTTCCAATGGGCGATCCAGCCGACGGTTCGGCCCACAGCGAAGATAACGGTAAACATACTCGTTGGTATTCCTATCGCCTTCAAAATAATGCCTGAATAGAAGTCAACGTTCGGATAGAGTTTCTTCTCAATAAAGTACTCATCTTCGAGCGCGATCTCTTCCAAGCGCTTGGCAATGGCAAGGAGAGGGTCATTTTCGATTCCGAGTTCCGCGAGCACCTCGTCTGCGGACTCTTTCATGACTTTTGCGCGAGGATCGAAGTTTTTGTAAACCCGGTGACCGAAACCCATGAGTCGGAAGGGGTCGTCTCGGTCTTTCGCTCTCGCAACGTATTCGTCAATGCGTGAGACGTCGCCAATCTCCTGCAACATGTTTAAAACCGCCTCATTGGCGCCTCCGTGCGAAGGCCCCCACAAAGCCGCGATCCCTGCTGCAATGCAAGCAAAAGGATTTGCGCCAGAGGAACCCGCCAATCTAACGGTCGAAGTAGATGCGTTTTGTTCGTGGTCCGCATGAAGAAGAAAGATTCGATCCATCGCGCGGGCCAGAACCGGCGATATAACGCTCGGCTCACAGGGATTGCCGAACATCATGTGGAGAAAGTTTTCCGCATAACCCAAGCTATTGTCGGGATACATGAAGGGCATTCCAATAGTGTATTTGTAGCTCATGGCTGCAAGGGTCGGCATCTTGGCGATCAGGCGATAGGCGGCGACTTCTCGATGGTGTTCGTCGGCGATGTCCAGCGAGTCATGATAAAAAGCCGAAAGAGCCCCGACGACACCACACATGACAGCCATGGGGTGGGCGTCACGACGAAACCCGTTGAAGAACGTGCGAATTTGCTCATGCACCATCGTATGGTTGCGAACCATACTTTCGAAGCCTTTTTTCTGCCCCTCAGTCGGGAGCTCGCCGTACAGCAGCAGATAACAAGTCTCAAGGTAGTCAGAATGGGCTGCCAATTGGTCTATCGGATAGCCGCGATGGAGAAGGATTCCTTTACCGCCATCAATGAAGGTGATTTCGGACTCGCAGGCCGCTGTTGATACAAATCCAGGGTCAAAGGTAAACATGCCACGGCCCGTCAGGGCGCCCACGTCTACTACATCAGGCCCTAACGACCCGGAATACACGGGCAGTTCAATTTCACCCTCAACGCCTTCGATCGAAAGGCTTGCGGTCCGTTTGCTCATGGAGAAATCCCGTCGGCTTACTGGGGTGGCTCACTATAGAGAGTGCCATTGGATTGTCAATTGATCGGGGGGCGCTGCCGTATGTAGTTGTGTGATTTTCTCTCGAATCTCAGAGCATGTGCTCCAGTTCAATTGTAATAAGAAGGACCAAACTTTATAATCCGCGGCGAAATTTTGGGGGCTAAAGAACCAGAGCGCTAAAAAGCGCCGGCGTTATTTCAAGCTGCCGTATTGAGCACAGTTCGATTCGCAGCGACGTATGTACAGCGTCCCGATAGGGCGCCGAAGCGCTTAGAAAGCGCCAAGAAATAGCGAATGTAAGCCGACCAGATGCCTGCGCATCGCTCAGTCGCTCATCCCGCAGCGGATTCGGTGTTGCGGTATGGAGCGTACTCTCGCTGCAGGCCCTGACTTAAGAGTTATCAGCGAGTGCCAGGCCTTTAAATAGGTGGGCCTCTACATCGGATTCTTAGCAGGATATGGTTGGTGCGAAAGCGCCCGAGTTAGCAGGAGCAGTCACATGGGTAACGACAACAGGCCCGTTAACTTAGATATTGGCACAATCAAGCTGCCGATAACGGCCTACGCATCGATCTCGCACCGCATTTCCGGTGTGGCTTTGGTGGTCTCGTCTTTTCTTCTTCTGTGGGCGCTAGATGCGAGTCTCAGCAGCCCAGAGAGCTTTTCAAAGCTGGCTAGCGTATTGGCGCACCCCATCGTCAAGCTTATTACCTGGGCAATTTCCATTGGGCTGATCTATCACAGTCTCGCCGGTATCAAGCATCTGATAATGGATATGGGCTTTGGCGAGACAATGCGCGGCGGCGTTATCGGCGCACGCGTTGTGTTTGCACTAACTGCCTTGGGAGCTATCTTAGCTGGAGCGATGTTGTGGTAAGTGCGGTGAGCTCTTCGAAATTACGATCAGGCGTTTTTGATTGGTTGGTTCAGCGTGTCACGGCCGTTATCCTTCTGGCATATTTTGTTTTCATCGCTTTCGTAGTGCTGCGGGGCGTGTCCTATAGCGAATGGGCAGCACTTTACGATCAGCTATGGATGAAAGTGTTTACCTCGCTCGCGGCGCTGTCGCTTGCGGCCCATGCGTGGATAGGTATGTGGGGTGTCTTTACGGACTATCTGACGGAACGCCTGCTCGGCCCGCGAGGCAACACCATGCGGTCCGTTATGCAGTGGGGAACATCGCTCTCTCTGCTAATTTATGTGCTTTGGAGCGTCAAAATCATTTGGGGGTAGGTCGACGATTGAGCTGTTGACCTGGATTTGATCCCGAGAATGGCAGCCTTGTCAGGGGCTTGCTGAAGCAAACTCGGAATTGGTTGTGAACTAATTGGGAGCTGATTGAATGAGGACCATGTCCTTTGACGGGGTAATCGTGGGCGGCGGTGGTGCTGGTATGCGCGCGTCACTACAACTCGCTCTGTCCGGTTATAAAACCGCAGTGGTAACCAAGGTTTTTCCAACACGATCTCATACCGTTTCAGCGCAGGGCGGCATCACCTGCGCGATCGCGAGCGCGGATCCTCAGGATGATTGGCGCTGGCACATGTACGACACGATCAAAGGTTCTGATTACATTGGGGACCAAGACGCGATCGAATACATGACGTCCGTAGGCCCGGAAGCGATCTTCGAACTAGAACACATGGGGTTGCCGTTCTCTCGAACGGACGAGGGACGTATTTATCAACGCCCCTTCGGTGGTCAATCTAAAAATTTCGGCGAGGGTGGGCAGGCTGCTCGAACCTGTGCGGCGGCCGATAGGACCGGCCACGCTCTACTGCATACGCTTTATCAAAACAATATCAAAAACGAGACTGTGTTCTTTAACGAATGGTTTGCGACCGATCTTGTAAAGAATCAGGACGGCGCAATCGTAGGTGTGATTGCGATCTGTATCGAGACCGGAGAAGTTGTCTATCTCAAGTCGAAGGCAACTGTGTTCGCCACCGGCGGTGCTGGCCGAATCTACGCGTCTACTACCAACGCTCATATTAATACTGGCGACGGAATTGGCATGGCGCTACGGGCTGGTTTCCCGATGCAAGATATGGAGATGTGGCAGTTCCATCCCACTGGTATCTACGGAGCCGGGACTTTAGTCACCGAAGGTTGCCGGGGAGAAGGCGGCTATCTCATCAACAAAGATGGCGAACGTTTTATGGAGCGATATGCTCCCAACGCGAAAGACCTTGCCGGGCGAGATGTAGTAGCGCGATCGATGGTGCTTGAAATTTTGGAAGGTCGAGGTTGCGGTCCCGAGGCCGATTTCGTCCATTTGAAGCTCGACCATCTCGGCGAAGAAGTACTGGAAAGCCGGTTACCGGGTATTCTCGAGCTTTCAAGAACTTTCGCCCATGCGGATCCGGTAAAAGAGCCGATCCCGGTCGTACCAACCTGTCATTACATGATGGGCGGCATACCGACCAACATACACGGGCAGGCGATTACAATTGATGCGGACGGCCAGGACCACATCGTGCCCGGCTTATACGCGTGCGGAGAAGCAGCCTGCGTATCGGTTCATGGAGCGAATCGCTTGGGCGGAAATTCGTTACTGGACTTGGTCGTATTCGGTCGTGCCGCGGGCTTGTTTATTGAAGATGCGCTCGGCCAGGGCATAGAGCTTCGGGATGCCTCCGAAACTGATGTTGAAGAAGCGAATCAGCGACTTACCAATTTGGAAGCGGCGCCCGCGACCGAGAAGGTAGCCGATCTTCGTAAAGAGCTGCAGGGTGTTATGCAGAATCACTTTGGTGTGTTCCGTCGCGGCGACTTCATGCAGGAAGGCACGGAAAAACTCGACGCTATGCGCCCTCGGGTTGAATCGGTTGGCATTGAAGATAAAACCCAGGCGTTCAATACCGCGCGTATAGAAGCATTGGAGCTACAGAATCTATTTGAAGTTGCGGAAGCTACCGCGATTTCAGCGGAGCAGCGAGACGAGAGCCGAGGCGCTCATGCGCGGGAAGACTTTCAGGATCGCGATGACGAACGCTGGCTCTGTCATTCGGTGTATTTCCCAGCCGACAAGCGTGTCGGGAAACGCGGTGTGAATTTCGCACCAAAAACGATGGACGCTTTTCAGCCGAAAGTGCGTACCTATTAAGGTAGCGCATTGTCGGCACCATCGGCACCATCGGCGGCGCAGCAAGCGTCCGATTCCCTGCGATGGGGAACTGTGGCTGGTGTAGTTATCAGGACAAGACATGCGACTGGAATTCAGTAGGAGCAGGAGCGAACTAAGATGCTAGAAGTCAGCATTTATCGTTTTAACCCAGAGACCGACGACGAACCGTCAATGCAGACGTTTGACGTCGATACGGCGGGTAAGGATGTGATGGTTCTGGACGTGCTTGAGCAGATTAAGGCGCAGCAGGATACCTCTGTCACCTATAGGCGCTCCTGTAGGGAGGGCGTATGCGGTTCTGATGGGCTTAATATCAACGGCAAAAATGGCTTGGCGTGCATAACACCGCTGTCAGAAACCGTTAAAGGGAACAAGCTCGTCATTCGGCCACTGCCCGGACTTCCCGTTATTCGCGACCTAGTTGTGGATATGAGCATGTTCTATGCTCAGTACGAAAAGATTCAGCCGTTTCTGCAAAACGAGTCGCCAGCCCCGAAAATAGAGCGTCTGCAGACACCGGAAGATCGGGCGAAGCTCGACGGCCTCTACGAGTGTATTCTGTGTGCGTGTTGTTCCACGAGTTGCCCCTCGTTTTGGTGGAATCCCGATCGCTTCGTTGGTCCTGCGGGTTTGTTACAGTCTTACCGTTTTCTTGCCGACAGCCGCGATACGGCAACTGAGGAAAGATTGGCGAATTTGAGCGATCCCTTCAGCGTGTTTCGATGTCACGGCATTCAGAACTGCGTTAACGTCTGTCCCAAGGGTCTAAACCCTACTCGTGCGATTGGCCATATTCGCAGCATGTTGCTCAAGGGTGCTGCATAACCTCCCTTATCTAGTGGGAATCCGCGCCTTAACGGGCCTTTTGCGCTTCTAGCGAGCCCGCTTTGCTGGCATAATTGCTCGCGAGCAAGGCGATGCTATCCATTCTAATAGCTGGTCCCGATTAGTCGTCGTTTGCTGGCCTTTGTTTTCGATTGTTAATGGGTTTTTGTTTGGTCATTGATGGATAGGTCGCACGCGATGGTGCGGGAGACGCGATATTTTTCATGCGTTACTTGCAATCGACTACTCGGGTATTCAAATCTCGGCACTCAAACATCGGCCCCCCAATAAAGGTGGTCAAACATGAGCGCTCAAATGGACAGCGAAATGGTTGCCCAAGGCAATCCAGTCGCTGGATAAAAGCCAAAAAAGTGTCGAAATTTAGGCCCGAGAGTTAGTTAAAAAGAAGCCTGAATTCGGCGAGAAGAATTGGTAAGGCAGTAGCTAAATTAATAGCTAGGTTATAGCTAGGTTATAGCTAGTAAATGGCCAAGAAATAGCCAGGAAATAGCCAGGAAATAGCCGCGAGACGGCTGGTCAACAGCAGCGACCAAGAGCGAGTCAGTTTTTACGCTCTTCTGGGGGACACATGCAAGAAGGCTCGATGGAACTGCTCCGGCGCAGTTCGCACATCGCGGGTGGCAACGCCACCTATGTGGAAGACCTATACGAAGCTTACCTGACTGACCCCAACGCAGTCCCTGCCCAGTGGCGTGACTACTTTGATCGACTACCGCGGGTCGAATCAAAGACCACGATGCTAGGAGAAGTTCCTCATAGCACGGTCCGCGATCGCTTCGCGCGTATTAGCAAGATGCGTGTTCGTACGGAAGCGACCGTCGCCCACGATAGCCAGGCGACGCAGCATGAGCGTAAGCAGGTGCGTGTGCTCGCGTTAATTTCTGCCTACAGACAGCGTGGCCACCAAAAAGCCAGCCTCGATCCGATCGGCCTGGCCGAGCGCCAACATGTTCCAGACCTCGAATTAGCCTTTCACGAATTGTCTGAAGCCGATCTGGATTCGGTTTTTCAGGTCGGCACCCTAGCCATCGGTACAGACGCAGCCTCTCTTGGGACAATAATCGACTCGCTTGAGCGCACCTATTGCCACACGGTGGGCGCCGAGTTTATGCACATCGTAGACACGGAACAGCGGGCCTGGATCATGAATCGCATGGAGTCCGTGCGTTCCGCACCGGACTACAGCGCCGCGATGAAGCGCACGATTCTGCGTCGCTTGATCAAGGCAGACGGGCTCGAAAAATCCCTCGGTTCAAAGTTCCCCGGCACCAAACGTTTCGGTTTAGAAGGCGGTGAAAGCCTGATACCGATGTTGGCGGAGATGATCCAGCGAACCGGTGAATACGGCGCCAAAGAAATAGTTCTTGGAATGGCGCATCGGGGACGACTTAACGTTCTCGTAAACATACTCGGTAAGAGTCCTTCAGAGCTGTTTGCCGAGTTTGAAGGTCGTGCCACTTATGACAGCTCCGGTGATGTGAAATATCACCAAGGCTTTTCATCCAACGTTATGACTCCAGGTGGAGAGGTGCATCTCGCTCTTGCCTTTAATCCTTCTCATTTGGAGATTGTCGCCCCAGTCGTAGAGGGCTCTGTGCGCGCTCGGCAGGATCGACGAGAAGACCCGGTAGGCTCTACCGTAGTCCCCTTGGTAATCCATGGCGACGCAGCATTCGCGGGGCAGGGTGTGGTTATGGAGACCTTCCAGATGTCTCAAACCCGGGCCTATAAGACGGGCGGGACGATCCACATCGTACTGAACAATCAGGTTGGTTTTACAACCAGTCGCCGGGAGGATGCGCGCTCGACAGAATACTGCACTGACGTTGCGAAGATGGTTCAGGCACCGATCTTCCACGTCAACGCAGACGACCCAGAAGCTGTTCTGTTCGTCACCCAGCTGGCCACGGACTATCGAAACGAGTTTAAACGCGACGTAGTTGTCGATCTGGTGTGTTATCGAAGACGCGGCCACAACGAAGCGGATGAGCCTGCCATCACCCAACCTCTCATGTACGAGGCCATACGTAAGCATCCGACCACTCGCGACATTTATGCTCGGCGCTTAGTAGAAGAAGGTGTGCTAACAGAAGAAGACGATAAATCGCTTGTTGACGGCTATCGGGATTCCCTGGATCGAGACGAGCCTCTCGTTTCATCCCTGGTGTCACAGCCCAATAAGAGCCTGTTTGTAGATTGGACTCCCTATCTGGGCCACGAGTGGACTCTTGAGAGCGATACGGGAATGGATCTAGCTGAGTTGCAACGCTTGGCTACGGAAATGAATGGGTCTCCTGATGGCTTTCCCGTGCAGCGTCAGGTGAATAAGATCCTTGAAGATCGACGAAAAATGGCCGCCGGCGCGCTTCCGGCGAACTGGGGTTTTGCCGAGACGTTAGCCTATGCGTCGTTATTAAAGGCTGGATACCCGGTAAGGCTTACCGGTCAGGATGTCGGCCGAGGCACTTTTTCACACCGACATGCGGTATTGCACAATCAACGAGAGTCCGGTGCCTACGTGCCGCTGCAGCACCTAGTCACAGGAGAAAGCACAGAAGAAGGCAACGAAGAGGCCGAGCAACAGGCAGAATTCACAATTTTTGATAGCTTGCTGTCGGAAGAAGCGGTGCTGGCCTTCGAGTATGGCTATGCGACCACCTCCCCTAAAGGTTTAGTTATTTGGGAGGCACAGTTCGGCGATTTTGCAAATGGCGCGCAAGTTGTTATTGATCAGTTCATCACCAGCGGAGAGCATAAGTGGAGCCGTCTTTGTGGCCTTACGATGCTGCTACCGCACGGTTATGAAGGGCAGGGACCGGAACACAGCTCGGCTCGTTTAGAGCGGTTTATGCAGCTCTGTGCGGAGCACAACATTCAGGTATGTGTTCCAACAACACCCGCTCAGGTATTTCATATGCTGAGGCGCCAGGCCATTCGACCGCTGCGCAAACCACTTGTGGTCATGTCACCTAAAAGCCTGCTACGCCACAAAGAAGCGGTGTCGACCCTTGAAGAGCTTGCGGACGGCCAGTTCTATAATGTGCTGGACGAGAGCGATGACATCGATAATAACGCGGTAGAACGAGTCGTTCTGTGTTCTGGAAAAGTGTTCTACGACCTAAGGGCTGCGCGTCGAGAGCGGGAGATCCAAAACATCGCAATCCTTCGTTTGGAGCAGTTGTATCCGTTCCCTGGTGTACAACTTCTGGAAATTCTATCCCAGTACCCCAATATCCGAGATGCGGTTTGGTGCCAAGAGGAACCCATGAATCAGGGTGCCTGGTACTCGAGCCAGCATCACATGCGCAGGGTCCTAATATCCCATAAGCCGGACATCTATCTAAATTATGCGGGCCGGGAAGCGTCCGCTGCCCCTGCTGCAGGCTATATGGCTCTGCATTTGTCGCAGCAAGAAGCCTTTATTAACCAAGCATTGAGCATCTAATCACTCGCTAGTAATAAGCACCAAAGATAAGGACGAACCATGGCCATCGATATCAAAGCGCCTGCCTTTCCCGAATCCGTAGCAGACGGAGAAGTTGCCGTATGGCACAAGAAAGAGGGTGAAACTGTCCAACGAGATGAGCTTATTGTCGAGATTGAAACCGATAAGGTGGTGATGGAAGTGGTAGCGCCTGCGGATGGCGTACTTGAAAAAATACATGCAGGCGAGGGTGTGACGATCGAGAGTGAAGCGCTCCTCGCATCGATCACGGAGGGCGCTGTAGCCCCGGCGCCAAGCATCTCGGTTGAATCGGGTTCGAAAACGGAATCCGAGGCAAGTTCTACTCAAGACAGCACGGCGGAAATGGGTCCTGCCGCAAGACAGTTGGTCGAGGAGCACAAGCTGGATGCAGCTCTTATCGCCGGCACCGGCAAAGGCGGGCGTATCACCAAGGAAGATGTCGTCTCCTTTATGAAGGCACAGGACAGTGCCCCGGCGGAAAGCGAAACCAGTAGTACAGCGAGCAACGAAGTGGTCGACGTGCCGAATGGCCCGTCCAGTGAGCGTATAGAAAAGCGAGTACCGATGACGCGCATGCGCGCGCGGATCGCTGAGCGATTGCTTGAGGCCACTCAATCGACGGCCATGTTAACCACCTTCAACGAGGTGAATATGGCGCCGGTTATGGCGCTGCGAAAGAAGTACAAAGACCAGTTCGAGAAAACGCACAACGGCACGCGATTGGGCTTCATGGGCTTCTTTGTCAAGGCAGCTTGCGAGGCCTTAAAGCGCTATCCGGAAGTCAATGCATCGATCGACGGCAACGACGTCGTCTACCACGGATACCAGGATATTGGTGTGGCCGTATCGGCCCCGAATGGCTTGGTTGTACCCGTGCTACGTGATGCAGACTTTATGAGTTTGGCGGATGTAGAAGCGGCGATCGTCGATCTGGGACGCCGAGCGCGTGACAACAAACTCAGTATTGAAGACATATCCGGAGGCACATTCACCGTTTCGAACGGCGGAGTTTTCGGGTCGCTGATGAGCGCGCCGATTCTAAATCCGCCGCAAACAGGGATACTTGGTATGCACAAGATCCAAGAACGCGCGATGGTTGTGGACGGAGAAATAACTATCTTACCAATGATGTATCTCGCCCTTTCCTATGATCACAGGCTGATCGACGGTAAGACCGCGGTCCAGTTTTTGGTGGCGGTGAAAGACCTCATTGAAGACCCAGCTCGCATCCTGCTCCAGCTTTAGTAGCTTGGCGGGATCCGCTTTCAAAATTTTGGAGGGTAACTAGAACCATGGCAGATAGTTTCGATGTGGTAGTGATCGGGTCCGGCCCCGCCGGTTACGTGGGTGCGATCCGTGCCGCTCAGCTTGGCCTTAATACGGCGGTGGTAGAAGAGTGGTCTGATGATTCCGGCAAGCCGGTCGTCGGAGGTACCTGCCTTAACGTCGGCTGCATACCTTCAAAAGCCCTCTTAGATTCGAGTCACAAGTTCCATGAAGCAAAGGACACGTTCGCGCTGCATGGAATTGGCATTGATGGTCCGAAGATTGATGTTGGCGCAATGCTGGAACGAAAAAATCAGGTTGTATCTCAGCTCACGGGAGGGGTCGGAGGTCTCTTTAAGCACAACGGCATAACCCTGATCCACGGGCGCGGAAAGGTTCTCTCCGGTGCAAATGTAGAGGTTACCGCGGCTGATGGTTCAGTCAGTGTTGTAGAGGCCGGGTCTGTGATCATTGCGGCCGGCTCTGAGCCTGTCCATATACCTCCCGCTCCGATCGATGACGAGTTTATTGTCGATTCTACGGGCGCTCTGGAATTCACTGAAGTGCCCAAGCGTCTGGGTGTCATTGGTGCAGGTGTGATCGGTCTGGAACTCGGCAGTGTTTGGGGTCG
>JBCBZV010000105.1:0-14348 GCA_039815155.1 Pseudomonadota bacterium
ATCTGCGTAGGCTTGCCTCCCAATTAGAACAGCTCAGACTCGGCGCGATGGAAAAGCAGCACGCTCAAAGCTACTACAAAACGCTCGAGCAACGCCTAGACGCACTGCACGCAGCCGAGGCACCATTGCAAACGCTGCTCATAAAAGACGTGGTGGGTGCAATGGCAAATCTGTATTACTACGTCTGTTTGCTCAGCGAGGGCATACACCAACAGGCGACCGATGGGGACGGCGCTAAGCTTGCCTGTGCCGAACTTTTTCGGCGGAAATACATGAGCAATAACGACGGTGATTTGTTGCTTAAAGACGCACGCTATCTTCGAGTATGCGACCTGGCCCTTGGCCTCGATACACCGTAGCGGAGTATCAATAATTCCAAAGATCGGGCGCTCTTCATTGGATAAAAGATGTTTGTGTGGCCGAGTGAGAAGCCCGGCGGGTGATTGGCTATAAGCAGATTCTCTCCAAGGTGCGGCTACGGGTTTACTTCAGCCTTAACCGATCACGAAAAATATGAGGCAAGGCACCAGTCGTTCGCTCAAACATTCGGCTGAAGTAACTCAGGTCTTCATAACCCACTCGCCGTGCAATCTCCGCAATGGCAAGGTCCGTTTCGCGAAGGAGGTCTTTCGCAGCCTCAACCCGAACGCGTTGTAAATACTGGCTCGCACTGCTGCCGGTAGCGGCCCGAAATCTGCGGGAGAAGTTTCTCGGACTCATCCCGAGCTCCGCTGCTAGAGCTTCTACATGTGCGGGCTTTTGAAAATCGCGCTCCAAAAGTGCCTGGGCTCGCAGCACCTGTTGATCTCCATGATATTTCTGGCCGTCAAAGGCGACATCAGCTACCTCGTAGCTGCGCTGAAAGCCCAAGAGAAACTCCCGACTGAGGCGCTGCGCGACCGACTCCCCGAAAAGAGCCTGCAGCATCGAGACGATAAGGTCACAGCCGGATGCTATGCCATTCGCACAGTAGACTCCCCCGGCGTCGGTCATTGCTCGCTCAGGATGAAGGTCGACATTTGGGAACAGGCGTATAAAGTCCCCCGCCTGGAGCGGATACACCGTAGCGAGCTTATGATCTAACAGCCCCGCCGCAGCAAGCAGAAAAGATGCGTTACTCAGGGCAGCGATGGGCACACCTTGCGCTTGAATTTTGGGTAGCGCTCGAATCAGCACTTTGTTGCTCTTGAGCGCTTCATCGGGTAGCCCCCAAAAGGCAGACAGAAACAATAGATCGAAGGGTTCTTTTAAGGCATCGAGCGACGTATCGACGGTGAGCTTCCCACCGGAAAAATTTGACACAGGTCGGCCATTACCGCTCATGGTTAAAACTTCGTGGATTTGCCCTCGCACCTTTGAAGGACTCGCCGAAGCCGGTTGGTCAACTCGCGACAAATCAATCGCCTTCTCATTACCATTGAGTTGTTGGTTTTCTGCGGCCCTTGCGGCTACCCAACAGAGATCTTTTATGAGCCCTGCGCTCATTAAGATCGTGCTCTTAGGGAGGTAAATCAGAACTCTCTTTGCAGGTAGTATCGGCTTCTCATCCGCCATAACGTTTAACGAGGTTGGCGAAGCATAAACCAAACGGGCGGGCCTTCGTCTCCGAGCGTCGTCTCTCCGATGACCTCAAACCCGTGCTTTTGGTAAAAGCTAAGGTTGGCGGGATTACTGTTTTCCAAGTAAGCGTGAGTTTGCCGAGCGTCACAGCACTGCAAACTGTGTTTTAGGATTCGAGAGCCGACGCCCTGCCCCTTTGCCTGATCAACAACTCCGATAGCAAACAGATAATAAAAAGGGACTTCTGGTTTACAGCGTTTGCTCGCGGTTTCGAATTGGCTAATGCGACGAAGACCGGCAATCCCACAAATACTTAGTACGCGCAGTGCTACCGGTAAGGCACTCAGCCCCAGGTGTACATCTCTCCCGGGCGACATCCACAAGGTAGCGGCGGTGTGTTCATCGGTCAGGATGGCAAAGCCCTGCCGGCTGTAAAGCGGTGTCAGCAGACGAAAGAGCGTAGGCACGAATGCGGACCCGGGGCAGATCCAGTTCATGACTGGGTCGTTTCGAAACGCTTCGCTAAGTACACGTCGAGCGGCGCTTTCACTCGCTGAGGTAACGGCTTCCATAGCCCGAACTGTTTGCCAACTGCAGCGCTAATGCAAGCAAAACTCAGTTGCCAAAGCAGGCAGCAGGGAAAGTTGGATCGTGGAATCCGCAGTAACTCTTCGACCTACCCTATATCGCACCAAGCCGATCTGCGTAAATAAACGAGATAAACAAAAAAACCCGCAAAGGTTGCGGGTTTGAATAGGTACGAAATAGGTACCAAACAGGTGCTAAGGGGGTGTGAACCTGAACGAAATCTTTAGTTCTTACAAGATCGTCATTCAGAGAGCTTGAGTGAGAATTCGGTAAAAGCTGTAGCGCCTTTCAAAAAACCACTCTGCTCGATCTCGGACAAACGTAAACAAATACGCTGCCCTACATACAGTACGTATGGTCGGAAAAAAAATTCCCGCACATTCTCGGCTAGGTCGATAAACGGCGAAATTCGGCGCGACGCTGCTCCTAAGCGAATGCGCAAAAGCCTGCTAGTATCTTTAGCGCGTAGGAGTTCTTTTGAGTCCTTCTTGAGAAAATTCAAGCAAAATACGGTACGAATGACCACTCTTAGCAAACAAAGACCTCAGACTGATAGACAGCAGTATCATCACGGTGATCTCGCACCGGAGCTAATACGACTGGCGATAGAAGAAATCGCGGGGCAAGGCACCGATAAGCTGAGTCTGCGTTCGCTTGCACGTAAAGCGGGCGTGTCCCAAGCGGCCCCCTATCATCACTTCGCTAGCAAGAACGATCTTTTCGTTGCAATTGCCACTAAAGGATTCGTCGAACTGAAAGGCCGACTCCAGAGTGCGCAAGCAAAAGCAAGCGCACCGGGTGAAAAACTCCTGGAGATGGGCGCTGCCTATGTCGAGTTTGCCCTCGATAACCAGACCATCTACCAAGTAATGCTTGGCGGTCTAATACCCGACTTTTCGAAACATCCAGCACTCCAAAGCGCGGCCCATACCTGCTTTAACGAATTAGCTGAATCGGTAAATGAGTTACTCCCCGCAGAGCATAGCGAGCTAGAGCGCAAACAACTAAGCGGTGTTTTGCTAGGCGCCATCCACGGTATTTCATCCCTGCAAGCTCGACGCAATGAGAGTAGCGAGAACCCTCCTAAAAGCGCATTGGGCCTCAACGCCGCAGTAGCGTCGGATGTCAAAGGCTCTCTGCGCTTACTGCTTAAGTACTATCTGTAATTAGGTAACGCTCTCTTGGGCCCCAGGTTAGGAAAAGAGTTAGTTATACGGCGCGTGCAACTGCCGGCGTTTTGCGCGTTCGCTTGCTGTGTGCTTCTCAGTTGTAGAACTGCATCAGCAGAATTGAACACCGAAATCGATTCTCTTTTTGCGGTAATAGATAAGCAGAGCCCGGGCTGTAACGTAGGTTTGATCCACAACGGCAAATGGCTACATAAAGCCGGCTACGGGCTGGCGAATATGGAGCTTGAGGTACCCCTAGACGGCTCCCAGGTGCATCGAATGGCATCCGTGTCCAAGCAGTTCACCGCGATGGCTGTACTACTGCTGGCTGACGAGAAAAAGATCGACTTGGAAAACGATATTCGGGATTATCTTCCTGAGCTCAGGGACTACGGGACCAAGATCACGATTAGCAATATGCTTGGCCATACCAGCGGTATGGGCGACTATGAACTGATCGCGGGGTCTTATGAAGGGCCTCGAGCTGAAGGCGCGACAGACCTGCGCTCGGCGGCGGGCGGACCGTTTCGTTTAGGTAACGAGGACTACCTGACGATCAATGAGTTCTACGAAGTCGTACAGCAGCTACCACTCGCAGTTCCCCCTAATCAGGAACTCCGCTATAGCAACCTAGCCTACTTCTTGCTTTCGATGTTAGTGGAAAAGGTTTCTGGATTAAGTCTTAGACAGTATGCAGAACAGCGTATCTTCAAACCTTTGGGTATGACCCATAGCTTTTTTAGTGACAACCCGGTGGAAATCGTGGCCAATCGGGCTTCAGGCTACGATCGAGACCCATCCGGCACCTACATTACGAGCATGACGAATTTGTTTTGGGTGGGTGACGGAGGTTTGCATACGAACCTAGAGGATATGCTCATTTGGGATCAGCAATTCTACGAGCCAAAGCTCGGTAACGACCCCGCAACCTTTCTTGAGCTGATGAACACACCAAATAGCCAGCTTCGCGACGACGAGTACCTCTATGCTAACGGTCAATATGTAGGCGAGAAATTTGGCTATAGGAGTTTCACCCATAGCGGCGGTTGGCTGGGAACCGCAACGTACTACGCAAGATTCCCCGAACTAAAGAGCTCGCTGATTATGATGTGTAACGACGCTTCTCTAGAACCGGGTCCGATCAGGGACGGCGCGCAGAAAGCGCTTATAGATGCGATCGGTCGATAAAGCAGTTACGATTTCGTCGATCGATTTTGAGCCGTTCATTTAGCTTTTCGCGCGATTAGGAAGCTAACTAACGTTATTTGGGCTTGGTCTTAGTCGTTGGATATCGGTTTCCAGAAGGAGCTCTAGTGAAAAACTCTCTTTGCTTCATCATCCTTATGCTCACAATGAGCGGCTGTAGACACGGTGTGGAGATCAGCGGTCAGGGGAGCGTTTCCGCAGAGACGCCCGACCGCAGCTGTACCGCCGCTGAATCCCCCTGTCGCTTTGATATCAATGGGGCCTATCAGGAAACCTACACTGCCACGCCTGCTAACGGTTGGCTCTTCGACGCTTGGGAGCGTTGCCAGTCGGCCTCCGGGAACGCGTGCGCATTCGATATCGATGCGGAGACCGTTGAAGAATTTGCCGACGCCGAAATTCCTGGAGTAGTCGCTCGCTTTCGTCGCCCCATTGATCCGCTGTTTCGCGATAACGTTGGCGGGTTTGTGTTACCTGCTGGTAATGCCCCTCAGCATCTATCCTGGCTCCTCGACGAGTTACGCGATTCTAGTACCAGCGAGACAGAGATTAGAGAGCACTTTGACTCGACCTACATAGAATCTCGCAGCATCGCCGCCATTCAGCAGGACATAAACACCCTTCGGACAAGTGTCAGCGATCCTGAAATCACAGACCTGATTGGTGTAACTCCCGTGCTCGCGAGCGCCGTCGTAAACCCCCGCGGCACCAATAATCCGGGGTTCAATATCTTTCTTATATCCCGCTATGGGGACGGTGGCGGTATAACCAGTATGAGCTTTACCACCGGCTGGCCTCGCGGAGGTTCCAACGTCATTCCCGAAGTCGCTAATCGCAACTTTATGCAACTTGGGGAGGCCTTTGCCGGTGCCGCCGCGGACACGAGAATGCTGGTAGCACAAATAGAAAGCGACCAGTGCCGAGCAATCTATACCAAAGAAGCCCGCACAGCGATTCCCATCGCATCGGTCTATAAGTATTGGGTGCTCGCAACCTTAACGGAAGAAATCGTCGCGGGTAGGATCAGCGAGAGTGCCATGGTAGGACTCGATCCGCAGCTGTTCGAACAGTCAAACGCCTTTATCAATGATCAGCCTGCGGGAACGCAGCTGCCCATTGCAGATCTGGCGTCGCTGATGATGGGCAACAGTGACAATACGGCAACAGATCATCTTCAAGTACTTCTAGGGCGGGCGCTACTCGAAGCACGGCTGCGGCCACTCGGCCATCGCAATGAGGAGCTAATGACGCCGTTCCTCTTGAATAGAGATGTCGCGCAGCTCTTTGGTGTTCTCAACACCGAATTGGCTAATAGTTTTGCGCGAGGTAGCGAGGAAGAACAGCTCGCGATTTACGAAAACAGTATCGAGCCTCTGGGTAGCCCAGTGTTCACGGGGGTACGAAATTTCGATGCGCTCTATGAGGGAAGCTGGGCTGCGACAGCGTTTGACGTATGCGGCGTGATCGCCTCGCTGCGTCGTTTTGACAATCAGAGCGCAGCCTTTGCGTTGATGGACCAAGCAGCCGGCGCAAATACGGCCCTCCTCAGCGTGCGTACTCGCTGGGATCGGGTGTGGTTTAAATCGGGCGGTATCGGCAATGACGAGGGTGGCTCCATGACCACCTCCGGTGCTTGGCTGTTTGAGTCCGACGACAAAGGTGCGTACGTGGTTGTTCTCGCGGCCGGGAATCCGGACCAAAGCTCTGTCAATCAA
Organism: Pseudomonadota bacterium; assembly: GCA_039815155.1. GTDB lineage: Bacteria > Pseudomonadota > Gammaproteobacteria > Pseudomonadales > Halieaceae > Congregibacter. Next base: position 6,239 of record JBCBZV010000105.1, read on the forward strand.
AGTCTGCTGTTCGGTGTCGCCGCCAGGGCGGAAGAGTTGCTGTTTAACCGCTAGTTTGTGGTGAGCTGGCTGCTCGTGTTCATCAAACCGCAAACTGGCTGTGTCTCTTTCGCTCGTCCAAGCGATTAAGCTGGCTTAGTTCTTACGCCTCAATGTAGACATCGCCTCGTGGATATGCCCTGGGCGTTGGCACCGCGAACTTCGGCGTGCACGCCCTATAGTTATAGATTCTCTCCATTACCTGGAACGCTGCATCGCCACGGTCGTTAGCGCAGACCCACGACATAGTTTGCTGTGGCTTCCTGGATTGCAGCCTCCATTGTCATTGGCGGCGTTCGGAATCCCTCTTCCGCAAATAGCTCCGCTTGATCTGCGTAATGCGGCGACGTCTCGTCGATCTTGTTCGCCCCGTAGTGGTAGACACTCTCCAAGTTCATGGAACCTTCTTCGTCCCATTCAATAAGAAACTGCAGGCTATCGCCCGCTATTGCCGACAGCGCTCCCTCTTCTGGACTATCAGTCGAGTAGACGGCCCGCAATACATCCGGCCCGCCTCGTAGGGGAAGATCCAACTCTCCTCTTCGCAGACGATTTACCTCTCCCCACTTGGGATCTATGCGTCCGAAACCAGCATTGAGCTCAGCAATTGCGCGGCGCAAGGCGGCCGGACGATCCTTCATTATGGCTTCTGATTTCGTTGGATTAAGCTGAATGCCCAGCAGAAGATGACCAATTCGAGTTGCGAGAGCCGTTTGCCGGCTCTCCATCTCTGTGTTGCCGTCCCAGCTTGCGAGTAGCTCTGCGGCGTTTTTGAATTCATTGCTTTCTGTTATCAGGGGATCACTCAAGAGCTCCCTGAGAAGCTGCATGAGGTAAGAGTCCGACGCATAGTAGCCGTCCATTTTGTAGCGAATCAATTCTTCTTTTGAGATAGAAGTATCTTGATCGAATAGACGATGAATACGGAGTCCTCGATTGCTAGTCTCGCTTATCACCCCTAGATGAGCGGGAAAGTCGTCGGGGTTTGCTGCGTCTTCAACTCCCGTAACGTGAAAAGGATCGTGGTTGGCCGAAACAACGTACCCGGACTCCGGGTTCTCCACGAAAGGCATCACCGATCGAAATGGATGGATGCCACGCCAAAGCAAATCTCCCCGGTCACCGGGCGCCACTGTGCTCCAATCCCATTCCGGTGAACGAATTGGAGCGCGCGCGTTGTAGTAGTAGGCAATGTTTCCAACTTTGTCGGCATAAATAACGTTGAAGGCTGCAACGCCCTGCTTTTCCATAGCCTCCAGCCACTGCTCTTTAGTATCGGCCGTGTTCATTCCATACAGCTGTTCCATCGACTGGATGTCGCCGTAGCCGGCGAAGGAAATCGCGAACCAGCCATTGGGTGTTTCAAGAACCGGCCCATGTTCCGAGCGGTAAACCTTGCGCTCAACGGTGGTCTTAAGAGGTCCCCAAACCTTCACGCGCAGCTTCTTACTGGTGACGTGTAAGTCTTTCCACTCACCGTCGATTTTGTACTTTCTTGGGTCCGCGGGGTCATCAACGGTCATCTCGTACACGTCGATGAGATCAGGTCGGCTCACCGTAATCGTCCAAGCGAGATTTGAGTTTGCGCCAAAGATCGCGAAGGGGGATCCGGAGACGAAGGCCCCGTAAATATCCCAACCTTCGTTAGACTTTATTCGAGCCTCGTATAGCGCCGTGGGGCCCACAAAGGGTTGGTGCGCGTTTGAGAACAGGCGGGTGTGGCCGTCTGAAGATCTGCTAGAAGAAACGGCAATAGCATTTGAGCCGACGATCGACGCATCAACTCCTAGGTAGGCCGAATACTCGTCACCGGATAGTTCGATGCTAGCGGTGTCAGGACCGGTTTCCGATTTCTTGAACAAATTCTTGAGCATGTCGTCCAAGCCATACACGAAGGGCGCGCGCGTCTTTGGAGCTGATGCAATCTCTCGCCCGGTGAGCGGTGCAAAGCCCTTGCGACAGCGCCGTGGAGCTTCAGCACAGTAGTAATTTATACCGTCCGCATACGCATCAAGAATTGATCGTACTTTGGGGGACAAATCCGTTTCGTACTTTTCATCGAAGGTCTCACGAACACGCATCGCAGCAATTAGATAGTCGGTTTTCGCCCCTTCGCGGCCCTTCTCTTCGCCCATTTTGCCGCGGGCAAATCTAAAACTCTGCTCAATGTTGCGAATGTTGTCTTGCGCTTGCGCGTAGGCAAAGCCGAAGGCTGCATCGATATCTCTATCCCCAAAAATATGCGGTACGCCATAAGCATCACGAACAATGCGTGCACGATAGAGCTCTGCCCGCTGCAACACCTCCTCACGATCTCCTCGTTCTTCAAACAAGGCATCCGAAAAACCAGCACCCACTAGGGTGAAAAGCAAAGTCGCGGCTAGTAATAATCTGAGGCTAACGCTAAACATCAAAAGGTCTTCCTAATCGATACACCATATTGTCTCGGCGCAACGACATAGGCATTGAATGAGCCAGCTTGTGCCACCGAATTAAAAAACGCGATGTTTGACACATCATCAGTGAGATTCCGGCCCCAAATATTTGCCGCGAAGCCATCACCGAACAAAAACAATATATTGGCGTTAAGCTGATTTACACCCCGTGTGGGGGCCTGCCCGTTATCGGGTTCAAACAACGAAATGTCGTTCTCATAAACGTATTCCAGCCGTGGAAAAATAACGGCGCCGCTACTCAACTCCCACTCATAGCTTGCAGCTGCCGTAACGCTCAGATCGTGCACCCCCGGCGGTCGTGTGCCTGAAAGATCAACCGTATCTACCGCGGGATCCAAACACGCTTCTACGATTTCCGGATCGGTTATCGACACAAAACCCGCTGCCGGACAAGGTGCGGCAACGAAAGAGGTAAACTCCGAATCCAAGTATGTGGCTCCGAATGTCAGAGTCAGCGCTGGCGTAGGCGAAAACGATGCATCGATTTCTACGCCCCGGACCGTCTGTTCGCCAGCGTTCGAGAGCTGCTGCCCAATACCGGTAAATACCACCGACTGAAAGTCATCCACTGACTGATCGAATAGCGCAAGGTTGATCGAGCCCCAGTAGTAGGCAGCCTTTAGCCCCAGCTCGATAACGCTAACGTCTTCGCCCCCGGCAAATCGGCCAACCACGGAACCATCAGTTGCTAACGAGGGTGGCAGTGTTGTTAGCACCAGATTAGATGCTGGCGGTTTGTAGCCCGTCGAATAGCTCAGATAGCCATTCACGTTGTCGTTGAGGTCGTAAGCGACCTTCAAGGAGTAGGTAAAGGCGTCGTCCACCACGTAACCGTCATCGCTTAAAGTAATTCCACTTTCTCGGCTCACACCCGCCACGGGAAAACTTGGGCCCAGCCCAAAGATCTGCGCAGCGCCCAGCTGGGTCAGCCCCAGTCCTGCTGCTAGAAAAGCGCTCGGCGTCGCAGCGCCGCTCTGGACCGCGTCTGCATTGCGCTGCGCGTCGCGGAGCGAAGCTGCACGTACTGCCTCAAAGGAGGAAGAAGAAGACGCGGCGTCTACTGCTGAGAAAAAGGCCTCCGGATTCTGCAGATTAAAGGGCGTACCAATTTTCTGCCCCAACAAATTAGCTGCCTCAAGCGCCACTCCAGAGGAGGCAAACTGCTGGAGATCCACGTTTTGGAAGATGTCGGTCTGCAGCAAATCCCCTTTTACTTCTTTCTCGTCCCGCGTGTAGCCCAGGCCGATGGTGAGAGTTAGGTTCTCACGGATGGACCAATCGGCTTGGAAGAACGCTGAAAACAGTGAGTTATCCTGATCAAAGGTACCCATTGGACCAAGACCTTCTCCGTAGCCTGAGCCAGATGGGATGACCGTCGGACCAAGGTCGGGCGCAAGCTCCGGGAATAGCGCACCCATCGTCGAGCTGCCTGCGGTAAGCTCGCCAATCAGTTGCGTGCGAAACTCAACGGAGCTGAGATTGTTGCCGCTTGGCGCAAGTAAGACGTTCCCAAACGCTCGAAAGTCAGCGCCTCCAAGCGCAGCCGTGTCAAAACGCAGGTCTTCCTTGAAGTAAAACCCGCCCGCTAACCAATCGAACGTACCCACGTTGGTCGACAACTCGCCGCTGAAACGAAGTTCTTGGGTAAATGTTTCTACGTCGAGTTTTCGTGCCTGACGCAGAAGGTCCGCGCCAGTGAAATCCGCGTCGATGGTATTTTCGTCCAGCTGCTTTCGAAATGCGGTAATCGAGGTGAAATCAACAGTCTTTGCCGAGTAATCGATTTGCAGTGACACTCCCTCTCCGTCGAGCGTATTGCTCGGCTCCGGGTCGACAGCAACTAATCTATCACCAGGTAGCGCGCCGTCTGGGGGCAGCTCGCCACCCAGCAAGCCCCCAATAATCAATGATGTAATGGGGCTTTGTTCTAGGAAGACCGCGCCGCAACAGGACTCATCTATACGATCAACATCGGTGATCAAGCGCAGGTTTAAGCGGTCGCTGGGCTCCCACTGCAGCTGGCCGCGCAGAGACCAGCGATCACGCTCATTGATGCTGTCAGAGTCATCTATAACGTTTGTATAGGTACCACTTCGATTGTTCGTAGTTCCCGAAAGGCGATACGCCAGGGTATCGGTCAGCGGCCCGGTAGCAGTACCCCGAAATCGTATCGTATCCAGGTTCCCCATAGTGCCCTCAAACAAGCCCGCTGATTCAAAGGAGGGCCTCTCGGTAACTATGTTGATAGCACCTACGGAAACGTTTTTTCCGAATAAGGTCGATTGGGGTCCACGTAAGACTTCAACTCGCTCGAGCGTAGGAAAATCAAAGAGAGACGCCGCTACGCGGGAACGAAAAACACCGTCCACAAACACGCCCACAGAAGGGTCGATGCCGGGATTGTTCGAGCCATTTCCAAAGCCTCGGATGGAGAAACTCGTACTCGAAGAGGTTTGAAGTTGATTTACCCTTAGCGACGGAACGCTGGCCTGTAGATCGATAATATCCACAATCGCAGCGTTTTCGATCAGTTCACCATCGACGACACTAACGGCAACCGGTATTTCCTGGAGGGTCTGCTCTCGCTTTGTGGCGGTGACAACGATGTTCTCGATCACTCGCTTCTCAGCAGAATCCGATAAATCGGCCCTCGCAATCGTGTTTGTGGAGAGAAGCGAAGCCATCGCAAGCGCAACAGCGCAAACTGCAGTGGGGCAAGACTTTGCCACCATTGCCTCACAGCACGTTGCTCTATCTCTTTGAGTCGTGAGTCGCATCACTGTCTCGTAAATCCTTTTTTATCAGCGAGTGGCGCCGGCGCCGAAAACTGCTGGACCCAACAGACGCATGAGTTAGCGAGCGTCCGTTGTTGCTGGTGAGGTCGCGGTGCCTGGAGAACCGCTTCTATCATCGAGCTACTCAACTGTGCTTAGCGCGGTACGCAATCAGCGTCAGCTGTGATATTCGGGCACGGTATGGATAGGAAGCGTGATCTGAGTCGTTGCTTGGCGCGACGAACTCTATGGAGCGTCGCCAGCGGACGACGGTAGGTTGGCGAGCTCTGAACCGCTATCGCCACTGTCAAATGGAAGATGACAGCTTTCATGACTTCAACCCCGGGTCGTTTCTTTTTGGTATCGGAGGTGAAAAAACAGAAGTTCGTGACCGCAACAACTCAGTACGTTTCCGCATGCACTCCAAGGAGTACTATGCCCGGTTTAGCGGTCCCAGAACTGGCAACAAGTTGCCAAACTGAGCCCTAGCGTGGGATCACTTTGCTGATCCCGTAGCTGCTCCGGTGTATGGCAGATTATCCGAGGTCGGATGCCTCTGAGAGAAACCGCCTAATACCCTGGCGATCAGAAATTTCGATACAACCATAGTGAACCTTCACATAGCCCTTCGACTGAAAAGCCCTCAATGCTTTGCCTACCGCATAACGAGAGGCACCCACAAAGTCCGCAAGATCACTGTGATTTAGTTCTACCTGGTCGTTGGCGCCGCAGGCATGAATGAGTCTACGGCCGAGTCGCACGCTGAGCGGAAGCATGCGTTCCTCGTGTAGCGCGATTGAATGCATTTTCAGGCGTTGCGATAAGGAACTCAGAACGGCCCATCTAATGTCATGATCCTCATCAATCATTTGTGCGAGCGCCTCACTGTCTAGGCGCACTACCGTGCCATCCTCTATACATTCGCAGTCACAAGAAACTGACTCGCCCAGGAACGCGGTGCAAAGGCCGAATGTTCCCCGCTGACCAACAATCCAAAACGTCCCCCTACGCCCGCTTCTGCCGATTCTAGACAACGCAAAACGGCCGGATTGCACGAGATACAAATAAGGGTGACGCTCACCCTCTCTGTAGAGCTGCTGACTCTGCTCGAACTCAAGCTGAACACCCGCTGGCGTCATCCGGTCTTGCAGTTCTTCTGGCAGACTTGAATCGACAACCACAGCAGACGAATTCCAGTCTGCAGACATGAACACCTCCAATTGGTAACGAGACCGCTGGGTGACAGAACGCTATCGAAATCGGCTGCTTCGGGCACTCAACAAGAATGTACAAAACGGGCTTACAAGAAGCGCGCCTCGGGGCCGATAGCAGTCAACACTAAAATAGAGTTTTAGAACCCTGATGGCACTTCAGATCGTTTTTTCCACCAAACGTTGCTACGGCGAGTGACCCTTCGGAGCCCCGCGTTAACGATCATAGCTTTAGTAGCCCTCCCGTTCACGAAGTTTCTTGTTGAACGAAGATCGGTTCGCTTCAGGTACGCGGAACTCCGTTAATAAATAGCTTGCCCTAAGGAGCGAGCCAATTTCCGGAGTTTCTCTCACCGGTAGAGGCGAGTACACGATTAAGTTTCCATTGCCTGTTCGCTTTCGAATTACTCTACCGATATCGCGGACGCGAGCATGCTTTATTGTCCGACAGTCTCTCCTTTTCTCCGGGGGATGACAGTCCAAAAAAAACAGTCTACTCTGTTTTATTAGAGTTGCTTATAAGATAAAAATCTCTGCGCGCCATAGCGCAAGTCCGGGGGAAACGCAGTCCATGGATACGACAAAAAAGCACGTCATTTGCCGCGCGTGTCACGCGCAGTGCGGTCTCGTAGTTGACTACGATGAGAGCGATCAGCCAGTCGCGGTGCACGGAAACAAGCATAATCCGGCCTACGGTGGTTACTCCTGCATTCGAGGGCGTGGGCTTCTCAACTATCACAGTCTCCCAACACGCCTCACCGAGTCACTCAAGAGAGGCAGTGATGGAGAGCTTGCGCCGATTCGCTGGCGTGACGCTGCACAAGACGTCGCAGATCGATTGAGCGCGATAGCCGACCAGCACGGACCGGAATCGATTGCGATTTACATTGGAACGTTCGGCTACAACACCTTCCCAGCCCATGCTTTCGCTTTGTCCTTCATGGAAGCAATAAAATCGCCGATGATCTTCACATCGGTAACGATAGATCAACCGGGAAAAGGCATCGCAGGAGCGTTGCATGGTCAATGGCTGGCGGGAGGATACCGGCACCAAGAGTGGGATGGCCTAATGCTTGTTGGAACTAATCCGATCGTCTCCATGAACGGCGGCGTGGGCATGAATCCTGCCAAGAATCTGTACGGCGCTCTCAAGCGTGGGATGAAACTGATCGTGATCGATCCGCGAGTGACCGATGTCGCCAAAAAAGCTCACATCCACTTACAGTGCCACCCAGGTTGCGACGCCGCGATTCTCGCTTGTATCGCCCGGCAAATCATTGAGGAAGAACTTTACGATGACGCTTTTTTACGCGAAGAAGTCGAGGGCTTTGAAGCGCTGAAAGCGACTGTCGCACCATTTACGCCCGAAGCGGTTTCCGAGCTTGCAGGGGTTCCCGCAAAGCAACTCGTTGAGGCAGCGCGTCTCTACGGGTCGTTTAAGAAAGCGGATATTAGCTGCGGCACGGGCGCAAACATGTCCGGTTTTGGTAATGCCGCGGAGTATATGAACAAGGTCATTCTGACTTTGATGGGACACTGGCGTCGGGCCGGTGAGCTCAAACGAAACGTCGGCGTTTTTATTGAGGGTTTCCCGGCCGTTGCAGCGGGTACGGGTTCAATACCGGCTTGG
>JBCBZV010000171.1:0-7306 GCA_039815155.1 Pseudomonadota bacterium
CCCAAGATCGCTGCGCTCGCAGGTAAGGAGCGCGTTGGCGACTCGCTCATTTTTCACCCTGAAATGACGTCGCAAGCGGATGAGGACGATGAGAGTTAGCCAACAATAGCGCGTAGCAGCGCCAGGCCCATCAACGAAACCGTTAAAAACCCGCTGGGTGAGCTTAGCTGCGGTTATATCCGTCGGGCTGCCTGGCGGGTTTCATAGCCGTGCCATAGTGAAGCCATAGTGAAGCCATAGTCGAGACATAGCGGAGGCAATGTAGAGCCCAGCGGGTTGCTTAAGAAACCGACAGAAAAGCCTAGTGGGCTAGTGGGGTCTTCGGTGCATCCCTGAGACACCCGTTAAGCCCGCGACGTGGTCGGAGTAACCCTCTCGCCAGCCGCTGATCCAGTTGATGCGCTGAGCTTCGCTTGAATGCGGGCATTTCTCGCTACTCTTGCCCGTAACCCCAGCTTGATAGCCTCGCTCAAAAGCTCGGGTATTCATATCGCGTTTTTGACGGCGCATCTCTATTCCTCTCGGCTTGGCGGGTGTTCATTTATCTAAACAAACCGTCGCAGCGCCCGCCAACAATCTTTCGTTACAAACGTCGTTGGCTCTATGAGCAAATGATCTAAAACCCTTCCATTTTGTCATTGCATCAGTTTCCGACCTGAGCTTTCTGGTATGGAAGTTCGTATTCTGTTAATACGCGTATCACCGGCCTTGTTATGAACGATTCTCATTAATGATACTCTTTCGTCATGAAGCAGGTTGCCTTTGAATCGCCTACTGACGCGATAGAGACCTACCGATCTGAGGTCGAGCGCTATCTTGAGAACGAGCTCGGTTGTACGGAAACGGCGCGGGATCTCTTTCAGGCCATTGTCGAAAGTCTGCTGCGGCGCAACTCAGATGCACCGCCAAGCAATCTGCGCGCGTATCTCTACCAGGCTGCTCGCAATTCCCTCAAAAATCACCACAGAGGCTTGGCGGTGCGAGCACGCATCCGTTCTCGGTCGGATGCGGATGATGTATCGATACCCCTAGAGCAGGTAATCGAGGGTGAGCAGTCGCTAGCGCTCCTCTACAAGGCAATTTCGGAGTTACCACTCCTGACACGACAGATTTTGATCATGCATCGAGTTCATGGGGTTAGCCAAAAAGACATCGCCACCCACTTTGGCGTTCACCTTTCTACCGTAGAGAAGCGCCTAAAGCAGGCACTGAGCTACTGTTTGCATAAGTCTGAACACTAAGGCTGGCAAATTTCTCTGCGGGCTGGCCTCGCTTACCTAGCAAACCAAAGACCTAGTAAACCCAACAGCAAGCAAAAATTTACGGGTTTTACCTCGCGCGGTGTCTCAAGTAGACAGCAGCGACAGATACGCTTGTGAATAGCAAAAGGCAAAACACGATTCCTTCCGAACTTAGCGAACAGGCAATCGCGCTTCTCTTGCGAGCAGAGCGAATGGACGAGGCTTCTGCTCGGGAACAAATCGCCGCTTGGGAGGCACGTTCTGTAGCCCACAAAGCAGCAATGCGTGAAGCACAGGCTCTGGTAACCAGCCTGGCGACGCTGGCCGCCCCTAAATTGAGCTTGGGCGAGCGGCTCACCCTGGCCTGCCAATCGTTTATTGCCCGGGCGCTCGACTTTCCCGGCCGGGCGTTATTGCACCTGGGTTCGGTTGCAATGCTGATTCTGGGCATAGCTGTGCTCCTGCATACCGATGTTCTACAGCTTCGCGCGGTTTCTCCGGGCCAAGTGGCGGGGGATCTCACAGAGAAAAACCCCGCGCTCGAAGCCCGCGCCACCTTTCGCACTCGTCGCGGGGAAGTCCAGCAACACGTACTCGCGGATGGATCGTCGCTGTGGCTTGACTGGAACTCACGTGTGGAGGTTGCTTACACGCCCCAAGAGCGGAGAGTCCTTGTGCATAAGGGGCGGGCTCGATTTGCCGTGGCTAAGGACACCAGCCGTCCTTTTCGTGTTTTCGCAGCTGACGTCGAGGCTAAGGCCTTAGGCACCGAGTTCGTGGTCAATAAGCTCGATTTTGAGACCGTAGAGGTCAGCGTTCGGGAGGGTTCCGTAGCGGTGATCGAGCAAAGCAGCGCTGATCGTTTGGCCGTCAAACCACTAGAAACAGAAGAAGTGTTGCTCGTCATGGGAGATGGGGAGTCGAAGCGCAGTCGCCGCTCCGTCGAGGAAATCGGGTCCTGGGTGGACGATGTGTTGTTGTTTGACCGTCGGAAACTCGGCGACGTCCTAAAGACCTTGCAGCCGTACCTAGGCTACCGCGTAGATACGGAACTGGTGATCGATCGAGATCGGCTCGTATCTGGGACTTTTTTGACGCACCGCGCAGAAGAGACCCTGGCGGTGCTCATGGAGACTTTTGAATTGGAAACGCGGTCGCGGGGTAGAGGCTGGGTCGCGCTTCAGTCAGTGCGCGATACGCGGGTTCACTGAGCTATTAGGCGGTAAGGAAATACATTGAAAACAACAGCTACACCATCGGCATCGGTAGGTTGGAACGTGCAATTAATCTTTCAAAATACGCTTATCTGGTGCAAGACCTTCTTCCGTGTGCCGCTCGCTTACTCGGTACTTTTGGTACTTCTTTATTACCCGGAGCCGGTTTGGGCAAAAGGGGAGGCACTCTCGCTTACCGAATATGAATTTTCTATTTCACCCACACCGATAATCAAAGCCCTACAGCAGTTTACTGCCACAACTGGAGTACAGGTGTTGTTGGCAGGCGGGCTGGGCGACACCCAAGCACCCATCTCGCTGGAAGGGACCTACACAGCTGAGCAAGCGCTGGAACTGCTGCTTGCTGATGCAGGTTTTGAGGCGGAACCCGTTGCCCCGAAAACCGTTCGCCTTTCGCCTGCTGCGCTCCCGGCAGAGACCCCTTCGCGTGCCACCAATGAAATAGAGGAGATTATTGTTTTTGGCACCAAGCAAGGACTCGGTCTGCAACGGGTGACGGATTCGGTAGAACTGTTTACCGCGGAACGCATTGCGCAGGAGGTCGTTTTTGACCTTGGTGAAGCGGTAACGCGGGCGGTGAATACCTCGGTGATCAGAAACGACCTTAACTCAATCAATATCCGAGGTTTGGATCGTTCCGGTACTGACTCGGCCGGTGTGAGTCAGGCGATTAACATTTTTATTGACGGTGCTCCTGCATCGTCGAACGCACTAGAGGGGGGCGGTCAATCTTTGTGGGATATCGGCCAGCTAGAAGTGCTGCGCGGCTCCCAATCCACAGTACAGGGTCGAAACTCTATCGCAGGCTCAGTCGTCGTGCAGTCCAAACGGCCGGAATATGACTGGAACGGAGCCGCGCGAGTGCGCGCCGGTGAATTCGGAAGTCGCCAGTATGCGGCGGCGGTCACCGGGCCGATTGTCGACGAGCAGTTGGCTTTTCGTTTGAGTACGGATTACCAAGAAACCGATGGCTTTGTCGACTTGGGTTTTGATGGTTCGTCCTCGGACTTTCGCGACCTGTGGGTAACACGAGGGAAGCTGCTAATTGAGCCGGACGCGCTTGCTGCGCTTAGTGCAATGCTCTCCTTCGAATATACAGATCGAAGTGTTGGCGCTGCAGAAGGGACCGTAAACGCGCCGCTACCCATCAGCGATCCCAATTTTGCGGATTTTGATCCCAACGATCTAGAGTCATTCCCTAACCTTATTCGCAGCGTTGATTATGAAACGATGCGAATTAGCAGTGACATTGCCTATGATTTTAGCGATGAGATCAGCCTTCGGTTTGTTAGTACCTATGAAGATGCGGACGTCGACGGTGTCAATGGCTCTAGCTTGACAAGCTCCTTTGGCCAATTGGGGTCTTTCTTCTTTGGGTTCACCGAAACGCTTACCGCCGAACTTCGGCTAGAGTTTGATTATGAAAAATGGTCCGGCATTGTGGGTGCCTATTGGTTTGAGTCTCAGCAAGAAGCCACAGTAGAGGCGGTCTCGCTGATCAGCGACTTCGCACCGTTCCCGGTCACGCCTATCGACAGCATTTTCACTTTGGCGGTGCCAAGAGAGATAGATGTGGTGAATGCGGCGTTCTACACCCAGTGGCGCTACGAACCCAAGGAACGTTGGTCGATAGATCTCGGGCTGCGTTACGATGACGAGAGTTACGATCTGCGCACGATTTCGGAGGTCCCAAGGACTGCACCGGACGAATGCCTCACCAACATTCCTGGAGTTTTTGTGGGCAGCGAGGATCCCATCGTTTCCTTACCCTGCTCTACGGTAGCCCCGCTGTTCTCAAACCCAGATACGCCGCTTCAATCCGATGAGTTCGGGGTTTGGCTGCCGCGCGCAGCTGTGAGTTACCACCTGTCTGACGATCTCACCTTCTTTGTCAGCGCCCGTCGTGGTTACCGAGCTGGGGGACCGTTTATTTCTCGATCGGACGAGCTTGAAGTGCTGGTGGATACCTTTGATCCCGAGTTTCTCATCAGCTACGAAGCGGGGTGGAGAGGTGTGTGGCTAGATGGACGCCTGGTGTTCAACGGAACTGCGTTCTACAGCGAATATGAGGATCAGCAGGTTCGGGTGCGGGATGCCCGTGGCTTCGAAAAAATCGATAACGCGGGCGAGACCTCTCTCTACGGTCTTGAGTTATCGAGCAACTACAGAGCGAGCGAGACGCTCAGCATTTATGCGAACCTCGGATTTTTGGAGACCAGCGTCGATGACTTCATCTTTACGGAGGAGAGCGACCCTCCTTTGAACTTAGCGGGAAATGAACTGGGTCGCTCACCGTCCACCTCGATTACCCTAGGTCTTAACTACAGTGCGGGCAACGGGTTTTTCGCCGGCGCAAGTGCCAATTATCGATCGAGCTTTTATGCGGATATCTTGAACTTAGACGCGGACGATCTGGGGCCAGGATTTAGTGAGCGACTCGGCTCCTCATTAATGGTGAACGCGCGGGCCGGATACCGATTCTCTGGCGTTACCATCACTGGCTATGTGACCAACGTGTTGGACGAGGACGAACCGGAGAACGTGAGCTTAGCGGGACTGGCCAATAGCGGTGAGGTTCAGCTATCGGATCGCCCGTTTTTTAATATGCGCCAACCTCGGGCCTTTGGTGCTTCGCTAGATTTCGCCTTCTAGAGCGTCGTTAAACACCCGTCGCGGGCGAGCGTGGTTTTATTTGTGACCGATTTTCGCGCTCTGAATTGCAACAAAAACGTCATGTATCTATAACTTTACTGAAATAAACCACCCCTAGGATTCGCCTGCGCATCCGGCTTAGCTGGTTCCGCTATGTCGTAATCGAAACCTATCAGGGGTCACAATGTCACGAAGGCTTGACGCTCGCGGAATTTGCCTTTTCATCTTCGCGTTCGTACTCACCCTTTGCGCCCCTCTCAGCTCCTTTGCTGCCGACGAACTTCTTGTCTATGTCTTTGATGGTGGGCAGCCCGTAGAAGAAGCTAGCCTTTCTGTCGACGGCGAAGACGCTGGCCGTACGCGTCGAGATGGTTCCTTGTTCATCACCGTCGAAGGCAGCGGTCAGCGATTAGTCGAAGTCACAGCGCCCAGCGGCGTGATCCAGCGTGAAAGATTCTCCGCGGGTGCAGGTCAGCTGGTGGATATGATCATCGACGTGTCGGATGGAGATGGGCAAGCCGTGGTACAGGTCTATTCCCGATCCCAGTCATCTTCCGAGCGCCGCGAAGCGCCGACCGGCGAGCTTCAGGTAACGGTGCGCCGAGGCGCAGATGCAGTCGCCGGGCAGTTAGTGACGATTTCGGCAGGTCAGGGTGGTGTCCTAACCAACGCGCAGGGCGTTGCGACGAAGACCGTGCCACGAGGACTCTATCGAATCTCGACGGACGGCGTCTCGCGGCAAGTACGGGTGGTGGCAGGTATTTCCCGGGGTGCTTTGCTTGCGCTACCGGAAGACGACAACGTGGTCACCATTGCCGCGCCTCAGCTAGAAGAGGTTTTTGTTCTCGGCAGCTTCGATCCAAGCGGTTTTGAGCTGTCTGAGCGCGATACGAACCTTATTGTCGATACGCTCGGTGTAGAAGAACTGACCCGCTTCGGGGACTCGGATGTGGCTGCATCGATCGTGCGCGTACCTGGTATCTCGGTCCAAGACGACAAGTTTGTGTTCATTCGTGGGCTGGGCGGTCGTTACATTACGACTACGCTGAATAACGCGACGATGCCGTCAACGAATCCGTCGAAGCGAACGGTCCCCCTGGATCTGTTCCCGTCTAATTTTGTCAATCAACTCGATATCAAAAAGACTTTCTTGCCGTTTATGCCCGGTGAATCTACCGGCGGTAATCTGGTGATTAATACGAAGACTTTTCCCGATCAGCGCGCAGGGAGCGTGTCTGCCTCTGTCGGTATGGTGAGTGATTTGACGGGGGAAACAGTCGGTGTCGATCCAATAAATGGCGCCTTCGATTTTCTCGGCTGGGACGATGGGTCGCGCCAAGAGAGCATCGTCATCCAAACCATTGGCGATATTGTTCTCGATGGTGGTGAGTTCACGGACGATCAGGGACAGACGTTTACCCTCGAGCAGACGCAACTGCGCGAACTGCAGCGAATCGCCGGTATCTATCTCGCAGATGACTGGGATTTGGACTTCCGAAGTGCAACGCCCAATGCAGGCCTTGGCCTCAGCTATGGAGACCTTTTCTATGTAGGAGAGGGCGAGCTGGGTTTCTATTCGGCGGTTAACTATTCCAACGGCTGGTCGCAGCGGGGAAATGGTATCCGCCGTTCTTTTAGTGCAAGCGGTATCGTCGCCGATGATCAGGTGTATGAGGCCTATACGAACAACATCGAGATCTCCGGTCTGCTCTCCGTTGGTTACAACATTGGTAACAACACTTTCGAGTGGAACAACGTGGTGTCTCGCTCGACGGAAAGCTTCGTTGAACGATCTGTAGGCCGGGAGGGCGACGAGTTTCGTGCTACCTACCAGCACACGAGTCAGTGGGAAGAGCGCCAGTTCTTCTCTTCCCAGATCGTGGGTTCGCACTTCCTTAACGAAGATGGCTCTCTTTTTGGCGAGTGGCAGTTCACCGGCAGTCAGGCCCGTCGTTACGTGCCCGGACGGAATGACGTCCGCTTTAATGCAGAGGCGAACCTAACGGACCCAGCCGAGCTGCGAGAGGCTTACGATTTTTCGCGGCCGAACAACGAACAGACCGACATACTGAACGGATTCTTTTTGTCCTCCGGTAGTACGTCCCGGCGCTGGGACGATTTGATTGATGCCAACTTCGATGGTTCCTTCGACGTGACCTGGGATCTTTTCGACAACGG
>JBCBZV010000160.1:0-8126 GCA_039815155.1 Pseudomonadota bacterium
AATCAGCGTACGAGTTGTCGCAATCAACGCGGATTAAATTGGCTCTTCGGCGCAGCTCTCACAGCTGCAGAATTTAGCGCTTCCCCAGTAGCAGGCTTCCCGCATGTGGCTACCTGTGGTTGCCTGCCACTAGTTCTGCCTGGCTCAACGCAATCGTGTTAGCACCAACCTGAGTAAAAACACCCGCATCTCGGCGAGCTCTCTCAAGCAACGCCAGGCGAGACCTTTTTGATACTCAAAGTTGGCCCTACGATTCGATAGGTGTATTATCATTTGCTAATGATTATCATTACCTAACTGGCGTGAGCATGAAAAAGCTTCCAGCAAGTCCTTCCCAAACACACGCAAATCCTCGCTCCCGCGTTGGAAAGGGTCGGAGGGCAGAGCGCGCCGCTTTCGGTTCAAGGGCCACTGCCTTCGGCTCCAAAGCGTTGCTCGCGCTATTGGCGTCTGCGGTTTCTGCGCAATCATCGTCGCAGGACGAACCTTCGATCATGGAAGAGGTCATCGTTCACGGCCAACAAATCGGCTACTACGATACGGAGGCTTCCAGCGCCTTGCGTCAGCAGGCCCCAATTCTTGAGACACCCGCGTCGGTGTTTCTAATCAATGCGGAACTCATGGCGGATCAGCAGTCGTTTCGCATGGATCAGATTCTCCAAAACGATTCGAGTGTGCAAAAAAGCAATAACTTTCTTGGCGCCTATTCTTCGTTTCAGGTACGCGGTTTTGCCCTCTCCAACGGCTCGAATTACTTCCGCGACGGCCGGCCGTTCTTTCACCTGGCCTCTCCAGCGACAGAGATCCTTGACCGAGTTGAGGTTTTAAAGGGACCCGCATCCGTGCTTTACGGAACGCTTGCACCTGGCGGAATCGTCAATCTTGTATCAAAAGCTCCGCCCTCCGAACTGTCGGGCTTTGTTAAGGCCACGTTCGGCAGCTTTGACCTAGCTCATTACCACTTAGACGTTGGTGGGCCCGCTACAAAAGATGGCTCGCTGCGTTATCGAGTAAACGCCGTATCGGAAGACAGTAATTCATTTCGTAGATTTTATAGTGGTGAGGAATTTGGCTCGGACCGAATGATTTTTTCCGGAGCCCTGGCCTGGGATCTCTCCGCAAATACGACCCTATTACTGAATGCTGATTATCTCGAAGACGATCGGCCTCAGGACAACGGACTGATTGGGGAGGACGGTGAAATCATCTCTTCTCTGGATTACGACACTATCTACAACCAAGCTTGGTCGCTCTACGATTCTGAGGTGGGAAACATCTTCCTTCAGGTAGATCATCGCTTTAGTGATTCCTGGGGCGCTAAATTTGTGGTGCATCAGCAGGAGTACCAACGTGACCGCTACGACAATCAGCTACTTGGGGTCGATAACGACGCCGGCGACTTCACGATCCGAGCGCGCCGGCGTCTTAATCGTCGCGACTACACAAACACCTCGCTGGATATCAATGGCGAGTTCTTTACCGGTGGTCTGAAGCATCGCCTGTTGGTGGGTGTTGAACGAACAGATATTGATCGCAACGATCGCGAAATCTCGGGGGGTGAACGAGTCACCTTTGTCAGCAACATCAATGGACCTGCGATACCCGACCCGCTTATCGGCGTCGGTAACGTGTTGGTGCGGGGTGAAGAGCGGCGACGAGGCGTGTTTGCTCAAGACATGATCGAAGTGGGTGAGCAGTGGCGCGTTCTCCTGGGCCTACGCTATGACGAATTCGAGACCAATATTGGTAACGGTTTTGAGACTGACAACGTAACGCCACGATTCGGTGTGCTGTACCTACTGAATGAGGCATTTGCGGTTTATTCCACCTACAGCGAGAGCTTCGAGCCAAATGGCCCGGTCGGTGGAGGTTTTGAGAACACCGGCGAGCAACTCGATCCAACGGTCGGCGAACAAATCGAGCTAGGCGCTAAGCTGGAGCTCTATGATGGTAATTTACTCCTGACTGGGGCCCTTTTCGCTATTGAGCGCGACGGCGCACCGTTTGAAGATCCGGTGCGGAACGTCATTGTGCAGCGAGGTCTCCAGGAGAACGAAGGTTTTGAATTCTCCGCTGCGGGCCTGATCGGGGATCACCTAAGTGTGGTGGCATCCTTTACCTACTTGGACGCGGAATTCACCCGCGACGATAACCCGGACATTGTGGGTAATGTGCCGTTCGGCGTAACAGACTTTGCATTCAGCCTATGGGCCGAATATCAGTTTAACGCCGGCACATTGCAGGGCTTGTCACTTCAAGGGGGCTTATTCTACGAATCGGACCGCCCCGTTGACGATCTAAACACCTTCGACCTGGACGCGTACACCAGAGTTGATATCGGTGCAAAGTATGAGTTCGAACTTGAGGGCGGTCAGGGGCTGGTCACGCGACTCACCATCTCAAACCTAACTGATGAAGAATACTTCAAGGCTAGATCGCCCTTTGCAATCAACCCAGAGCTACCAAGAGAAATCCGCGCATCGGTTCAATATCGGTTCTGATACACGATCGTTTCGCGTTTCGACTTAGCTTTAGATTGGGGTGCAAGCCCCAGTCTTTTACTTGCGTTGAGCTGAGGACTCATCCGTTAAGCGCTGCACGACAACCGAGAGTCCTCTCGCAAGTCCCTGAATTTCGTTCTCATTAAAACACTCGTCGAGAAGCGTGTTTATTTCCCCAAAGGGCTTAGCCGCACGTCGCAGTGCGGTTTTCCCGCTTTGTGTTGCTTCCAAAACCCAGGCTCTGGCATCGGTTTCGGAGCGTTTTCGTTGGACGTAGCCGGCGCTACGCAAGCGCCCCACCATTGTCGTAACCGCGCTTTCTCGCTGCATAAGTCGAGCTGCAATCTGTCGCTGTGACAGCGGTCCATCGTTCTCCAATACGGTTAGGACAGCGGCTTGAGCCGTGGTGATATTTACCGCTTGGGTGAGCGCAGCGTCGGCGGCTTTGCGAAGCGCGTGCGCAGACAGTTGAAGTAGAAAATAGAGTTTTTGCTCGGAGGCGGACATTTGCAGACCTATTTGGGCCGGGGAGCCAGTGATTACCGTAGTGGCGATGGCACTCCTGGGCCGCCAAATCGCCTCATTAAACGCGCACGTGCGTTCTCTCAGAAAGTTTGACAGCACGGCGCCGGCTCATAATACTACACATATGAAGTATATGGAGATGGTGAGGTAAGGTTTGAGCGAAAATACTATCGTTGACGTCTGGGCTCAGATCACCAGCGAGCGGATGCAGGCGGCTCCATGGCTCGCGACACTGAATCGTTGGACCGATCCGGAGAGCACGCGGCCCTTGCCAACGGCTGAATCGACGGTCGCGGCGATGGACGACGCGGGTGTTGCTATTTCCTTACTTGCAGCTTGGCATGGGCCCGAGGGGCCGCTAATGACGAACGCAGAAGTAGCAAAACATCTAGAGGCGTATCCAGATCGTTTTCGTGGTCTAGCATGCGCTGATCTGCACCGGCCAATGGAGGCCGTACGAGAACTGCGAGATTATGTTGATGGCAACTCCTTCGTAGGGGTTCGCGTCGTTCCTTGGCTATGGGATCTTCCACCAAACGATCGCCGCTACTATCCAATTTACGCAGCTTGCGTTGACCTAGGCGTGCCCTTTTGCCTGCAGATAGGCCATACAGGTCCTTTGATGCGCTCGGAAACGGGCAGACCTATTCCTTATCTCGAAGATGTGCTGTTGGATTTTCCTGAGTTGAAGATCGTCGGCGGCCATGTTGGCTTTCCTTGGATTGACGAGCTTATTTCGCTCACCATTAAGTTTCCGAACTTCTTTGTAGACACGTCGGCCTATGCGGTGCACCGCTTGCCTGAGAGCTTTGTCAAATACATGAAGGGGCTCGGTTCCGAACGAGTGATGTTCGGCACCAATTGGCCGATGCTCTCACCTCAACAGTGTCTTCGCCAGCTCGATAGGCTGGGTCTCTCCCAGCAGCAGGAGGATGCCTTTCTGTTCGAAAATGCGCGAAGAGTATTTAATCTGGGGGTTTAGCGCTTGGCGTTTTATGGGCGACTCGAGTTCCATTGGATTGTCCTCGAACGACCATCCAATGATGACAACTAGCCAAACTAACAAGGCAAAACGATGTCAGAACCGCTTCTTGTGAATAAGCGCGACGATGGAGTCGCGATTGTTTCTACCAATGACGATCCGTTAAATCGAATGACCCTGGCATATGTGGATCGTTTGTCGGAGGTCGTTGATGATTTTGCGAATGATCAGTCCATTCGCGCCTTCGTCATTACCGCCGAAGGTACGAGCAACTTTTCTGTGGGCATGAACCTAAAACAGCTGCCGGAGGGAATCGAAGCGGCCGGGAGCGTGGATGCGTTTTTCGACAAGCGATTGGACCTCGTGCGTAGAATCGAGACTATGGGTAAGCCTTCCGTGGTGACCTTGTTTGGCCACTGCCTGGGGGGAGGCCTGGAGTTGCCCTTGGGTTGTACTTTTCGCCTCGCCGCAGAAGAGGGCGCCAATATCGGCCTGCCGGAAATGGATCTCGGTTCGACACCCGCTTGGGGTGGAAGCGCCCGCTTAGCGAAAACTGTCGGAAGACAGCATGCGCTGGATATGATCCTTCGCGCCAGGACGCTTACCGGCCCCGAAGCCCACGCCATCGGCTTAGTGAATCAGGTATGGCCTCTGGACGAGCTCAAAGAGCGGGCGATAGCGCTTGCGGTAGAGTTGGCACGGCAACCGCGCCTGGCGGTAAAAGGAATGCTGGAAGCGCTCCACGACGCGGAACACAAGACGCTTGAAGAGCTCCTAGCGGCGGAACGAGCGGCGCTTCTCACGACCATGGGTTCTGCGGATGCGCGCGAGGGTATTACGGCGTTTTTGGAGAAACGAAAGCCTGTATTCAATCAAGACGATACGGCTGCAGAGCAATAGTTGATATTGCTACTATCGAAACCCTTACCCTGTTTCCGTTCAGGGCCAGCGTAGTGCCCAGATGGTAGTCGGCCCTTTTTAAAATCTATTTATGAACTACTACCTTGGCTTACCTGCATGGGGTTTTCCCGGTTGGACTGACCAGTTTTTCCCGAAGCCCGTTGCCGGCGAATCCACCTTGTCCCTCTACTCACAGGTATTTAATACCGTTGAGGGTAATACCACCTTCTATCGCGTTCCTGATCGAGAGACCACAGCTCGTTGGGCCGCTGCCGTTGCCGGGAGCGGATTTCGTTTTAGTTTCAAGCTGCCTCGCTCGATTACTCACGAAGAACGCCCAAGTGTTCAGGATCTTCGCTACTTTTTCCTTGCCATGGAGCAAATGCAGGAGAACCTAGGGCCGTTTTTAGTCCAGTGTCCGGCGAGCTTGGGACCGGAGGATTTAGCCCGCCTCGACAGGCTTTTTGCCGCTCTTCCACAGCAATATTCCTACGTGCTGGAGCTACGTCATCAGCAATTCTTCCAGCAGCCAGAACTCGCTGAGCCGCTGCTGGAGCGTTACTGTGCGGGCCGGGTGATGTTTGATAGCCGACCAATCTACCAAGGCGATGGCAATCATCCGGAAGTACTGGCTGCCCGCCACAAGAAACCCGACGTACCGCTTCTGGATACGGTTTACAACGACCTCGTCTATGCCCGGGTTGTCTTACACCCCGATCGTTCTCAAAACGCGCAATGGGTGTCCGAATGGCTCGATCGATGTGAATGCTATTTGCGTGCCGGTTATCTCGTGTACTTCATGATGCACTGTCCTAACAACCAGCACTGTCCTACCTTCGCCGAAGAGTTTCATGCAGCGCTTAAAAATCGCGTTCCCGAGCTACCGGCGCTGGCAGCATGGCCCATGCCTCAACAGGACGCCCTGTTCTGATCGGTAATCAAGCAAAACGCTCCCGAGTCTTCCCCAAGCAAGGGCAAGGGTTTAATAGCGCCCCGGCGTGCTAGAAACTCAAAAATGGGCAGTTTCAGACAGTTAAAAACCATCTTATGTGACAAAGCGTACTGCCTACGTGATGATTGATCCGCGAATTCAGAGGGCAAAGACCCTCATCGACGACGCGCTTGCCGCTCCTCCGGGCGTACGGCGGAAGGCGGTTGCTCTTATTGCCGGTGTCCTGTGCCACAGTATGTTCGCTGCGGCAATCTTGTCGATGATCTACGCGATGTTTTACGGCCTCACTACTGGCCTTGGCCGAGTTCCTCACCCCTGGTCTTACTTGGTCAACATCATACTGGTTGTGCAGTTTCCGGTAGCGCACTCGCTCTTGCTGACTGCACCCGGACGAGGCTTATTGGCAAGACTCGCCCCGGCAGGCTACGGATCGTCATTGAGCACCACCAGCTATGCGATCGTTGCTTCGCTACAGCTACTGACTCTGTTTTGGCTGTGGACACCCAGCGGCACTACTTGGTGGAGGGCCGAGGGAACGGCGTTGCTTCTTATCTGTTTTGCATACCTAGGTGCATGGCTGCTACTGATCAAAGCGATCTTCGACGCGGGCGTGGAGTTGCAAAGCGGCGCCTTGGGATGGCTATCCTTGCTTGCAAATAAGTCGCCGAAGTTTCCTGACTTACCTACGCTAGGATTGTTTCGTTTTCTACGCCAGCCCATTTATTTGGCCTTTGCTTTGACCCTATGGACGGTCCCGCTCTGGACACCCGATCAAATGCTCCTTGCTGTCCTGTGGACAGGCTACTGCGTGGTTGCGCCGCTGCTCAAAGAGCGGCGCTATGCAAACCAGTTCGGCCAACGCTTTCGTTCTTATCAACAAAGTACGCCCTACATGATTCCAAGAGTGGCTAAACGCAGCCATCGTGATGTCGAACACGCGAAATAAGCTCACCATTTACGATGAGTTTGCGGACCGCTGGTGGTCCGACGAGGTGCGATGGGTAAGAACTTTAAAGAACATGGTTCCTGGGCGGCTTCGCCACTTTGATCAAAGTCTCAATTGGAGTGATCAGAAGGTCTTAGATCTTGGTTGCGCCGGCGGGTTCATGGCCGAAGCACTCGACGATCGCGGCGCAAGCGTTGTCGGAATCGATCCTGCCGCCGACGCGATTAGAGCCGCGAGGTCACATTCGCGCGCCGCTGGACGCAATATCCATTACGACGTGGGCGTGGGTGAAGCGCTTCCCTACCCAAATGAACAGTTTGACGCAGTGGTCTGTGTGGATGTGCTCGAGCACGTAAAAGACCTAACTAGCGTCATCAGCGAAGTCTCTCGTGTACTAAAACCGGGAGGCCGCTTTTGCTTTGACACCATCAACCGCAACCCTCTAGCGAGCTTTGTTGCAATCACTATTGCTGAGGACCTACTCCGGATTCTCCCTAAAGGCACCCATGATCCCCAAATGTTCATCAAGCCCAAAGAATTGCTAAGTCAATTCGCTAGCGCTGGCTTGAAGTCTGGGCAGATTACCGGGCTCGGGCCCCGCGGTATAAATCGACGCGGTGACTTACTTTTTGGTCCATTGCCGTTCACCGCAATAATTTACATGGGTGTTGCGCGGAAAACGCCGATGTGAGCTAGGTCGTCACGGTCTTATTGAGAACCAAAACTCCTCTAGAAGTTGTGGTGCAGGCTGAACTGGAGCTGACCTTTGCCGATTGCGTCCGTGTCTTGATACATGTAGCCGAACTGGAGTTTGAGGTTGTCTCTCAAACTGTGGCCGATCGCACCGTAAAGACGATTGCGATCGTAGGCCCAGCCTCCCTACAAGCCCATCAAGTTCGGGGCGGAGTTCGAGCGGTTCGGGAGGACGCGGCCTCGGACAGGGAGCTTCCCTCAGCGCCGCACGCTCATCGACACCTTCGTGGAGCGCAACGACGCCTACTGGGAGACCCGCGTCACCCTCAAGATCGACGTCCCCTTCACCGACCACTCCCACATCATCGGCCGCCAGGGCAAGAACACCCAGAAGGTGATGAAGGACACCCAGTGCCACATCCACTTCCCCGACAGCAACAAGAACACGGCGATGGACAAGTCCAACCAGGTCTCCATCGCGGGCCCGCCGGGCATGGTGGAAGAGGCCCGCCGGCAGATCCGACGTCTGGCCCCTCTGACGGTGACCTTCGAGCTGAAGCAGATGCGGCCGGACGTGGACCTGAGCTCCCTGGTCAACCACCCGGCGCTGGAGAACGCGGTGGCGAC
>JBCBZV010000129.1:0-11147 GCA_039815155.1 Pseudomonadota bacterium
CTAAGCTACCCTCGGAACGACCCGATCTCGAGTCTTCACCCATGCTCAATCTAGCCTACCTGCTCTATGCGTTCGGAAGACGCTGCTGAATCCAAGCGCGGACATCGCTAAGCACTTCAGCCTTCTCCGGTTCATTGAAGATCTCGTGGTAAAGGGCTGGATAGAACTTTAAGGTCTTGTCGCTGCTGCTGACCTGGTCGTGGAAGCGTTGCGATCCTGCAGGTGCGGTCATCACATCGCCTTCGCCATGCAGAACAAGAATCGGCAGGTTGATCTCCTGGCTTTTTTCCTCATTCCCAGCGAGCGCCGCAAACAACTGCACGGCTAGGCCAGCAGAAATTTTCCCGCTATGAACTAAGGGGTCAGCAACGTAGGTGGCAACCACCTGCGGGTCCCGACTGACTTCACTAGCGTCGAGCTGCATTACACCCATACGAGGTGCAATCATCGACAAAATCTTGCTGATGAACAGGGTGAGCTTGCTTGGCGGTTGGGGCACCTGAAACGCCGCGCCCGAAAAAACAGCGCCCGACAAAGACGGCTTGCGCTCGATCAGGTAGTTACTGACGATCAATCCGCCCAGGCTGTGGCCGACGATGAAACACGGTAGATCCGGGTACTCCACAGAGGCCTTTTCGCGCAGGTAGTCCAAGGTGTCAAAGTAGGTTTCAAACTTGTCGATGTAGCAACGGTGACCAGGCGAGCGACCATGGCCAACATGATCTGGAGCCAAAGTTGTCGCACCGGCGCGCCCCAAAGCGCTGGCGACGTGCTCGTAGCGCCCACTGTGCTCACCGAGCCCATGGGCAAGGAGCATGACAAAGAGCGGACGCTCCTGTTTCCAATGACGGAAGAACACACCGTCGGGTGTATGGCTTTCTTCACAGCGGTAACCGGGGATCAGGCCTGCTTGCTGATCCTGTGGCTTGTCTTCCGGTACCGGGCTCTTGTCCTGTTCCATTTCGTAAGTCCCAGCGTTACGCCGAATAATTATTTGTGTTCTAGGCTACCGGTGTTAACCAGTCCGCATTTTGCGGCCGCTCCCCACGAACCGCGTCGAAATACATCTTTTGTAGCTGTTCGGTGATCGGCCCCCGCGTGCCGTTGCCGATCGTTCGTCCGTCGAGCTCACGAATTGGAACAACCTCGGCGGCCGTACCGGTGAAGAATGCCTCGTCGGCAACATAGACCTCGTCGCGGGTGATTCGACGTTCGACAATCTCAAGTCCAAGCTCTTCTGCCAGAGCAAACACTGTGCCTCGGGTAATCCCGTCTAGGCAGGAGGTCAGCTCCGGAGTGTGAATCTTGCCGCGGCGGATGATAAAAATATTCTCACCACTGCCTTCAGCAACATAACCTTCATTGTCTAGAAGCAAGGCTTCCTCAGCACCTGCATCTAGGGCTTCGCGCAGAGCAAGCATCGAATTAATGTAGTTTCCGTTGGCCTTGGCCTTACACATCGTGATGTTGACGTGATGACGCGTGTAGGAAGACGTCTTCACGGTGATCCCGCGTTCCGCCGCCTCTGGATCCATATAGGAAGGCCACTCCCAGGATGCCACCATCACGTGTGTTTTCAGTGAATCTGCCCGCAGTCCCATGCCCTCGGAACCGTAAAAACACATCGGGCGCAGATACGCTTCGTTCAGCTGATTCTCGCGCACCACCCGCCGCTGAGCTTCTTCGATCTCCTCGCGATCAAAAGGCATCTCCATGCGCAGAATTTTCGCTGAGTTAAATAAGCGCTCCGTGTGCTCCTTGAGGCGGAAGATGCAGGTTCCACGATCTGGCGTTGCGTAAGCCCTGACACCCTCAAAAACACCCAATCCGTAATGGAGCGTATGCGTCAGCACATGTACCTTGGCTTCCCGCCAGGGAATCATTTCCCCATCGAGCCAAATGCTGCCATCACGATCCGCGAAACTCATCTTTCTCTCCTAAAATAATATGTGCCCCTGCCGGCCTCGATCCAGCATGAGCTTAAATCCATTCGATTGCTTAGTGGCTTAGCGCCGGGGCTACGCGAATAACCTCTTCGACGGTGGTCTCTCCTCGAGCTACGCGACCGGCGCCGCTCACTCGTAACGACTGCATCCCCTCACCCACGGCCACATCGCGCAGCGAGGCCGTGTTTATCGTGGAAACAATCTCGCTTTGTACGGCTGGGGAATTAATCAAGACTTCGTAAATGCCTTTTCGACCGCGGTAGCCGCTTCCGCGGCAGGTCTTACAGCCAACGGCTTCATAAACATACTCGGGCGGCGCGACTTCAAAGGGCGCAACGAGTTCTTGCCATCCATCGAGGTCTGTCGCCACTTGTCGCTTGCAATCCTCGCACAATATTCGCACCAAGCGCTGAGACATAATGCCGCGCAGTGTCGCTTTAACCAGATACGCGGGAGCACCTAGATCCAATAGGCGTGAGACGGAGCTCGGCGAGTCGTTCGTGTGTAAGGTCGATAACACCAGGTGCCCGGTGAGCGCCGCTTGGATTGCCATGTTGGCCGTTTCCAAGTCACGAATCTCCCCGATCATGATGATATCCGGGTCTTGACGCATCAGCGTTCGTACGCCGCGAGAAAAATCTAGATCGATGCTGGTATTCACCTGCATTTGATTGAACGCGCCTTCCACCATTTCGATGGGATCTTCGATCGTACAAACGTTCACCTCGGGCTTGGCCAGTTGGCGAAGCGTAGAGTAAAGCGTGGTGGTCTTACCGGAACCGGTGGGGCCCGTTACCAGAGCGATGCCGTTGCCCATACCGGTCATTTGGTGCCATCGCTGTAGGTCTTCTTGGGCCAGACCGAGCTGCTCAAAACTCTTTTGCAGCAGATCCGGATCGAAAATCCTCATGACTAGCTTTTCGCCAAAGGCGGTGGGTAGCGTCGATAAGCGCAGCTCGACCTCATCTCCATCGGGGCTACGCGTTTTAAGTCGACCGTCTTGCGGGCGCCGCTTTTCCGCGACGTCCATGCGGCCAAGTATTTTTATCCGGCTGGTGACCGCTGCACACACATGATCGGGCAGCTCGTACACCTGGGTCAGTACGCCGTCTATCCGAAAACGCACATTGCCCACCTCGCGACGAGGCTCAATATGTATATCGCTGGCCCGCTGTTCGAAAGCGTACTGCAAAAGCCAATCAACGATGCTAACCACGTGTTGATCGTTCGCATCGAGCTCCTGCATCGAACCCAGTTCAAGCATCTGCTCCAGGTTGCCGATGTTGCCGCCCGGGGATCGCGTACCGGTAGCTCGGGCTCCGCGAACAGAGCCCGCCATGGTGTAGAACTCCGCGGTAAAGCGCGCGATGTCACGCGGATCTGCCAACACTCGGCGAATCGGCTTGCGCACCACATGCTCGACGTTTTCTTGCCAGGCTCTCAAAAATGGTTCGGCGCTGGCGATGACGACTTCGTCGTCGGAGACATCCACAGCGAGAATTCGATGGCGCTCAGCGAAGGCGCGCGACATCACTTCGGCAACCGCCGCCACGTTGATTTTTAGCGGATCGATTTCAACGACGGCTTGCTCGCTTTGGTCGCTTAACCACGCGAGCAATTCATCCATTTCCAAAGTCTGCTCTGGATTAGCAAGATCCTTAAGCTTTTGCTCCGCCAAAAAGATCACCGGATGGACCGCGCCAGAGGTTACACCCTGCAAACGACGCAGATCAGCTGCGCTCACGCGCCCGTCGGTAAGCAGGCCCTCCAAGAGCATTCGAATGCTTAATGCTTGCTCGGGCTGAAACTTTGGTCTCGCTTGAAGCATCGATGAATTCCGTCTTAGGACTGGGTCATAGACATGCGGATTGGCGTTCTTATTTACACCAATTGACGATCCTACCATAGCGCGCTAAACCCAAGATTTTGCAAGAAATTTCTCTCATAATTTTTTGCAAACAAAGGCAGACAGTGAAATCACTCTGGACTTATACTCCGCGCAACCGGCGGGCGCCCCCCGTCAATATGAGAGACGATTTTTCCTTTAATCTCGAACGGTTCTAATACAAGACTCCCAGACCCTTACCAGCTGATTCTTGCCGATAACTTAGAAGCGTTAATAGCCACGTGCCTACCCTAACCACAGTCTTGCAGTTCAGCGGAGCTCCAGCGGCGGAGCCCGCCCAAGCGAGCTTGCCGCTGCGAGCGTTGAGCCTCTGTGTCGCAGACGCTGCCACCCGGTTGATCTTCTAAGGCGCTGCCGTGGATATCATCGCGGCCTACGGGCCCCAGTTTCTAGGTCTTGCCTGCATCGCCGGTTTTTTCATGGCCTGGGGTATCGGTGCTAACGACGTGGCGAACGCCATGGGCACCTCCGTTGGGTCAAAGGCGCTCACCATTCGCCAGGCAATACTCATTGCGATGGTCTTCGAGTTCCTCGGTGCGTACCTGGCCGGTGGAGAGGTCACCTCCACCATCCGCCGCGGAATCGTGGATCCTGCTCTGCTCGAGGAAGAACCAGAAAAACTGGTCTATGGAATGATGTCCGCCCTGTTTGCTGCGGGAACTTGGCTTCTGATCGCCAGCGTGCGGGGCTGGCCAGTATCGACCACCCATTCCATCGTTGGAGCCATCGTCGGCTTTGCCACGGTGGGCATTTCAGTAGATGCGGTGAACTGGGGCCAAGTTCTAACCATAGCCGGCAGCTGGGTTGTCTCGCCGCTTCTCGCCGGTAGTATTTCCGCGCTTTTATTTATCAGTGTTCAAAAATTCATCCTAAACACCGACGATCCCTTTGCGAACGCCAAGCGGCTAATACCGGTTTACATGTGGATCGTGGGCTTCATGATCTCCATGGTCACACTACTTAAAGGTTTTAAACACCTCGGCTTGAATATTGATTTCGGCTTTGGGTCTGAGTTTGCCAATGCGCTACCGCTATCGGCTGGCATGGGCGTTCTGGTAGCGCTGGTCGGCTCGATCTTTCTGCGGCGGATCAATGAGGAGCCGGACGCTGATCAGGGCTCGGCCAGCGTGGAACGAGTCTTCGCGGTTTTGATGATTTTCACAGCCTGTGCCATGGCCTTTGCTCATGGCTCAAACGACGTAGCCAACGCCGTGGGACCGCTCGCGGCGGTGGCCAGCATTGTTAACTCGGGCGGGGCCGTAGCGGCCAAATCGGTCATGCCCGGATGGATTCTTCTTACCGGAGCAGTAGGCATCATGGTGGGCTTGGCGACCTACGGGTGGAAGGTTATTGCGACCGTCGGGCGGAAGATCACCGAGCTGACCCCTTCGCGCGGCTTTGCTGCGGAGCTCGCAGCGGCTTCAACCGTGGTAGTTGCATCTGCCACAGGGCTACCTGTGTCAACAACGCATACGCTTGTTGGTGCAGTACTGGGTGTCGGTCTGGTACGAAGCCTGGGAGCCATCGACCTAAAGGTTGTCGGTTCAATCTTTATGAGCTGGCTAATCACCCTGCCGGCAGGGGCAATCCTTTCGATTATTTTCTTTTTCACCCTCAGCGGAATTTTCGGCTGAGGCCGGCGACCGAGTGAAATACCGTGGCCAGTAACAACGAACCGATCTCCTGGTTTCGCAACACGGCGCCTTACATAAATGCGCATCGAGGCTCAACGTTTGTTGTTCTACTCCCTGGCGAGCTTCAGGCAGCAGGTGTGCTACCGCGTGTGCTCCAAGACTTAGCTCTGCTGGCAAGCCTGGGTGTAAAACTTGTTGTGGTATTCGGGAGTCGACCACAGATTGATGCTCACCTGAAGAAACAGGGTATAGAAAGCCAGTACGAGAATGATCTTCGCATCACCACCACCGAGATGATGCCGGCACTTAGGCAGG
Source organism: Pseudomonadota bacterium (assembly GCA_039815155.1). GTDB lineage: Bacteria > Pseudomonadota > Gammaproteobacteria > Pseudomonadales > Halieaceae > Congregibacter. The sequence goes on from JBCBZV010000129.1 coordinate 5,802, forward strand.
TAGTGGGAGCGCAGCGACACGAGATCGAAGCTCTACTTTCTATGGGGCTTCCAAACTCCCCCATGCGCGGAGCGAATCTGCGAGCCATCAGTGGGAATTTTGTAGTCGCCAAACCCCTTGGCGTGCGCGATGGGGTCGACCTCCAGTTAACCGGGCAAGTCCGTCGCGTCGATGTAGAGGGTATAAGAGAAGTCTTGTCGACCCGTGCGCTGGTTTTGCTGTCGGTCATGGGCTGCTCGCCCAGCGGAGAAAACTTTAATATGTCCGTCCAAGACGTCGCCAGCGCAGCCGCACGTGAACTAAAGGCGGAAAAACTGATCGTGCTCTGCGATCGCGATGGTATCTACGACGCTGAAGGCGCCCTGGTCCGACAGTGCACGGCCGAGTTTCTAGATGGAAGTAAACTCGAAGGCGAAGCTGACCGATCTCTACTACAGCTTGGGGTAGATACTTGCCGAGGTGGAGTAAGCCGCTGCCATATCGTTAGCTATGCGAACCCAGATGCACTCTTGGCGGAACTCTTTACGGTCGATGGCAGCGGCACACTCGTCACCGGCGAGGAATACGAGCAGACACGCTGGGCAACGATTCAAGATGTGGCAGCAATACTCGAGTTAATTCAGCCTCTTGAGGAGGCGGGAGTTCTTCTCAAACGTTCCCGGGAATTACTGGAAAACGAAATAACGCAGTTTCGGCTGATGGAACGGGACGGGCGGATAACAGCCTGTGCAGCCTTGTACCCGTACCCAGAATCGCAGGTAGGCGAGCTGGCCTGCATCGTTACGCACGCAGACTACAGGAACGGTAAACGAGCACAGCTAGTACTGCAGGATCTCGAAGAAGAAGCGATTAAGCAGGGGCTTAACTCGCTATTTGTGCTAACCACCCAGACCGCGCACTGGTTTTTGGAGCAGGGTTTTACAGAGGAAAGTCGGGATGCGCTTCCGGCAGAGCGTCATGCGCCCTATAACCTCCAGCGTAATTCAAAGGTCTTCGTGAAGCCCATTGGCAAGCCTTGCTAGGGCGCGATGCTGCTCCCGCCTGAACAGTGTTGACGGCGTCGCGGTTAGAAGCCTGCGGTTCCGTAGGAATCCACTGGCGCTTTCAAAAGGTTTAATTCGACGGGAATAGATAGGGCTAGACGAGGCTAGAGGATTAGCTCGACGATGATGGGCAGATGATCGGAGAGTGGTTTTGCTTCACCACGGAGTACTTCGCCTCGGGTAATCGCTAGCCGCGGAGAATGAAAAATATAGTCAATCGTTCGGTCGGGTTGCCGAAGCGGATCCTGCGGTGACATATAGGTATACGATGGCTCTGGATTTGCTTCGATAGCCGCGAGCCGCGGAACTGACGGATAGCGACTGATCAAGGGGTACAGCTCAGTACCCTGTTCATTGTAGCTGCTCCTCAGTTCCGCATGGGAAGCGAGCGCTGCTTCGTTGGGCAGCAAATTGAAGTCGCCCCCTAGCACCCAGCGAGCGTTCTCAGGGAGTGCGGCCAAGCGGTCCATTACCTGGCCCACCTGAACTTCCATCGTATTACTCCCCTGGGCAAAAGCACTTAGATGCGTATCAATGAGGATTAACTCCGAGCCATCATCGACCGGCATATGCACCTGGAGCATGGCGCGCTTCAGGTTGAACTGCCGTGTCAGAACATCATCGCTGGTTATAGCTGACAAGGCATAACGCGTCGCCTCGCTGAGTTTGTATTTAGATAACACCAGCAACTTCATGCCTACGCGCCCATTAATCGCCGGAATAGGAACGTAGGCCGCCTTCCAATAGAAGGTCTCGGTGTATGCCGAGTACTGGGGCAAGTACTTGCGCAAAAGCTCCGTCTGATCCTGCATATGCGTACGAGCGGCTTTATCATCCACTTCCTGCAGCATGACAACGTCCGGGTCCTGGGCAGCGATAAAATCAGCGACGCGACGAGTCACCATCGCAACGGTATTGGCATTGGGCCAGGGATCTGGACCATCGGCATAAAAGAAATGATTGTTGTTGTTTCCAGCCATAAACTGGACGTTCCAGCTGAGAATCGTGACCGACTGGCCAGCTTTTAAAGTGGGTGCGTTGTCGTCGCCATAGACAACAACCGATTCAATGGGGTCCGGATGAAAGGTGCTCAAATAGACCGCGACAGTGAAAACGACGCTCAGGGACAGCACTACGCCCGCCAGTACTTTTAAGAATTTTTTCATTGGCTGACTTATGTAAGCAGGTTCGGTTTTTATTTGTGTTCTAACACTTGCTCATAGCGACTATGAAAATCGACAGACTCCACAAAACATAAAGTTGCCAGCACTGCCGACACTAGCAATAACAAACACGGCATGAATCGCGTGAGCAGAGTCATTTATGAATCGATCCCTATCAGATAACCCAAAGCTTACCGCGAGTTTAGGCCATAGGGTGAAGATCGACGTAGTACAGCGCCCTCCTGATATGCTCGCTGCTGGGCCAGCGTGTTGCCGCCCGATTTCCGCAGGGAATCCCCATTAGCAGGTTCCGTTGTTCGTTTTAGCTGGTGGTCTGCCTGCGGCGGTTCAGAATTTAAAGCTTGATCGCTGGAACATTCCGGTCAATGCCGGCTAAGGCCTATAGGTCGCCAGCTTTAAACCGAAACCCACAAACACGGCCCCGGTGACTCCCTTCAGCCAGCGTTGGAAAGATCCGGCCTGGGCAACGTTCATTAGTCGTGCAAACAAGATCACCATAGCGCCAAACCAAATTGCGTTTATCACGGAGTGAAGGAACACAAGGAAAAATGCCGAAGCCACAGCGTGTTCACCAGACGGGATAAATTGGGGAAATGCCGCGAGATAGAACATTGAGACCTTCGGATTAAGGGCATTGGTCAGCAGACCTTCCGTATAGGCCAAGCCAAGTGACTGTTGACGCTTCGAAGGGTTGATTGCGTTCACCGCGTTACCGCCTCGATAGGCATCGTAAAGCGCTTTGAAGCCGATCCAGCACAGGTACGCTGCGCCGATTAACTTAACCACAAGAAAAGCTTTGGACGAGGCAAGGAGGATTGCGGAAATTCCCAGGATCGCAAGCGCCCCATGCAAGTAAAAGGCTGTTAGGAAGCCTGCGACATTCGCAAATCCCGCTGCCTTACCAGACGTAGGAACTGTTTTCGCAATCAGGACACCATTGGGTCCTGGCGACATTACCAATAGGGAGGCGATGGCTACGAAACTGAGTGTGTTTAACCAATCCATGAATTGCTCCACTAACGGAAGGAGCAGGAGAGTGCCTGAGGTCATTAGCAATCGCAAACAGAGAGTCCGACGCGGTGCTGATCAGATGCTCTCTACGCCGCAAACTACGACACCCCCTTCGTCACGCACGCAAATCCTTGGGCGAATCCATCACCACATAGGAGTTGATCGAGTTGACCTGAGGGATCCGTCCGAGCACTTCTGAGTGAAACTCTTTGTAGGCGGCTAGATTTTCGCATTCGACCCGAAGTAGGTACTCGAAGCTGCCGGTGATGTTATGGCACTCCCTCACCTCATCGGCCTGTGCAATTGCGTCTTCGAATGCATCCTGAGATGCGGTACTGTGATCCGCGATTCCCACGGCCACATAGGCCGTGAAACCAATACCTAGTTGAGCGCGGTCGACCACCGCACGATAGCCGCGGATAATCCCCGAGCGCTCCAACTCCTGGACCCGGCGCAGACAGGCCGAAGGCGACAAGCCCACGCGCTTTGCGAGGTCGATGTTCGAGATACGACCTTCGCCTTGAAGCTCATGCATTATTCGATCGCTTATCTTGTCCATTGTGTTCATTTATTGCAGGAATCGAGATCTTAAGCGCAATAAAGAGAGCACATTGCGCAAATATTGTCGAACAATATGCGGATACAGCAGCAGAAAATATCACCATGACAAACGAACTCTGGCTTGGGCTTGTCCTCTTTACCGGCGTAGCATCGATCACGCCGGGCCCAAACAACCTAATGCTGATGGCGTCCGGGGCCAACTTCGGCTTCCGCCGAACGGTTCCCCATATTCTGGGGATCGAGGTTGGGTTCACGCTGATGGTGGTATTAGTCGGCGCAGGGATAAGCGAGCTCTTTGAACGCTTCCCCACGAGCTTTAGCGTGCTGCGCGTGGCGAGCGGTGCGTACCTCGCTTATCTCGCTTTTAAGTTAGCCACCTCCCGGTCCATCAGCTCCGACGGAAAGAGCGACACCAAGCCGTTGACCTTTATGCAGGCAGCGCTCTTTCAGTGGGTGAATCCGAAAGCCTGGGCGATGGGACTTACCGCTGTGAGTGTGTATGCGCCAACACCCAGCCTGGCAGCGATTGTTCTGATCGCCGGTACGTTTTTGCTGGTGGGCATACCCTCCACGCTGACCTGGACCATGCTTGGCCTGCAAATGCGCAGGGTGCTGACCAACGAGATCTATTTGGCGCGCTTCAACGTTGTGATGGCGCTGTTACTGGTCGCCTCGCTGCTGCCAATGTTGATGTAACCGTGGATGCGCGCAGTGGCTTAAGGCAGATGCGCGTCTCCCGCCTAGTTTGAGACGGCCACGGTCTCATCAGGAGGGCTGTATACCCCTAACCATTTTGAGGTCAGTGTGCCGGCCATCATCGAGCCACTGACATTGAGCGCCGTTCTGCCCATGTCGATCAAGGGCTCAATGGAAATCAGAAGCGCTACCAAAGCGACCGGCAGGCCCATAGCTGGCAGCACCATCAGCGCCGCGAAGGTGGCTCCGCCGCCCACGCCGGCGACCCCAAAGGAAGACACCATGATCACCATCACCAGTGTGACGAGGAAATTAATCGATAGTGGGTCGATACCGACCGTTGGCGCCACCATCACCGCCAGCATCGCCGGGTAGATTCCGGCGCAGCCGTTCTGACCGATGGTGGCACCGAGACTGGCGGCTACATTGGCAACGGTCGGATCATTGCCCAGGGACTGGGTCTGCGTTTCCACGCTTAGCGGTATTGCTGCAGCCGAGCTTCGGGAACTGAAGGCAAATGCTAGCACCGGCCAGGTTCGGGAAAAAAACTGCCATGCATTTACTCCGCCTAGGACTAGCAAAAGTCCGTGGACGGCGAACATAACCGCAATCGCTAAATACGATGCCAGCACAAAGCCCAGCAGACTCAGCACATCACTCCCATTGGATGTTGCAGACATCTTGGTCATTAGGGCTAGAACACCATAGGGCGTTAGCCCGATAATCAACTGAGCAAATTTGTGGATGATCGTCTGCGCCACCTCGCTGAAGCGACGAAAGGAGGCAGCGTGCTCCGGGTTTTCTCTGCTCACTAGCAGCCCAGCGATGCCGATCAGAACGCCGAAAATGAC
>JBCBZV010000174.1:0-6882 GCA_039815155.1 Pseudomonadota bacterium
CTATATCCCCGCGATCTCGATTAATAGGATCTGTGCCGTCTGATACGATGCAGATAAATTTAATCTGATCTGTCTTGCCTAGGACTTTCGCTATGCAGCCCGTTCCGACTTCTAGATGCTTAGGTACTGCAGACGTATCGTCTCCACCCTCAGCAAAAAGATGTGTTTGAACCAGATTATTAGCGGCTAGTGATGAGTCCGGGAATCGCCGCGATAGTTCGTATGCATACAGAAGGGCTTGTTGCCTGTTGCCTTTTGCAAGCAGTCGCGTGACAGCTTGGCCTGCCGAGGGCTGTACCTCGTCAACTGCGGGGAGCTTGCCGGGCTCTATCTCGATTAACGAGTCGTCCCGCCTCTTGACGCCAATAATTGATTTGCGAAGCGTGAGCAGTCTGTGGATGCTTTCGTTATTACTAAATTGCCACGCTTCCTCTATGACTTCTAGAGCGTCATCAAACCTTGAAAAGTGTTCGAGCGCATTGAGCTCTACATTCAGGCAGTAAGCATCGTACTGCTGGTTGCTATGCAACTCTTTACATATGGAATCTATAAGCTCATAGTCATCGCTTTGATCCGCTAAGCTAAGCAGCCACTTAACGTCATGCGATAGGACATGAAGTGGAACTGATGAGGATAATATGTCCCGAGCCACATCCGTTTTATCCATGTCGTCAAAAATTGACGCAAGAAGACGTTTCTCGTCTAGACTTCCGTTTACCTCTAAACTTGTTTTTGCATCGTTAGCATGATGAAGAGCCGATTCTTTCATATCAAGCTTTAGATATGCGTGCGCAACAAGAGTTGATCTATAGCTTTGCGGTAGGATTTCTGGCAAGTGCTCTTGCAGCCGCGAAATGACACAATCGCTCGGTACGATTCTTGTAAGACGACGGCAATATACCTCGCATATGTGAAATAGCTGGGCGGCGTTCAAGCTATTGGCGTTTGCTAGCGATTCTTCGAGAATCGAAATGCACTTCTCTCGATCGTCGCCTTCGTTCCGATCATAGAGTATCGCTGCAAACACATTCCGCCAGCCCGGCTCTCGGTCAATTTCTTCAATTGATTCCAATAGCTCGATTGCGTCGTTGAGCTTTCCTCTCTCCCATAGTGAGAAGCAGTACTGATACCTAATCTCTGGACGATCAGGTGAATCGGCATATGCTGCATCCAAATCTGCCTGAGCGTCTGGGGATTGGCGAAGCGTTCTACACCGTGATCTATTGAATCTCGCTTCGGCTCGCTCGGCTATATCCTCCGTAGTATCGACTATCTTCGTAAAGATAGCTTCGGCTTCTGTCAGCTTATTCTGGTCGAGTAGAGGCTGGGCGCCTTCCAGAAGAATGGCCTCCATATGAACAGTTGCAAGCAGCGATCTGCCTAAAGCGCCTAGGACTAGTACGTTCTCTGGTTCTCTGTCAACCAGTTTCCTTGAATACTCTTCCGAAACATCGTAATTCTCGCGAGAAAATGCAGCCCGTGCGATTCCGTAGATGACATTCAGATCGTCCGAGACCCGATCAGGGATGGTGTCGATTATTTCTTGGGTAGGCATATCCTGCGACCGTGTAATAGCCCACAAGGTCCACGCGTCGGCATCTGGCGGTTTGGTGCTTACAGCGTCAGAGATTGCATTTGAAAATTCTTCGCTGTTTCTATCGATAAAGAATTGAGCATGCGCAAGAAGCGTTGTCGCGCGTGGTCTGTCTGGGTCATAGTCATAGGCGTCCATGTAATACTTTGCGGCTTTAGTTGTATCTCCCTTCTGTGAATAGGCATGGCCGCGCAGACCCGCTATGCGGGATTTCTCGTATCGCGACAATGAACGCTCGTGCTTTCGAAGCAACGTATCCAAGCGGTCTAAACCGATATTGATTTTCCCGCTATTGATCACCGTTTTTGCTTCGTCTATTTCGAGTTGAAACGAAGTGTTTGTGGTGCTCGATTTTATATTTTGAATCGAATCAGAAATCGTGTCGACCTTGTCACTCAGCTTGCTAATATCATCCTTGTTTGCTTCTATTAGTTCAGCAAGCTTGGAAATACTATCGGTGTTAGTGTTTACTTGCTGAAAGAGTCGCTGCATTGCGTCCCGAAGCAACTTGTTCTTAGCTACTCCGGCAGGATCACGCAAAGCTTCTGCGAGTTCCTCAATCGGCTCTCGATCATTTTCGACGAGCCCAGATATTTCTAGAATCATATCTGCCAGCGTCTCAGTGTCTTTGACACCATGTGTTTCCACTAAACGAACAAGATCTTTCTTGGATAGTTTCGGGAAGTGGAATGTGTCCCAAATTACCCCAACAAGCGACTCAGCCAAAGCACTAGTCACAACACCTATCGCCGCTCCGGCAATCGGGTTCCCGGTAGCGAAGGTTGTGGCTAGCCCAGCACTGCCACCTGCTAAGTTCGCAAGTGCGCGACCGGTAAAGTCTTTGAACGCATCCGCTTCGTCATGTTTATGAGTCATCGTGTTTCCCGGACAGCTCTACCACTCGCTCATTCGTAAAATAGTATTTTCGAATAACATTCATTATTGGAGCTTGTGTTAACAATCACAGAATGCTAAAAAACGACCGTCAGCCTACTCAACAATAACCTAACACACTTTAGGAGCGTGTGTGAGAAGCCTCCGGGTCGCCGATGAATCGTTATGGCACGGAAGCCCTACCCCTCGGACCTGACGGATCAGCAGTGGTCCATGATTGAGAAACTCATCCCGCAGGCCGAGGCCGGGGGCCGGCCGCGGAGCGTGGAGATGCGGGAAGTCTTCAACGGCATCCTTTATCTGCTGCGAACCAGCTGCTCGTAGCGGCATTTGCCCCACGAGTTTCCGCCGTGGGGCACGACGCATTACTACTACCGCCTATTCCGCCTCGACGGCACCTGGGGGTAGTGTGCGTCAAGTTTCACTTTTTCATTCAGGCGGTCTTTCGGGGAAGGGTTGGCTGGGGGCAGGTCAGATTGGCTAGCGAGAGGCCGTAGCTCTCGATGGATGCAGTAATAACTGTCCGCATAAGACTTTGCGAGATACCTTCCGAATGGGCTCATAACCCGGAGGTCACCACCAAAAAATCCTGCAATCGATACGCGCTTCACTTGGGATTCACACGACTCGGCGATGTGACGGCGTATCTCTTGAGTTAGTTATCGTTTACCGAGCGGACCGACAGGCCGGTCAACTCGGCGGCATCGATGGCGGTAAGGTTCCTGGCGAAGGCTCGGATCAGACCCCGAAATCGCTTCTCGCTGATTCGGGAACGGCGGTAATAGCGGTTTTTGCTTGTGTTCATGGAGCCAGCAGGAGCTTACCGGTCGCTCAACTGCCCAATACCTCTTGTTTTCAACGTGATCGGCGTTTTCGCTGCTTGTATTTACGCTGCGGTTGGCTCGCGCCCGATCGCCTCAATACGGCGCCTCGACGACAGAGCCACTCGCGGGCACCCGGAGTGGCTTGTAAAACCGATTCCATCTCTCCAAGACAAATCAATGCTTCCTCGGGGCTACCCGGCCGGTAGGCCGAAGGTGGGCTCCACGGAAGATCATCTCGATCCAGCAGGTCGATGAGGTGAGGGTTGGTTTCTATCGCGACTATTAACTCCCGTCGGGCTGACGCGCTGTCTCCGCTGAGGCGATAAGCCACCAACGCGCGGTGGTAGGTCCAACTGGCCGATTCTTCATCCGCGTACTGCTTCAACAGGCCGGCCGCCTCTCGGTCGTTTCCGAAGCTCATCAGCAGCGGCAGCAACCGATAGCGCACCCCCTGGTTGTCGTTCGGATTGATGCGCAATAGCTCGTGATAAGGCACCACCGCGTCTTCGGGGCGTCCCGCAGCGGACAACATGTCGCCCAGCCCAAGCAAGGCCCGCATGAACGGCCGGGTTTCCAAGCGACCCCAGAAGGCACCCTCGATCGGCTCGAAACTGCCATCTGCCAGCGCTCGACGCCCGGCCGCCACCGCTTGCTCATATAAGGCCATGGCTTGCATAGGATCACTCTCGCGCTCGGCAAGGATGACGTAGGCGTCGGCACAGTCCGGGCTGACCGACAGCGCTTCGCGAGCCAGTTGGATCTGCCGACGGCCGCGGGTATCGAACGCCCGGTAGCACAGGTCTTGAGCGGACTCCAGCGCGTTGCGGGGTGGGGCCTGCGTCGGATCGGCGGCCTTGCCCATGAACTGCTGGTTCAACAGCGCGTTCAACTCATCGACCGAGTCAACCTCTTGCTGGTCGATAAAGCGCTGCATCACGGCGGTACTCTGTTCCGTCGCCCGGCGATCGGGCTCTATCCCACGCTTCATCCATTCCCCAAAGCCCGGCGGCTTGAGCAGGTCCGGCAGCGACAGCGTGTACGACTCGGATATGCCACCGACTTCCGCTGGGACGGTCCAGCGCCCCGAATCTACCTGCTGCTCGGTGGTCTGTGCCAAGGCCCTCAGCAGGCCCGTGAGGAAGTCAAGCCGACGGGCCGAGGGCCGGCCGGAAGGGGCACCGGCTTGGATGAGTACCGGCATGGGATAAAGGCCGTCTCCGACACGAGGTAAATCCAGCGCCTGCCAAAGAAACACGTCTTGGGGGGAGGCTTCGTCCGCGTCGGCGTAGGTGAGGTTCCAGACCCCCTGTTTCCGCTGCTCGATCCAGGTCAACGGGTCTTGGGCCAACATCATCTCCCAAAGGTCTTTTTTGGCGTGGTAAAAACCCAGGCCAAACTCTTGGTGGCCTTCGCCCAACACCACCGCGTACCGCATCCCCTGCGGGGCCTTGGGCGACTCGATCACCAGCAGGTCTTCGTTGGCGAGGTAGCGCCAAGGCGCGGCCGCGTCGAACGCGGCTGCCGCTTCTGCAAACGCTCGCACCTGATCTTGGGATACGCCCCGTCCCGAGAGAATGCCCGGCAACGGCGGCCCTCCGGGCAGTACATCAAGCAGCCCGTCGGCGATCTGTTCAAACATTGGAAGCCGCTCGGCAACGACCACCTCAACCCCCAACCCATCCAGCCCTCCTTGCAGGTACTCAGCCAACGCCGAATCGTTCACCTCGATACGCCCAGGAAGATACCCTACCCCCTCTTCGGCATGGGCCAGCCCGGCCAGCGCCTCCACCGCGACCGAAAATACTTTGTCCGGTCCTTCCGACATCATCGGCGGGCTGGCCGAACGCCCACGACGCGACACCCAGAGTCCCAGCCACGGTGCCCAAGCCTCGGAGCTTTCCGTCTGGAAACACTGCGGCATTTTCAGTAGACCTCCCTCCCATACGTCGTCTGCGACGAGCGGCAGGCCGGCAAGCGATTCAAAGTAGATGGACATTTTTAACTTCCTTGATTACAGCAAAAGAGCGTTCACATGTTAATAGCACGCGACGCACGATCCTGCACTTCGACATGAGCGAAACAATCACTGAGCTGCGGCATGAGGGCATGCGTCCACCTGGGAGCCCTATCCGCTCAGGTATCATGATGAGGTTCACGGGCATGGACAGAGCCAGGTGTCATCACTCCAGATCGTGACCTCCAGAGAGCCTCATCCCGGAGGCCATCCTCAACACATGTAGGCGGCATCCGAACGATTACCTCGGCGAATAACACACGCCTGCGTGGCGGGTATACGCATCTGCGTGGGTGTGCTTGACGCGCGCGTATTCATGCTGTGGATAAGTTGGCCATCTGCAACAACCACCATACGCCGATGGCCAAAGCATACGTTTCATTTGATCCGACCCCCTTTCCCCCGATTGCTTCGTCGCGTCTAGTCTCCGCCACTCCATCCCGTCTCGCTTGTCTCCAGACGGGTGACTTGGGGTACCCGCTTCCGTGGAGAGGCGCTACGGCTGGGGGTATGAAGCTCTCGGACTACCTCATCGCTCAACAACTCGACCCCGCCGAATTCGCCCGCCGGATCGGCGTGGGGCGGATGAGCGTCCACCGCTACATCCGCGGCGAGCGGTTCCCCCGCCCCGAGGTCCTCCAACGCATCCACCAAGCCACCGCCGGACAAGTCACCCCCAACGACTTTCTAGCTCTCACTCCCGCACCCTCCCCCGGCCCCGGAAATGTCCCCGGAAGCACCCCCGGAAGCGTTGAAGGCCAAGCTAGACGTGAAGCATTGCCTACAGATTCCGGCCAACAGTTGTCCGACGATGAAGAACTCATCGGTCGCCCTCTGTACCCTTGGTCGCGGTTGCAGGCTGACGAGCAACAAGTGCTCGACGACGCCTACCACGACATGATGGATCAGCCCCCGGAAGGGATGGAACTCAGCCCCACCGTCCAAACCGCCCTGGAAACCTTGGGCGACCGTGCAAGTTGCTGCGGTGAAGAATTCACACTCGACGGGAAGGTCACCCGCATCGTCCGCCTGATCGAAAAAGCCAACGCCCTGAGAGCGGAGCAGAACTTGCCGCCACTGAAGTACCCCGGCGTTCGGATTTAGCAGCCTCATTCACGCGGTTTTCCGCGTGGAGTAGGTTTCTTGTCGCATCCGATCGCCGCGGACAAGCGACTCTCGGATACGTTTCGTTATGTACATTTGCACCCCCTCCTGCCGGAATCCTGAACCCGCGGAATTGAATTCCGGGGGCTTCCGAGGCGGGGGTAAGGTTTGTAAACCCCATATCCTAGCTTGGGCGTGCGGGACGGCCGTCAAGCCATCCAGGGCAAGCCCCCGCACAAAATGACGGTTTCCCGGAAGAAGGGACCCTCCGCAATTTTGTGCGGCCCTTGCCCGCCGTGAGTAGCGGCAGGACACCTGCCGCATTTTGAATCGTGCACGGCGGTCTACGGGTGTCCGACTGTGCCGGCCGCTTCCGCTCGCTATTCGCGATTGGGAATCGCTCGCCGCTGGGCAGGGGTTATAGCAAACCAAGAGAAAGGAAAAAGCTATGA
>JBCBZV010000140.1:0-9907 GCA_039815155.1 Pseudomonadota bacterium
GGAAGTTTGCGTTCACCCAACCCCGTCGCTCTTCACCGTGAGGTTCAAAACTGTGAATAGACTTTCCGCCCTCATAACTGTCTGGAGAGCGTCTTAGTGCGGCGTGATCGATCTAACTCTAAGCCGTAAACACGGATTAATAGAGATGGGCGATACTCGCTGCGGTTTGCCAGCGCTATCCCTCTACCCTTTTTGCTGCTGTACCGAGCTGATCCGCTAGCGAGGCGATCGTTTGACCCACTGCTTCCGGACCCATCATCGTATTTTGGACGAGTACTTCTTCTACCTCGCTAATGCCGATCGAGGTTAGCCACGCTTTCATATAGGTTGATTGAAAGTCCATCGGATCCGGTTGTCCGTCTTTCGGCGCGTAGTCTCCGCCTCGCGAAAAAATTACGGTCGCCGATCCTGAGGCGAGGCCTCTGGGGCCATTCTCATCGCGGGTAAAAGTTAGCCCCGGATGGTTAATGGAATCGATGTAGTGCTTGAACTTATAGGGAATGCTGAAGTTCCACATCGGTATTGCAAACAAGTAGTGATCTGCCGCCATGAACTCATCAACCAAGCTGGTGATAGCTTTCCACTGGCTGGCTTCTTCGTCGGTAAGGTCCATGGACATAAAGGACTTCATTTTGGCAAAAGACACTTCCAAGGTAATGTCCGGCAGATTTCGTTCAAATAAATCTATGTGATTCACCGCGACTCCCTCTGGAAGTCCGTCCAAAAACACCTTTGCCGCTTGTTTAGCCGCCGAAAAATCACCCCGCGGTGAAGCGCTGATGTAAAGGACTTGAGTCATGGTTTTCTCCAAAATTCAGAGGCTAGGCGCGTCGCACACACCCGATATTTGCATACGATTATCACTAAGGTCGATGACGGGTCGGCAAAGGAGATAAGGCCTGTCCTCTCCAATTGAACCGTTTCGGCATGTTTTCTCTATCGCTCGAGCCGTCGAGCGATGAGTCCGCAGAGTTATTCCCAATGCGGACTCGTCGCCATCTACTGGCAAACGCTCCTAGAACGAATACTGAAGTTGAAGTCCATAGGTCTGAGGTGCACCCGGTGCCAGGCCAATCAACTGCGGCACTTGTGTATGGTTTAGCGAAACCTGGAAAGCCTCGTCTTCCGTGATGTTTCGAATGTAAGCCAATGCGGTGAACTTTGAGTCCGGTCTACGATACGCTAAGTGAGCGTTCCAGAACGTGAAACTATCTACTAACTGACCTTCTAGGAAGTTCGCAGACAACCAGCGCTCATCCGTGAAGTTCACGTTCACATGGAAGTCCAGTTCACCTGTGCTGCCCAGATTAAAGGTATGAGTGTATCCAGCTCTGGCGACTAACTCTGGTGCTTTAGTCATATCAAAGCCCGAGCAGTCAATGAACAACTCCGGCGTGGGTCCCGCAGGTCCCGGAACCTGTGCGCCGGTTGGTGTAACTGGACAGGTTGTAGGAGGTGTTAAAGCAGCTCCTTGAAAGTAGCTGAACTCATCGTAGGTCGCGTCAAGATACTCAAAATTAAGAGTGAAAAAGTCTCGGTCTGTGGCGGCGAACCTAATATCCATGGCGATACCCTGGATCGTAGATTCACCCGCATTGATCACATCGAGGCCGATGATTCCCTGATCATCAGGGCCAACGAGGTTCTCTTGCTTGTCGTCGTACTCCCAATAAAAAATGTCGCCGTTAAGTTGGAGTCGACCGTTCATCAGTATATTTTTCGTGCCCAGCGATAAGGCCGTGAGTTCTTCTGGACCAAAGCCATTGCTGGATACTGCGGGGAGTCCACCAGCTTTGAAACCGGTGCTCGCCGTGAAAAAGATCAGTGAATCTTCTGTGAGGTCGTATTCGATACCCGCTTTCCAATCCCAGCTATCAGAGCTGATGCTTTGGCTTTCAGGTCCCGATATTTGGCATACGCGCAAGCCACCTACGACGTCTGTAGTCAGTGGTGGTGGACATGCAATGGATTCTTCGACGGAGAAGCGATTAAAGTCATTTTTATCTTGAGTCTCATCGCTGTAACGCAAACCACCGACTAAGCGCAGGTTGTCGTTGATGCTGTAGGTAACTTGTCCGAAAAGACCGATGGCTTCTGTTTCGATGTCTGCTAAAAGCTGCAGGTTCTGTGAGATGCCTTGGTTTATCCCGTTTGCGACGAATTGCTCCTCTTCAAAGATGTTTATACCGGCAACCCAGTTAAGTTTTTCTGTGTCACCGCTGAGTCGGGCTTCTAGGGAGACGGTCTCTGACGTTTCTGGGTCATCTTGGCCGAAACGCTGGCCTACCTGAAGGCGAACGGCCGGCCTTGAGAGATAACTCTGCTCCACATCTTGGTACGCGCCTACTACCGTGAGCTTCGCAAAATCTAAGTCCCATTCTAGCGTGGAGCTTATATCCCAGAACTGAAGGTCTTGATTCAGCTCCGTCGTGTCTAAGGGGTCCACCAAGGAGATCAAGTTAGTGCCGGGAGGGAACGGTGGCGTAGGTGCTGGTGCGATTACGGGTGCATTTTGAATCCAAGGAAAAGCGATATCCGGGGCGATTAGACCGTTTTCCTGCACTCCTTGAAAAAGTACCGCATTCCCGCCCTCGGAGAGCAAGCTGTCCCACGCGTCGTCGGAGCCAACCCATGTGAAACCTTGGCCTTGGCCACCGTATTCTGCGTACTGTCCCTGAATGCGCCAACTCACTTTCTCATTGGGTGTCCATAGCGTACTTACTCGGGCCGACCAGCGGTTGTCGTCGCTGCTGTCGTCATCCATAAAACCAGAGCGGTCGACAGCAAAACCGGCAACGCGGACGGCCATGGTGTCACTGAGTGGAATGTTAACGGCGCCCTCGAACTGGCCTTTGTTGAAGTTTCCGACATCGCCCAACACGTACCCAGTAGTTTCACCAAGTTCTGCGCCGTTGGTGATCAAGTTAACGGCACCGCCGGTTGCGTTACGTCCATATAGAGTCCCTTGAGGGCCCTGCAGGACTTCTACTCGCTTTAGGTCAAAGAAGTTGGCCGCCATCGCCGTGACCCGCGGTATATAGACGCCGTCTTTACTGACGGCTATTCCTGGTGTGCTAAACCCCGTTGCAGCATCCGTACCCACGCCGCGGATGTACAGTTGGAGCGCGGGTCCCGCAGCGCCCACTTGAAGCGAGGGCACATCAAAGGCGAGATCCACCATGCTGGTAATACCCCGCTCTAACAAATTTTCCCCCGAAAGAGCAGAAATAATTAGGGATGTGTCCTGAAGGCTTTCTTCGCGTCTACTGGCCGTAACGAGAACTTCTTCCAAAATAGGATTTTCGTCCTGCGCATGGGTTAACTGCGGGTAACTCAGGCTAGCGGCGACGGCAACTGCGATAGAGCTGAGCTTGCATAGTGGCTGCGTTAAAGGCATGTGTTGTTCTCCGGCCGGTATTAGGTTTGTTATTCGGATGCGGATATAGCTTTAATATGGACGCTATCAAAAAAGAAGTCAATAAAATATGTGCATAAACATATATAAGGGTAGGACGTGCGGGACTGCGCGTTTTGCGCTGGAGATAATCCCACGTACGAATAGAACAGCACGTTCTGTTGACAGCGCGCATGTCCCTTGCGACTCTTAAATTTGGTAGAAAACAAAAATAGGAAGCCATGCACATCGTAATGTCCAACGGGAGGATTTGCGTTAGCAGCCGAAACAGCACGAGTTTGAGTGTGCCCTTGAAGAG
This sequence comes from Pseudomonadota bacterium, assembly GCA_039815155.1. GTDB lineage: Bacteria > Pseudomonadota > Gammaproteobacteria > Pseudomonadales > Halieaceae > Congregibacter. Next base: position 3,714 of record JBCBZV010000140.1, read on the forward strand.
TGCGAGGACTTTTTGAAAATCCACTCCCCTAGAGATGTGAGAACTTAGCGAACCGGAGGCGATTACGTTGACTCGAGTAAATCATCAGGTGATTTTTGTACGACGTCCCAGTGGCCGACCTACCCCGGATGTATTCGAAATGCGCAGTGAAGAACTGCGCGCTCTTGAGCCAAATGAATATCTAGTCCGCAATCATGTAATCGCGATGGATCCGGCTTTAGTCTCAAGAATGCGCAATGAGACCAATTATGCTGAGCCAGTAGCGGTGGGTGACGTCATGCACGCCTATGCGGTGGGTGAAGTCATTGAGTCGAACTGTCAGGCTATTCCAGTCGGTCAGATGCGCGTGGCTCGCTTTGGCATGCAGGAATATACGATCGCCAACGAGTCCCTAGGTGGATTTCCCGTCGACCCGGAGCGTGCGCCGGCGAGCTGGTACTTGGGCGTACTTGGTACAACGGGCGCGACCGCTTGGATAAGCCTCAAAGAGATCTGCGATCCAAAGCCCGGAGAGACCGTGTTGATTTCTTCCGCGGGCAGTTCCGTTGGGACCGTTGTTGCACAACTTGCTCTGCGAGAAAATTGCAGGGTCATTGGTATCGTCAGCACGCCTCAGAAAGCCGCTAAGGTTCAGTCTGCCTGGGGTTTTCAGCAGGTACTGAGTTACCGGGGCAAAAGTATCCAGGAGTTATCCGATGAACTTGGCCGGGCCTGTCCTACAGGCGTCGATGTCTACTATGACAATACGTCGGGAGACATTTCCGAGGCGGTACTGGATCACTACAACGCGGGGGCAAGAATCGCCGTAGTAGGCCGCATGGCGCTATCTCATCTCGCGGACACGAGGCTTGATGTTGGGCGGCGTGATAACAACGTAATTTTGTCTCGGCGCATTCGCAAACAGGGCTTCGTTCTGTCCGACCATTTGGCTAGCATGCCCGAGGCGGTAAACGACTTGGCTAGCCTGATTCAGGCCGGCAGTATCCGGGTTGAAGAAGACATCCTTGAGGGAATCGAGAACGCGCCCGCGGCGTTCTTCCGAATGCTCAATGGCGAGAATCAAGGTAAACAGCTAGTTCGGTTGGTGCGCTAAAAACTACTTATTAACGGTCGGTCGGCTAAGGTCTGTGTGTGGAGCAAGGCTTCGCCATTAGTTTACTGCGTTAGGTATCTGCTTCAGCCGGACAGCAAGCGTTGAATTTGTTTCCGTCCCTATCGCGAAAGTAGGCACAGTAAAATCCAGCAGGGCGAACGCCTGGTTTGCCCTCGCAGGATGCGCCGAGCTCTATGGCTTTGGCGTACACGCGGTCAACATTTTCCTTACTGCCGGCGGCCAACGCGATCATGCTTCCGTTGCCCACGGTCGCGTCGTTTTTGTCTAGTGGCGAGCAAACACCCAGAAAAGGTGATTGAAGATCGGTTCCGTAAAAGGAGATGTGCGCAAAGTCCATAAAGCGCTTCATTCCCATTTCTCCGAGCACGCCGTCAAAGAACGCGTTAGCCTGGTCGCGATCATTTGTACCGAGCATGATGTATGCAAACATGATCCGCTCCTGTATTTAGTTAGCGATTAAGTTTCCGTATTGATGCTGTCGTTCGATGCGATCGTCGCCCCAAGCTTGGCGTACCGCTTTTTCGTATCGGCAGTCCAACCGTCGACTTCTTCCTTGGGAATACCGTACTCCAGTCCGCGTTCCACCCCGGGGCGCGCTCGTACACGATCCACCCAAGCAACAACATTGCTATGGCCGGTTATATCGATCTTGCTCCATTTCCAGCCTCGTACCCAGGGATAGCAGGCGATATCCGCAATCGTGAAGTGTTCGCCGCAGATGTACGCTTTTCCTTCGAGCTGTTTTTCAAGCACCCGTAGGAGACGCTGTGCTTCATTGTTGAACCGCTCTAGCGGGTGGGATTTTTGCTCGACGGGAACATCATCCATGTAGCGGGTGTAGGAAAGTTTGTTCCCAAAAATCGGCCCGATTCCGGCCGCTTGCCAGAACAACCACTGTATTACCTCCCAACGATTTTCGTCCTGGGGCAGAAGCGAAGTAGGGTACTTGTCTGCGAGGTACAGAAGAATTGCGCAGCTTTCCATTAGCTTTTTATCACCGTCGACAAAGCCCGGTATCTTCTGATTGGGGCTAACGGCGGTGAACTCTGGCAGAAACTGTTCCCGATCGACGAGACTTACGTGATGTATGACCAGTGGTGGCAAATCCACACCGGCCTCCTTAAGTTCTTCCAGCATGATGCTGACCTTCCAGCCGTTGGGTGTTCCCCAGGTCCAGAGTTCCATTGACATGTGCTATGGCCTCTTTGTGATTGTTCGAATGATGAGCGCCAGCGACTCATGTGGCATCGTGCGGCTTCTCTCTCACCGACGTTCCTATTGTCGATTCCCGCACCCGTAGCGCCTAGTTAAGCAACTTCAAACAAGGCTGCCGCACCCATACCACCGCCAACGCACATGGTTACCACTACGTAGCGAACTCCGCGCCTCTTGCCCTCAATCAATGCGTGGCCCGTAAGCCGCGCGCCGGTCATCCCATAGGGGTGACCGATGGAAATGCCGCCGCCATTCACGTTGAAACGAGCCGGGTCAATTCCGAGGAAGTCTCTGCAGTAAAGTGCTTGAACCGCGAATGCTTCGTTGAGTTCCCAAAGGCCGACGTCATCCACGCTTAGACCTTGGCGCTCGAGGAGCCTGGGTACCGCGTAAATTGGACCAATACCCATTTCTTCCGGTGCATTTCCGGCGATCGCCATACCTCGATAGATCCCGAGCGGTTCCAGCCCTTTGCGTTCGGCAAGCTTTCTTTCCATCAGCACGCACGCGGACGCACCATCCGACAACTGACTCGCATTACCGGCCGTGACACACCCTCCCTCAATGACTGGGTTAAGGGCTGCTAGGTTATCAAGCGTAGTACTTGGTCGATTGCCTTCGTCTTTGATCAAGGTGATCGCTTCGAAGCTTTCTTCACCCGTTTCTTTGTCAACCCGTTTCATTGTCGTATCGAAGGGAACAATTTCTTGATCGAACCTGCCCGCAGCCTGCGCTGCGGCGGTGCGCTGCTGCGACAGAAGGGCGTACTCATCCTGTGCTTCGCGACTTACTCCGTAGGCACGAGCAACGTTTTCGGCGGTTTCCAGCATTGGCATATACGCCGTGGCTTGTTGCGCCAAGGTGTTTTCATCTTTTTCAGATCGAGTCCAATCGATGTATTTTTGCTGATTCGCGGTCACGTTTTCTTGGCCACCCGCCAGGGTGATTTCCATCCCGTCGACAATGATTTGCTTTGCCGCAATTGCCACCGCCATCAGCCCCGAGGAGCACTGCCGATCAATCGTCTGTCCCGCAACCTGATTGCTCAGTCCTGCCGCTAGGAGAGAGTGGCGAGCGACGTTTCCACCGGAAGTCCCACCGGTAAGCGTAGTACCGATGACCACGTCTTCGACTTCATCGTCTGCGAGCTTTGCTCTATCCACCGCATGACGAATCGCGTGTCCCATCAGCGTGGGCGACTTTGTATTGTTCAGAGAGCCTCGAAAGGCCTTTCCGATTCCTGTCCTTGCGGTCGAGACGATGACAGCTTCGCGCATGCGTTTCTCCTTTTTATCTTGCTATGAGCTCGGACGCGTCCGAGCAGTGCGACGATGGGCTTCTATTAATTGGTGGCGTGGATTGCTTAACCATGAACATAAATAGATTTATTATATTTGTTTAAAGACAAATATAATCAGGAATGTGATTTCTTGCAAGGCTCGTTTCATCCAAAGGACAGAAGTGCTAGCACCGTATGAAAACAGGAGTTATCGAATTATCACGTCGGTCTTGCCCCACGTAATGCGACGCCTGAGGCGAAAGCCTACGCAAACCAATAAACTTGGTTTTCGATGTAAATAAACAATTATTATTTGCATATAAACAAAATTAAGATAGTCTTTGGCAAGGAAAACAATAATCAAAGAGTTCAAGGTGCGACTATGGCTGAGCAGCATTACCCGGTATTGATCGTTGGTGGTGGGCCCGTAGGGTTGATGTTGAGTTGTTTGCTGTCGCGCCACGGGGTCCAGTCTTTACTGGTCGAACAAAACGAAAGCACGACGGACCACCCGCAGGCGCATGTCGTCAACCTGCGCACCATGGAACTGTTTCAGCAGTTGGGCATTGCGGATGCTATTTATGCAGAGTCGCTCGGCCCGGAATGGGCTAGCAACGTGCGCTGGGTTTCAAGCATGACTGGCGACGAGTATGCGCAAATACCCACTGGCCCAACCGAACAGCAAATGATCAGTGCGGCGCAGCTAACGCCCGCAATCCCTGCATCCTGTCCGCAGGATCGAGTTGAGCCTGTGTTGCTGGCGAAAGCGCAAGAAGGCATCGGCGAGGTCTGGTATGGCACTCGGTTCCTCAGCCATCGTAAGTTGGATAAGGGTGTAGAAGCCACGCTGATGAAGTCGGGCCAAGAGCTAACGATTCGCGCCGACTGGCTCGTCGCCTGTGATGGGGCGGGCAGTAGTGTCCGCCGAGCTGAGGGGATTGAGATGGAAGGTCTTGGTGCCCTCGCTCACATTGTGGGTATCTATTTTCACGCGGAGCTTGGCGAGCTGTTGCGAGATAAGCCTGCAATTCTCTATTTCTTAGTTGATGAAGAAGAGTCCGGCATCGTCATTACCATGGACGGCGGAAAGCGCTGGGTCTTCCATGCAAGTTGGGATGAACAACGCCAGTCGCTCGATGAGTTCGATGAAGAGCGCTGCTTAGCCATTGTGCGCCGCGCGATTGGCGCAGACGTGGACATTGATATCCGCTCGGTTAAGCCGTGGACTATGTCGGCACAGGTCGCAGACCGGTACCGCAGTGGCTCCGTGCTGATCGCAGGAGACGCAGCGCACCGCTTCCCACCCACCGGAGGCTTCGGACTCAATTCGGGAGTGCAGGACTCTCACAATCTCGCCTGGAAACTCGCCGCGGTCATTCAGGGAAAGGCGGATGAGTCTTTGCTCGACAGCTATGAACTCGAGCGCAAGCCTGTGGGCATAGCGAACTGCGACTTCAGCGCACGCAATGCGATGGGCATCGGAGACGTGAATGGCCCCGGCGCCAAAGAAAAAGCGCGCGCGATCGCTTCTGGGGAGCGAGACCAAGCGGATGTCGCGGCGGAGATTCAAGCGATTGCTGAACGCGAGCGAGCCCACTTTGGCGCGATGGGTATGGATATTGGTTTTAGCTACGAGCACGGCGCATTACTAGCGGACGGTACGAAACCTCCGCACCGGGAGAATCCCGAACTTGAGTACCTTCCCAGCGGTCGACCGGGAGGACGTGCCCCGCACGCGTGGGTGACGATCGGCGATGAGTTCAAATCTACGCTTGCGGTATTTGAGGGAAACATGACGCTCTTGGTGGATAGCGACAAAGAAGGTTGGAAGTACGCTGCGGCGAATTTTCCGCACGATCTGCGCATTCTTTCGATTGGTACAGATATCTCCGCAAACGACGTTCCGCTTGCCGAGCTTTACGGTCTTGAAGGAGGCGCCGTTCTGGTAAGACCCGATGGACACATCGCCTGGCGAAGCCGCACGCCCGTGGAAGACCCGGGAGCGGCGATAGCGCGCATCAGCCACAGCATATTGGGAATCGAATTAGCCGAGGAGGCCGCGTAATGAATGCAGCATTTAATCCGAAAGCAAAACCGTCAAAACTAGCGCATATCGTATTGCGCACCAGTCCGGGACGTTGGGAAAAGATGCTTGAGTTTTACCAGCTTCTCCTTGGGGCAAAAGTCGTTATGGAAGCGCCTATCATCGCTTTTCTGACCTACGACGAAGAACACCATCGCATAGCGATCGCTAAATTCCCATTCATGCTTCCGCAGCTGAAGTTGTTTCGAGGCGTTGATCATGTCGCCTTCACCTTTTCTTCCCTGACGGATTTATTAGCCACTTACGAGCGAATGAAAGGCGGAGGATTCACCCCCGTCTGGAGCGTGCACCATGGGGGCACTGTCTCGATTTACTACGAGGATCTTGACGGGAATCTGGTAGAGACCCAGGTGGACGCTTTCGAAACGATGGAGGCGACGAACGAGTTCATCGATTCTGAGGACTTCCAGACGAACCCCATCGGTGTCGATTTCGACCCGGACGATTGGATTCGCCGACTAAAGGCGGGTGAGCCGGAGGAA
>JBCBZV010000139.1:0-10102 GCA_039815155.1 Pseudomonadota bacterium
AAGGAGGAGCCGGTGTACCAGGAGTCCTGACGGTGTGTGGCAGCCGCGCCAGTGTCCGAACTCACGGACCCGTGGGACCCGAGACACGGGACGGGCGAAGGCGAGCTGCCGCCGTGGAGTGCAAGTGTAATTCCCGTGCTAGCGTATAATTTGAGTCAGTGGATAATTGCTAGACCTAAGCTTGCTGTGCCTATCTATAGCTTGATAGTGAGATTTCCTTCTATCCACGGTTGGCTCACTGACATAGTAAAAATCGGAGCTGGACAAAGTTCAGCAATTGACAATTCAACCGAGATGTATCCGACCTCAAACGGAGAGGAACTGCTCCCGCAAATGACGTTTCGAAGCCAAAAAATTCTTGAAAAGATAACAAAAAACGTCGGCTAGGAGGTCAATTTTGAGAGTAGTTTTTGACTTGCAGGGCGCGCAAGCAGTGAATAGGAATAGGGGTATCGGTCGATATGTTTTGTCGCTGACCAAAGCGATGCTAACGTCTAACGGACCCGACCAACATTTTGTGCTCTTGAACGGTCACCTGCCTGAAAGTATCGAGCCGCTGCGCGAGGAATTAAGAAATCTAATTCCGTCAGAAAACGTGCGAGTCTGGTACCCAATTCAACGCGAACGTGATGATGAAGCGACGCAGGAATGCTCCAGAGCAATTCTAGAGGGTGTTCTCACGCAACTTGAACCTGATGTTTTCCTCATAGGCAGCTTCTTTGAGGGTTACGGAGATTCCTCTTACACCTATATCCCGACCGATCAGGACTTTGTATGCGGCGTGGTTCTCTTCGACCTCATACCACTTATTATGCGTAAACATTACCTTCGTGATGAGAGATTTTCACGCTGGTACGAAAGGAAATTGGAGCAACTAACGCGAGCAGATCGGCTTTTGTGCATATCAAATGCCACGAAGAGAGATGCGGAGAGGCTACTCTCTCTTGGAGAATCAACGTGTGCGAACATATGGGGCGCAGTGGATGATAGTTTTTGCTCTGTCGAAATACTGGGGCAACAAAGAGAGAAACTTCTGAATCGATTCGGAATAAGAGAGAGATTCATTCTGTACACTGGTGGCATAGACCATCGAAAAAACGTAGAGGGTTTGATACGAGCTTTTTCTCTCATGAGTGAAGAAGCGAAACGAGTCTGCCAGCTGGTGATTGTGTGCGCGATAAGCGACGTTGATCGGAAACGGCTAAGGAATTTAGCACTGGAGTCCGGACTCAGCGACGAGCGCTTATGTCTAACAGGCTACGTCTCAGATTCTGATTTGATTTTTCTTTATAACACCTGTGAATATTTTGTATTTCCATCTCTTTATGAAGGCTTTGGACTCCCGGTTTTAGAGGCAATGAAATGTGGACGTGCTGTAGTTGCTGCGAACAACTCTAGTCTTCTAGAGCTGATAGATGACGAACGGGCGCTTTTTGATCCCAGAGATGAAGTTGCTTTGGCTGAGCTCCTGGAGCGCGTTTTATTTGATAAGGACTTTCGACAAGACCTTGCTCAAAAAAATACGGAAAACGCCAAGAAGTTTAGTTGGCGATATTGTGCTGAACGAGCAATGTCTTCCCTTGTAGATGCTTCGGGAAATCGCCAAAGGACGGGATCGCGTAGACTAGACGACGTAAAAAAGAAACCACGTATGGCATTTGTATCGCCGCTACCTCCACAACGTAGTGGTATTGCTGACTACTGTGTCGACCTCTTGGCTGCTTTGCAAGTACATTACAAGATTGATGTAGTAGTAAACCAGTCTGAAGTTGATCTTGCTACTATCCCAGATCACTGTGCAGTGCTTAAGGTAGAAGATTTTCCTGAGAATGCCTTACGTTACGATAGGATCTTGTATCACTTCGGAAACTCTATCTTTCACGAACACATGTTCGATTTGCTTGGCAGCTTCCCTGGAACAGTCGTACTCCACGATGCATTTCTTTCGGGAATCTTAGCGCACATGGAGACATTCAGTAGCGACGCTAAAGTATGGGTTAGTGCCCTCTATACCAGCCATGGCTATCATGCCGTTTCGGCAAGACGTGAAACAGCGGATACCGCAGACGTTGTTTGGGCATATCCTTGCAACTTAGGTGTGTTACGCGATTCGATAGGTCTTATCGTTCATTCAGAGGCGGCGGTACGTCAGTCTACCAGTTGGTACGGAGAAGCTGCAAGAACAAAATTTGAAGTAATACCGTTAATGAAGAATCCAGTAACGGTTTCCTTTAGCGAGCGTCGCAAGGCCAGACAGGAACTAGGTTTAGCTGAAGATCACTTACTGGTTTGCAGCTATGGCATGCTTGGGCCCAGCAAGCGGAACCTTGATCTAATACACGCTTGGAAGAGTTTGGGCTTTGATTCCAAGGAAAATATGTCGCTCGTTTTTGTAGGAGAAAACCATAGTGGTACGTATGGGAGCGATATAGAAAATGAGATTAGATCTGCCCATAAGGTTAAAAATGTAAGGATTACTGGCTGGGCGGTGCAAGAGGAGTACAAAAATTATTTAATTAGCGCAGATCTAGCCGTACAACTTCGAACACTATCTAGAGGAGAGACTTCGGCAGCAGTTTTGGATTGCTTAAATTATGGACTGCCTACGATAGTGAACGCTAACGGCAGCATGAACGAGCTAAGTGATGACGCGGTCCTAAAACTACCTAATGACTTCAGCATTAGAGAGCTGGCCAGTGCGATAGCGAGCGCTTGCAAGAGTTCATCATTGCGAAAAGGGCTGGCGAAAGCCGGCAGACGGTGTATACAAGAACGTCATGCCCCAGATAGATGTGCCGAACTTCATTTCAACGCAGTGGAGACATTCTACAGATCCGGTGAAATTGCAGAGACTAGGGCGATTAAGCGAATTGCTTCGGGTTCACGCCAAATAGATAGATTTGTGATCGAGGAGTGTGCAGCAGCTGTCGATAAGTCTATGTTCCAAAATCCTCAAGTGCGGCAACTTTTCGTCGATGTATCGGAATTGGTTAAAGGTGACCGTGGCACTGGAATCCAACGCGTTGTAAGAAGTCTCCTGGAAAGATGGCTTAAGTATCCACAACAAACGGTAAGAGTAGAGCCTGTCTACGCTACGGAGAATTCCCCTGGTTACTACTATGCTCGTCGGTTTAGCCTTGGATTCCTCAACTGTCCGAAGGAATGGCTCGACGACGAACCATTGACCTATGCGCCTGGAGACATTTTTCTGGGGTTGGATTTACAGCCAAACGTTGTCCCAGCCCAAGAGCCTTACTTTGCTCAGCTTAGACGCCACGGGGTCGCGGTTAAATTTGTGGTTTACGACATACTTCCGATTCTTCTGCCGGAGTGCTTTGTAGATGGTGGCAGCGAGTTGCTTTCTCGGTGGCTACGTTCTGTGATGAAAAATAATGGTGTCATTTGTATATCAAAAGCGGTGGCTGATGAGGTGCGGTCTTGGCAAGCTGCTTTCAATAAAAATCCCGATGACTTTCCTATAGACTATTTCCACTTAGGATCAGACATCCAGAGCGACGAGACCTCGCACACACTTGAAAAGGCTAGAACATTAGATAACGAAGCGCCAACGTTTTTGATGGTAGGGACTTTGGAGCCACGAAAAAGCCATTCATTTGTTTTGCAGGCTTTCGAACAGCTCTGGCATGAAGGTGTTGAAGCTCGTCTTTACATAATCGGGAAACAGGGTTGGTTAGTTGACGACCTCGTCGAGAAAATACGAAACCACCCAGACTTAGGCGATCGGCTGCTATGGAAAAGTACGGTAAGTGACGCAGAGCTTAGGCAGTATTATCAAGGGGCGAACTGTCTGATCGCCGCGTCTTTAGGCGAGGGCTTTGGCCTACCGGTGGTTGAAGCGTCTTCGGCGGGGTTACCTCTGTTACTAAGGGACATTGCTGTTTTTCGGGAAATAGCAGGGGATCAGGCAACCTATTTTTCTACAAAATGTCCAAACGAGTTCAGCTGTGACATCCGAGAATGGATCGAGCAGTTTCACAACGGTACGATCGTGGGGTCTGCGGATATAAAAGTCCACAGCTGGGACGATAGCGCAATCGAACTTTGGAAAATGCTGATCTAGTGTTTATCCTAAAAAACGCCACAGTAAGTTCGCGACGCACCGAATAGCACTAGTAAATATGCGAGCTTTTTGGGGTTTGCGCAAAAGGTGTGGTCATAAGGATCAGTGGAGACAACTTGCGTTGCACGGACCAAGTCAAAACAGTTAGAAACACCAAAAAATCGTAGGTCCAGCGCGCGAACTTTAAGTTTAGAATCACCGTAGTGTCACTCTTACTCAGTGAAATTCTTTTCCTCTAGAACAGACTTATCTTACGTCGACCCTTACGTAGGTTATTAGTTCGACTTAGCACAAAGTCTTAGCGCTGATGGCTTCCATAACCGAGCGAGAGCGAAGCAACTTGAAGTTGATCGGGCTTCAGCCACTGCTTTTCGCTTACATCCACTAGACCCGGCGTCAGGTTATATCTTCCATCACTTAGCGATACTGGGATCACTATATGGTAAAAAGTCGGTTCACCTCGAAAATACCCTTTAGCTACTGGTGCACGGCGTTCGATACTGTGTTTGCTATTTTCCTCGTATACGTCTGCGCGGACTCCAACGAAGAGAGAGTCCTCCTTACGCATCGGCAAGTCATTTCCGGGCATTAGTAACAAATCAAGTTCCAAACGTTCATGCCCGTGAATCTCATGGTGGACTTCTACTATCATCAAACGTGCTCTTTGATACACGACATTGATACGACTCCGAAAGCCTGACCACCAGTCATCAGAAACAGTGTTGACAAGGGAATTCGATTGTTTATGAATCATATCGAATAATTTTCTATCTTCGATATTCAGTGACTCAATTTCGGAAAGCGCTGCTTCGTTTATATTCATGGAATTTCTATAATCTAAGGGACCTTGATTCACCCTTGGAGCGGGCTCAAAGTCTACACCCATATATGCTGAAATCGCGTGCAAAATATGATCGACACTAGCTACCGTGCCAAGCAAAAAACCTCCGCTTAAAATAAGATTTTGCGCTTCGGCAAAACTACGTTCTCGAGCGAAATACCAAGTTTGTCGATTTGTTATGGCGTCACGAAAACGTTCGCAGTGCTTCAGGGTATGGAAGAAGTCGTGTGGGTCAAACCCGTCTCTTTTCCAGTCGACAATTTCCTGACGGCAAATATAGCTATAGAAGGACACAGCTCTTTCGACGGGGTCACGCAGAGTAGCAATAAATGCACGGTCAACTAAATTAGAGTACTGATGAAGAGCCCTGTGACCACCAACAATGTACTTACCACTTTGTAGGTCGGCGCGGTTTGATGCAATCGGAGCGTCGATACCCCACCAGAACACGGCGTTTCTACCAAAGGTCGTGTAAAGATATTCTCGAATGCTTGTGCCAGCAGATTTTTCGATATGTAAGATAGTCAACATTCAGGTTGGGGACTCGTCGAGTACGTAGCTCAAATTTTGTTTGTGCAGCTCTACTTTACTCTAGACATCTGAGCGTGAAACCGCACCGTAGGAGAAAACAATCGTTCGGCCGCTACCGTTAGTCGAACAAGGGTCTTGGGGTAATATCTTGAAAAGCCTTAACGTTTGACCAGTTCTATCAGGCCGTCGTGCTTAAAGATCGTGTTGCTAACAGCCGAAATTATCTCGTCAGTAGGCATAGAACTGACTAAGGAGTCCAGAATCGTAGGTTTTAGTGTCGAAGACGATAAAAGCGAAGACTTGAATACTGAGGCGCCAAGCTTCGCATCAAGAAACTCCGCGTCACTCAAATAAAGCTCAATCATTCGATTCGATAAAGACTCAGATAAGCCATAGATAGGGGGGTCGTCCTTAAAAGCGGCGACGTATTTGGACAGCAATTTGTATAAAACCGATTCATTTTCGCGCCATTGTTCAGAGTTCAGGACGTCAATGATCTTACTAGTTAGGAGCATAGATTTGACCGCTTTGGGGCCGGGCGTCACGTTTTCTGCCGGCAATAGCTCGAGCCCTTTTATGTCCAGAGACAACAAAGAACAAAAATCAGCCACCACGTCCTGAGACTTCAAAAGTGACTTTACGTAAGGCCTAACAACCACGTTTGCCTCACCAACTTGTCGCTCGAATATCCTAATCCGATGCTCAAAGTTGAAAAGCTTGTAACGTATGGCCGTATCCAGAAATACATCCACCGTTCCTACCGGCTTACAGAGTTTTAGTCTTTGTAAGTATCTTGCAATAAATGCATCTGTGTGGGGCCGAACGTAATAGACGATTTGCTGACGTACTCCGGTCTCCTTTCCAGGCAAATCATGGCCGCCTAAAAGGCTTTCTTGAAAGACCTCGCTAGAAAGCACGACATGTTGAACTTCACAGTTAGAAACGTTACGGGAAAACTGAGCAAGAAGGGAGATATCGTCACGGTGACGGCGTCGCATCGCGAGGGCTAGATCAAGATGCGAGACGCGATTGGCTGAAGGTTGTGGGTAGTCAACACCAGCCGCTAAAAGAGGATCGGGGTTCCGCGCCAGAGTTGCTTGTATTGAGCTAGTTCCGGTCTTAAAGTCACCAACGTGAAATACGAGTGTCGGCGTCATACTCGATTTGAACTACTCGGATTACTACCTAGATGCCGAAGTCACACCGAAAGAACTGGAAGTACTTTCCATGTACTATTCCGGGGTTGGATCGCCCCTGTTGTGACCAAAAAAATAAGAACTCGACTACTAGCAGTTTATCTAGTTAGGAAGATTCTGGATCTCGGTCACCACGCAGTAGCCTGGATTTTGCCCATAGCGCAGATTATCTTGGATAACCAACCGAACCCGCCCCCCAGTCACAAAAGCAAGCTGCGCGGCCGCCCAATGTGCCTGGGCCTCAGACCTAGAAAGACCAATTTCATCAGCAGCCGCACACCCAAATGAAACAAACTGGTCATTGCAGCCTGATATTGCCTGCAAAGCAGCTTGCCCTGTCCCGTCGAGCAATGCCATGCAATTGCCAAAGTTAATATTGTCAGTGGTCAAGAGTCTAGTGATTTTAGCTGGTCCGACTACCCGGGCTGCACCCTGGCTTTCAAACGTCAAACATAACAGTGCGCCGAAAACAGCAATTCCGCGAAAGATGTTCTTGTAATTTAATCGCATAAAGCCTTTCCTAATATCCATATCTCCATCGACACTGCTCACGCTCGTCGAACTAATCCAACGGGTAACGTATCCAGCTCGTGTTATCTTGCAACACTCTTAAATGTAAGGAATGATCAATCGACGCCAATAACAGATAAGCGTCTGCGTCGCAGCGTCCATATGACAACAACAGCCAGATCGTGATGGAAGTATATCCGATCTAACTTGTAAAGAAATGGCAAACTTAGAATGCACTGACATAATTACGCGTTAAGCATCCATTCCAACGTGTCCTCAAAAGAGTAGCGTCTACAGTATCCGGCGTTCTCCTCCAAGAGCCTAGTGCAGCCATAGGAAACCCGGATCTCCCCTTGCCGGAAAAGTTTGGGGTCTTGTTTCACCACAACTTGGTGTTCGCTTATCGACCCAAGAAGTTCCAGAACTTTTGATAAGGAAATCGGACGTCCGGAAGCGATGTTATAAGCTCCCGTGTCAGCTTCAAGCAGCAACATGTACGCTGCCGCAACATCTCGAACATCTGAGAAATCACGTTCCACTTCGATATCGCCTAAGACAACTTCTTTGTACCCCCGCTTGTATGCGTCAACCAATTTGGGAACAACAAAAGAAGCCGATTGACCGCATCCCGTATAGTTAAAAGGCCTACATATTGAAACCGGCAGCTCAGCGTAAAGCGCAGCTGCTCGCTCTACAAAATACTTCGACATACCATAATGGTTCGACGGGCGGAGAGGCGTGCTCTCGGTTATCGGTAGTTGCTCCGCCTGCCCATAAACATTTGCGCTACTAGCAATCACTACTCGCTCCGGAACCTTAATTGCAGTCTTGAGCGCGTCTAACAAGTTGACCGTTCCGATGAGATTCGCCTTGTATATTTCGGCATTACTTGGGTGTGCGACGAATGAGATAGCGGCAAGATGAATCACGTAGTCTGGCTGTGCGGCATTGACAGCGGCCATAACCGCCGACCTATCTTCTAGGGGAGCAATAATGTTCTCATGGACGTCGGTAGCAATGTTCGACTTATCTCTGGCAATAGCTATGCAGTGCAGCCCAGATCTCACTGCTGCTCTTACCACATATGATCCTGTAAACCCTGAAGCACCAGTAATCAGAATCGACTTTTTTTCCACTAAAAGACCATTCCTTTTTCATTTCGTCGAATGTCGGCGTGGACCATCTCACTACACAGGTTTTCCAGCGACGTAGTCGCTTCCCAACCAAGAACTTTGTGAGCTTTTGCGGCATTACCGATCAAGAGATCTACTTCAGCAGGCCGATAGTATTTTGGATTTACCTTTATCACTGCATTGCCTGTTATGACATCAATTCCTACCTCTCCAACACCTGACCCTTCCCACCGTATTTTAATGTCAGCCACTCGACAAGCCATCTCTACAAAACACCGGACTGTCTCTGTGCGGTTCGTCGCAAGCACAAAGGTATCGGCATGCCGAGACTGTAACATCCGCCACATTCCTTCGACGTAGTCTTTAGCATGGCCCCAGTCGCGTTCGGCATCGAGATTTCCAAGTTCAAGGCAATCCAGTTGATCGAGCTTTATCTTCGCAACTCCATCGGTGATTTTCCGCGTCACGAACTCTAGGCCACGAAGCGGAGACTCGTGATTAAAAAGTATGCCGCTAGACGCGAATAAGTCATATGACTCTCGATAATTCACCGTCATCCAATGGGCATAAAGCTTGGCGACTCCATACGGACTTCTCGGATAAAATGGTGTATTTTCGTCTTGTGGAACAGCTTGGACTTTTCCAAACATTTCTGACGTTGAGGCTTGATAAAATCTGATTTTCGGATTGATGGCACGAATTGCTTCGAGTAAATTGACCGTGCCAAGGCCGGTTATCTCAGCCGTAGTTATAGGCTGTTCAAATGAAACACCTACGAAACTCTGTGCGGCTAAGTTGTAGACTTCACAGGCCTGACTGTTCTCTATCAGCCTAAGCGTAGAAGACAGGTCTGTTAAGTCGTACTCCTGAAGCGATAGTTTAGGATTTTTTGATACTCCTAGTTCTTCCAAGCGCCAAAAATTCACGCTGCTTGTTCGGCGATATGTTCCGATCACCCGATAGCCTTTATCCAACAAGAGCTTCGTTAAATAGGCGCCGTCTTGGCCAGTGATTCCTGTGATAACAGCCACTTTCTGGAACTCGGCACCTGTCATTTTTCTCATTCTCCAGACTCAGGACTCGAAGTGGATTCGCTCACGGGCACACGGGCCCCGCTAGTGACTTCTGATAAGAAAAGGTCATTCAATCTCTTTATCTCGACCTCAAGCATACCAATTCGTTGTGTAAGCCTTTGATTTCGGACGTAGAGCTGGGACCGGTCGATGTCCATGAGGAGCATCTTTAAAACCATCACGCTAATGGCAACAATGATCGCTAGAGCCGGCGGATACGCAATGCCAAGCTTCGCGGCTAAATGGTCGACAAATGATGGGGCCATACCGAGGCCAGCGAATGCAATCGCAACGAGTATCCAGCCCATCCCGTGGTTCACGTGAAGGCGATCTTTACGGACGAGCGCGATAATCACAACGGCGACGCATAGCCCGATTACAGTAACTGTGAGCTGTATCACTCTAAATTCCGGGCCTACGTTTTGCCCTTGAAGAGTTCTTTATTCGTCGCTTAGTCAGTGCAATGAGAACTGAATGGCACATGTAAAATGCAACCATTAACCACGAATGAAAGACGCGCGAATGACCATGCTGCCGACCACACATCGGGGTCTGGCTACCGAGTATACAATGAAAGACCGCTGAGGATCTTAGCAGGTTGGCGAGCGACATTTCTTGAGTACCAAGATGTTGGCGTACTCGCATTACTTTTGAAAAAGGAAATGAAAATTATCGATATCCAGACCCCGATGTGTGGTCGGCAGCATGGTCATTCGCGCGTCTTTCATTCGTGGTTA
>JBCBZV010000243.1:0-3622 GCA_039815155.1 Pseudomonadota bacterium
GACGAATTAGTGTCTGATCAAGTGTGGCTTCTCGGTGACAAGCCCTCGGTGCTAGATATCGCTTGGTTTATCACCCTGCACCGAGCCGACCTCGCCGGTTACCCGCTGATCGAACACCCAAACCTTCACCGAGTGTATGGGCAAATGTGCTCGCGCCCGGCCTTTCAACAAGAGCTAAAGAAGGGCCCAGCGATTGTTCACATTATTGGCCCACTGTATCGGTTTATTAGAAAGACCCGCGGAACCACACTGCGTTACCACTTCGATAGGTGGAAGAAATCGACAACTCGCTCTAGCAACGGCTCGGACGCGGCATCAGACGCAGGTGCAGCGAACGATCTTGTAGGTTCTCCAAGGAATTCGCTATGAGTGAGAGCGATCTACAGACCGATGTCTTAATTGTTGGGGCCGGTCCCGCCGGTCTTGTAATGGCGCTATGCCTGGCAAAAAGAGGCGTGTCGTCGATCCTTATTGAGCGTCAGGAGGCGGTCAATCCTCATCCCAAAGCACATGAACTCAATACGCGTTCCCTAGAGATACTGGCCGAGCTAGGCCTTTCCGAGAGCGATCTGGCAAAAGAAGCATCTCCCGAGTCCGACGGCTGCAGAATCGCGTTTTGCGCGACGATCAATGAAGAATTCGGGGCGATCGACCTTTATAAAGATATAGAAGACCCCGGGAAGTATCAGCGCCATCTGGCGAGTAAAGTCCCCTACCTCAACATTTCCCAGACTGAAATCGAGCGGCTGCTGCATCAGCAAGCGAAGGCAAACAGCCACGTTGACCTTCGCCTGGGTCATCAATGGGAATCGATGCAGCAGGACGATGTCTACATCGAATGCTCGGTACGGGACCGTCAGCGCGATGAACGCTATCGCGTGCGATCTCGCTGGCTGATTGGCGCCGATGGTGCCGGCAGCCGCATTCGAAAAGCCCTGGGTATTTCGATGCTGGGACCGGAAAAAATTCAAGACTTCGTGAATGCTTACTTTGAGCTCAACTTGAGGGAGCACATCGAACGGCCAGCGAAACTCTACTGGATTGCCGAGCCTTCCGCTTTCGGTACCTTCATCGCTCATCACATCGAAAAGCGTTGGGTCTATAACATTCCCATCTACGAACCCTGGGAGTCCGCGCAGGACTACGACAAAGTTACCTTAGCCGCCCGCATTAAGACTGCCCTCGACCTGAAAGGTGGTGAGGTTGATGTGAAATCAACCAGCATCTGGCGTATGACCGTTCAGGTTGCGGAACGATGGCGGGACGGTCGTACCTTTCTCATCGGTGACGCTGCCCATCGCTTTCCGCCTACCGGTGGCTTGGGGATGAACTCAGGTATTGCTGATGCGCACAATCTTGCCTGGAAGCTCGCGCAGGTTTTAGACGACATGAGCGGTGTTGAGCTTCTCGACAGCTATGAAGTCGAGCGAAAACCGGTGGCGGAGCGCAACGGAAAGGAAAGCCTGGAAAACTTTCACCGAATCTTCGAAGTGTTCGAAAAACTCGGACTCCCCAAAAATGGGGCGGAACAAGCCGTCCGGTTGCGCAAGGCTAAAATTCTTACGATCTTACCGTCGGCGCTCCGGGACAAGCTCTTCCAGCTAGCGGACAGTCTCGTACGCAACAAGATCGCGAGAACGACTAAAGACCCCGAAAAGCTAGCGGCAGTGCGCGCCAGCATTTTCGATCAGATACCGCATTTTGACCGGATAGGCCTAGACCTAGGCTATGTCTACTCTAGCGAAGCTGTGCTCAGCGCCGGAGAACAACCGGAAGAGACTGCGGTTAGCCACTATCGACCCAGCTGTGAGCCTGGAGCGCGTTTTCCCCACACCTGGCTGTATCCCGATAGGCAAGAACGGTCTTCGCACACCCTGTTGGATTACAGCCACTGGACTTTGCTTACGGTAGGGGACACTCCGCCAGAGCATCCGCTTGCGCCTAGCAATCTCGATTCTGGCCGTGTTCGCCACATTGCGATAGACGAGCTTGAGATCCCGGAGAACGGGCGTAAGGCGCTCCTTGCCATTTGTGAGCTCACCGATTACGGGTTCGTATTGATCCGCCCGGATGGGCACGTCGCCCTTCGAGTCGATCAAGGCGACTATCCACTTGAGCGATTTGCTAGCGCTAACCCAGACAACGCCGTCTCCGCCAAGCTGATGATGTTTGGTCTAGCTGAAGAGCGTTCGACCCAGGCCGCACCGAGTTTGGCCTCATGAAAATCCGCGTTGCTGGAGTCGCTAGAAATCTCGCCATCCTGACCGGAGTGGTCTTGGCTTGCGTGTATCTAGCGTGGGCCACTTCCGAAGACCCGAAGTCCAATAAGGCGAGTTTTGAAAACGAGCCTCTCGATACCAGGCTCGCTCCAATCGACCAAGCAGTGACCCTCGCAAGGCACGCTTTAGCCGATGGCAGCGTGGGTACCCTGTTGGTAGAACAATACGACGGCACGCGATTGGTGGGTGTTTACCTTCGGCAAATCGGTGGAACTCCTTCTAGCGATCCATTTGAGGCTCTAGCCAGTGTCGATCAGCGCCTGTTATCAGCTCCGCCACCTGCGAGCTACGCGCGCACAGTAGTCGACGTTCATGAGCTACTTCCCGCTGGACCCGTGGGCTTAAGACACATCGGCATCGGAACCAACTTTCCAGAGCACGCAGAGGAAGCACAAAGCGAATCGGTTTTTAACTTCCCAAAATTTGGCACCGCCACTCCCGCCCGTACGAGCATCAGCGCACCAGAGGAAGGCCTACTCGATTACGAAGTGGAATTGTGCGCACGATTCGATCGTCCGATTACGAATGTGAACGACTTTGATGCCGCGGTGAAAGGGCTATTTCTTTGCGCTGATTTCACCGATCGAATCAAACTTCTCAACCTGGCCGACTTCGATAATTTGGACTCGGGTTACGGATTCAGCGACGCCAAGAGTGGCCCTGGGTTTTTCCCGACCGGTCCGTTCCTGGTCATACCGAAGGACTGGGCCACCTTCGTGAGTACGATGAGGATGACGACTTCGCACAACGGAGAAGCTCGCCAGGATGCTCGCGGCGGCGAAATGACCTTAGATTTTCGTGCGTTGGTTTCCAAAGTTTTGAGTGATATGTCGGAGGAGCGATTCCTTTACCAGAGCAAGTTTTACAAGCTTGCTCCGAACGCACAAATCGATAAAGACATGACCCTCATGTCCGGCACTTCTGAAGGCGTGATTTTCACAACACCAAGACGGCACGATTACATCGAAATCGTCGTGAAGTACCTGATAACAGGGGCCTTCGTCAAAACGATCACCTCGAATCTTTCGCTCATGGATTACGCCCTTAGCGAGTTTATAAAGAGCGAACAGGCGTCCGATCACTTTTTGAAATCCGGCGATAGCGTCCGCTACGCGGCCAGCGGTCTTGGCGACATTGTTGTAGAGATTACACCGTGAAGATTGCCCTAACACCCTGTGGGCAGCGAACAAGACAGCCTTAGTTCGCCCAAAACACACCACGAATAAACATAAAAGGCTCCGTACGCAACGTGGCCTGACTCGCGTACTTGAGAAAGGGGAAAAATATGTCAGACCAGCTCAAAAAGGCTGTAAGGCCCAATCGCAACCTGAGTCGTCTGTGCA
>JBCBZV010000145.1:0-9674 GCA_039815155.1 Pseudomonadota bacterium
GACCGCCCTCTTGGCCAAACTGCTGGCCAATACTGATATAGCTGCCCTTCCAGAAGAACGAGACCTCGTAACGGCTTTGCCGGTTCATGATCGCATTGCTAGGTCGCTGAGTTGCATCCGCCGCTGGGCATTTATCCTTATTGTTGGTGCCGTGCTCTCCGTGGGTTTCTCTATGCGGAAAATAAAGGTGCCGATCGAGCGCTATGGTGCCTCGGTTCTGGTTCCAAGGAATATCGTCGGCATAGGAAGGCAATTCACCATTCCAGCCCGCAAGGCTTGGTCCCATAGAGTAACTAGACACAATCGATGCCCAGTTCTCGCCGTACATATACAGGCGACCGCCCACTAGGCTTTCAAGCTCTGTCGGTGTTTTGAGGATGTTGCCCGCGCTGAGTTTTTGACCCTGGACGTTGAAGTACCCTTCACGATTACTACCGTCGTAATCCATTACCACAATGAAATCCTTGTGGCTTTTGTCCGCGTCATACCACTCGTGATTGGTGACTATGAGTCGATCGGCTTCCTCGTCGCAAAACACTTGGCTGAGGTGCGTGCCCTTCGTGCTCCAGGGCTCGACCTTGATCGCATCGCCGGCCAATTGCGCTACGGGCATCTGGGTTGTGTCGTAGGTTTTAACGGGCGATGGCTTGCGGTACTCAACTATCGCTTTGGGTTGAGCGTTCTGATCGTTGGTCATCCAGACGCTATCACCGCATACGGAGAAGCCGCCCTTCATGAACACAGTCCGCTCTGAGCTACCGGCCTTGCCCTGTTGGTGTCGCCAGGCACCTACGAACTCAAACTCCGGCATCCGAGTGGCTGAGTTAGGCGAGCGATAGGGTCCTATCTCGGGTTCTGGGTAGCCGGTTCGGTCAAGGGATAGGGTCGGTGTGGGCTCTGGTTCTGGCGCAGGCTCTTCGACCACTGAGCCGGGCTCTGGCTCGTCTGCAACCGGATCGTCGGGGGCAAACTGTGATTGTGGCGACTCGGGAACGTTGAATCGAACCGTAGGTCGGTCAAGGCAGTACTCACCCTCCTCAAGGTCACCCGCAAACCAACGTTCTGTGACCTTCTTAAAGGCGTTCTCTGTGAGCGTGGAGGCGGTAAAACCTTCTAATGGATCTCCGGTTTCACAATCCACCATCGTCATGTTGGGTCGCGAGTACTCGGGCATCTGCGCAAACGTCGGCAGAGCAATCAGCAGTAGTGCAAAAAGCAATCTCATAAGTCGTTCTCGGGGTAGTAAGTCCAGACAAGCCGGTCAGGCTTCTGTTCATCGCCGTCCACGTGAATGAAATCCTCGCCAATTCCGATTCTTGTAAACCCATGTTCCATAAGGGCTCGAAGAATAAGGAATCGGCTGTGTGAATCGGTAGCCGCAATATCCGCAGCACAGTGTCTATGTGACGAGGTTGGGCGTTTAATAGATAAGGGGTGTTGAGCACACCTATAGCCCGAGCTTATTACGTAAGGTGTGGCCGCTGAATCGCGTGATCGATCAAGGCGTTTAACAAAATTAAGGTCTATGTTGTTCTCTCTATCGCAGTTATCGCACTTGCAATCGAATTCCGATAACTCAAAGTACTCTAGCTGCATTCGAGTGGTCAGCCGGCAGTATGATCATTCGGCTTCTCAGATTTGTGCCTTTTCCAGCGGTCCTGTGCCGCCATCGCTAGACCGATTAGACCAATAATCACGCCGAGCTGAGGGGCGTACTCACCCACCCACGTCCACACACCACCCAACATCGCTAACGTGCTGCCGACCGGCCCTTGATTGGTGTTCACTTGGTTTCCTTATTCGGGAAGATAGGCGGCACATACCGCATCAAAAACGTTATAGGCTCTACTCACCTGACGCTTTGTATCATCAGTGTCGTGCCGGGATATCTTTGGGAGACTGCTATCCCAGGCTACGCATACCGCCTCAGTCGCGGTAGATCCGCTCATCCTCGATGTCGATTGGCACCCGCTTAGCATCAGCAGCCCTGCGGTGAATATCCAAGGCAATGTCTTTGTCGGCTTGCTCATGGATCTCGCGCTCCGCTTCAGCACCGGCCTTGCGTTGAGACCGGTCACGAATCCTGATCGCCGCCAGCGCTGCCAAGATCGCGAGCACCCACTGCACCGGGCGACTGCTGATCAAGAGCCTGACTATTGATGCGATTCGACTCATTGATGCGACTCCATATAAAAACGCCGATCAACGGCAAACCAATGACGAAAAACTCAATGACGTCACCCTGAGCGGATTCGGGTAGCCAGCCTCGATCAACGGCAATAACTACTAACGGCGTAATTCCATGCCGAATAAGACGACTGATGTCGCCCGTCATCGTCTCGGCCAACCAACAAACACTTGCTGGGTTAGCAGCTTGCGCTTCCTAAGCTCATCGCCGAACGAGGAGTACTCCGGGTTCCTGCGGCCCACAATCGATAGCGGGTGAATGATCTGATCGAAGCTCTTGCGGCGCTTGTTCTTCTTGGCTAAATGATCCTGTAGCGCCTGCTTATCCGCTTCTGTTGGAGGGTATAGTCCCTGCCAAACAGTACGGCCCTGCCATTTTCCGTTGCGTCTCTGGTGCGAGATCTTGCGAAGATCGTCGGGCATTTCGCCATAGACTCGATACGGAGAGGGCACGCCCCACCCGCGAGGCATGGTCATAGAACCCGTAACAAGTCGTCGGAAGAATTTCATGGCATTGCTCCACATGGAACATTGAGAAAAAAGGCCAGCACAGGCCAAGACCGGACACATTAGGATTCGGGCGGCTGTCTTGGCGTACTGGCGAAAGAAAACGCTCGGTGGCTGTGAAGAACAAACTAAGTGACGGGTATCACGCCGAGCAAAAACAGGAATTTTGGGCACAAAAAACCCGGCCACTGAGCCGGGTTGCAACTCCTGCATGAAAGCAGATTTGGGCGAATTTGAAGGGTTTTTGGGTACAAGTCAAGTGCTACTTTGAAATCAGGCCCATGTGCTCACAAATATACGCCCACCGATAAAGAGCTACTGACTCGACCTCCTCGATCGCTCGTCGCACCTCGACGTAGGTTCGTCGGTGCCTTGATCCACGCCATGAATCGGGCGTTATGCAAAGCACGTCATAAGGCTTATCGATTCCATAGTTCCAGCATGTGAAGTACGCGCGAGCGAGCCAGACCGCACTCTGAACGTCGATGGTCTGCTCCATTGAGCTGATGATGTACTGTTGGGCAACTTGGCGATACTCGAGTGACGGATGGGCCTTGCAGTTGATGGCCGCGATCTCATCTTGGTTGAGATTGAGCAGTACCTTGCATAGCTGAGCCTGACGCCAGCCGTACTCATTGATCAGCTCTTTGCTGTACTGGGCTTTGCGAGACTCGGTAGCGTGAACTTCGTTTGCCCACTGAGCCCAAGACGGCTTGCGCTTAACGGTGTCTTTGCCTCTGGAATCCAGCACTGTGTACGTGCCTGACGATCGCTTAAGGAGTTGCTCGCCCTTGGCGCACCGGGTTTGAAGATCGGCCAGGACGTTGCCCTCGATCCCCGTGTGGTGGCACAGCGCGCGTCCCACAACGTCGCGAAAGTATCCGACCAGTTGAAGATCCACCGGTGGCATTGTCTTGGGTGTTTGTACTGCTGCGTTCATCTGGTTTTCTCCCTTAGCCGCAAAGCTCATCTCGACCAAACCTCGCGCTCAAGATCTCAAACAAAGTGAAAATCAATTCCACTGCCCTGCCCGACTTGATCAACTCGCCATCACATCGGTACACGGTCCAACCCATCGCCATGGCGTTGTGATATTTCTCCAGGTCTTCCTGAAACCCCTTCCCACGCGTGTGCCGCCCCTGGACCCACGCGCCCCCCTCGACCTCCACCGCAAGCCATGCCTCGGGCCATGCGAAGTCGAATAGCCAGTTCGATAGCCCGGCCTCCTCGAGACGATTGCGAAGGCCGTCGCCGCGGCCAACGTGCTCGGCCGCAAACGGGTACTCGCGAGCAGGATCCGGTAGGCCCATGTTTTTGATTTGGGACTCGAGGCGGGTTTCGAGGGGTGAGGTCATTCGAAATCAGGCTCCCAGCCTTTTGAAAAATTAGTGAGGCTCACAACCTGTCTCCGGGTTTTACCCTCGGGTTTACCCGTTTACCCCTCCTATTACATAGGAGGGGGGTAAAAAGGTAAAACTTACCCGCGACCGTTACCCGCGGGTAAAAACGCTTCGAGGGTAAAGGGTAAAAACTGCATTTTTCCTCTATCATTCAATGACTTGCGTGATCGAAAAAACAAATTTATTCAAGGGTAAAACCCAATTTTTGCTCTCGGCCCTCGAAATCACGGTTGCGGTCTTATTTTGGGCAATTCCGACGTTTTTCAGGGCCTCTACGAGCTCCTTTCGCTCTATCAATATCTCGGTCAAATCGGGTCGGTTAGTCAGTATTTTTTTCTTGTGCTGAGTTAGTAAATCGAAGATTTTTTGTTCGTTCGTTCCAAGTTTTCGAATCATTTTTGAGGCAATTTGAGCGCCTTCGACGGCGTCTCCGGGCACCAATTCCAAGACGCAGGAACCATATTCTTCACCATCTTCATCCGTCCCCAAGGTCACGACTTGAAGCGAAAAAGAGGTCTTTGGCATCTCGCTACCGTCTTTCATCTTCTTGCCGATAAGAGAAAATCTGCTGTCCTCGTCAAATGTTTCAGCAGGCTTGTGCTGAATCTCAAAGTCCATCGATGCGCGCAGTGCACTACTGCCGCGCGCCCTATCAACGTCTTGGTGTCCGGTGTGATGGATCACTAAGACGGTCGACTCAAGGTTCTTTTGTAGGTCTGTAATAGCGTCGACGAACCTCGTCATATCCTTCGTGGTGTTCTCATCGCCGTCACCGAAATTTCGGTTCAGCGTGTCGATCACGACGGCAACGACACCCCCGAGGACCTCTCTCTCGGCCTCTATGGCTTCTGAGAGTGCGGCGGTGGATGCAGGGTCAAGAAAGCGGACCGGGACTCTGGTAACGCGGATGGGTAGCTTGTTTAGCGCGATGCTGGTGTGCTTTTCCCAGGCGCGAAGACGACTCGCAACACCCTCCCGACCTTCACCGCATACGTAAATCACTCCACCAGGACGCTTTGTTTTTCTGCCATGCCAATCTATTCCGGCCGCGATACTGAGAGCCATATCGAGAACGGCAAAAGACTTCCCGCTACCTGAGGGCCCATACAAGAGACCCACCCCAGATGCCGGAAGAACGCCCTTGATAAGCCATGAGGGAGGCTTTGCCTGTAGCTCAGAAGGCCTTAGCAAAAGGTTGCTTGATTCCGGTGCCTCGGGCACCACCAGATCAACAACCTTCCCTGCGTTGTTCCTCGCATGAGTCGCCGTCACGCTTTGTACGATCGTGATGACCTCTTGATCAGGCAGCGGAGGTTGATTGCCGGCATTGGTCTGCATCGCGCGCGCGAGTACCTGATCGACGCTGTGTCCTTGCTGGATCCAGCCACCCACGAGGCGCGCTAGGTTTTGATTTCTACCTCCTTCTCGGACGCCCGAGTCAGTCGCAGGCGCAAATCTAGTGGCATCGAATCCCGCCAGGTTGCCAGCGCCGTTGAAGCCTGGGCCTCGCTTATAGGCACTGATCTTTTCTAGATCTTCTGGCGTCAGCGAGGGCAAGTCTTTAATGTTGTCGATCGGCCAGGCCGGATCCACTTCAAGCACGTATTGCTGACCGCTGTTGTGGACGCTGCCCGGCGCCACCACGTAGCCGCCATATCCGCGGGTATCCACCTTCGCGTGTTCATCGGCGCTGTTTTTGAGCGTGAGCTTCTCGTTCGTTTGGTAGTAGAAGTGAACGCCCTGCGTCGTTCTCACGGTCCAAGGAGTGCGCGTTAAGTTCTCACGCACCCACGCAACGGCTTCGTCATCGTCGGCATCAACGACATCGATTTCTTTACCGGTAGCAATCGCAAAGTTGCATCCAGGATGCTGAACAATCCATTGGGCTATCTGAGAGTCAGCAGGCTTTGCTCGTTGATACTGTGCCCATTTTCCGCGAGGCATCTTTGGCCAGCTCGCCTTAGCTTTTTCTCGATCTCCGCCCTGCCGTTCAACCACCCAGGCAGGAGGATTCTCATTGACGGTGCCCAGCGGAAACACGGTCAGACCCTGCTCTACCAGCGGCCAGATCCAGTGGTCATCGATGTCTTGTTGATGCACGGGCATCAAGCGTTGAGAAGTTGCTTCTCCGCTTCCGCGAGTTCGCGACGCATTTCTTCAATGTCTCGATTTCGCTGCGGCTTGATGATGTGCTTCCAGACCAAATACTTAATCCAGCTTGTCTCTCCAAATATTTCTGTATGCTTTTCAGCATCTTTAATCGTTACGCAAGTGTTGTTGGTTGAGTTGATTTTTTGAGACCACTGCGACGGCGAGTAGTCCATCCTCATCGCTTGAACGCAGTTTTTAACTGTCTCACCCTTCTCGTCTTTAATCGTGTAAGTCATATGACGGAATTGCTCTTGCGCATTCGCAAAAGCGTCGAACTCAGAGGCCTCAAAACTAATAGTTATTTGGTTCATGAATATCGGTTTACAGACCTTTACTTGTGTTTACAGCCGGGTTTTTGAGCAAATAAAAACCGCCTCAGCAGACGGTCGAAAATTTATGCGGCAGCAAGCTGCTCAGTTAAGTGCCAAGCGTAATCAGGGCATAAATGCTGATGAGGGACGTCAGCTCCTCTTTTTTTGCACTCAAGAGATATCGCGATAGCACAATCAGATGGGACATTGTGATCGCGATTAAGCCAATTAAAGACGTTCTGCTGAACGATCTTTCGGCCGGTAGACTCGGTGCAAACACGAGCGGTCTCTGTTTGCCCGCCGAGCGCATCTATCGCTTTGAGCAGAGGCTTAAAAACTGGCTTGGCTTTATCCATAAGAAATTTATACAACATAAGTTATATAACTGCAACTTTTGTTGTTTGATTAGGTACAACTATTGTTGTCTGATTGGTTATGGCATTAGGAAAGCGAGTTGAAGAACGGCTTGAAGAGCTTGGCATTAGCCAGGAGCAACTAGCTGAGAAAACCGGAGTGACTCAGTCTGCTATCAGTGCGTTGATAAAGCGAGATAGCAAATCGTCGAGAAGTCTTTTTAAACTGGCCTCTGCTCTCAGATGCGATCCGGCTTGGCTGGAAACGGGAAAGGGCAAAAAAGAGCTCACAACCGTCGGCGCAAGCCTAAAGGTTTTAAGCAACATCAAAGAACTTTCGCTCGAAGACAAAGCGATACGCTTAGCACAAAGCCTACCACCCAACGACGTGCTACAGGCTATTCAGCCGCTGTTTGAGAAGATGACTCTGCGTCAGCGCGCAGAGCTTGCTCGGCTTGCCTTAGAGCCGCAGCCTCAAGACGACTAACAATCGCTTCTTGTTCAGCTCTATCAACATTTCTAAAGACTGAAATGAGCAAATCAATATCGGGCCTGTCTTCCGACACCAGCAACCTCCTATCTATACCTCGACACCAATAACTATCAGGAATCCACAAAGAAGAGCGGATCTACTGAGTACAGGTGTCGAATTAAATTAACAGTGCGCTAAGGCACTGATCGGATGGTCACTGGCTGCCGGAGACTTGGACGGGAAACGTGACGGACGGTGACTTCGGCTTGTCACCACTGCTTGTCCTTCAAGCCCAGGAACTTATTCCGTGGACGACTTAGGGTAGAATCCTCTGTTCAGTTTTTCAAAGATGTGCGAATGCACGTGTCGTTATTAACGACACTCGAATTGAATTACGCAGTTGTAACAGTTTTCTTGCGAATAAAATATGCGCCTTAAGAGTCTAAAGCGTGCTCAGAAGCAGATATTAGACGGGGGGAAATGGTCGAGCGGACCAATGCCAAAGACCGTATTTCCTCTTTCGAAAACTAAGGTAAAAGTTAGTGCCGCAAGTCGATGGAAGCTTATGAAGTTCTCTTGCGGCGCTGAAGACTTCGCAGTCTTGATCGTTTATAGATTAGACAAACAGCAGTTTTGGTCGTATCTGGCTCAGGACAAAGGGACAGATACAATGGTAGTAGCTAGGTACGAGTATCATTCGACCCATCCTGGGTGGCACATGCATAGCAACTGTGAAACAAGCAAGAATGTAGCTGGTAGAACGGGCGGTCTTTTTGATAGATTCCCAAGAAATAAAAAAGCTCACCGTCGCCTAGCGTTTGCCGTAACTGGAGATGAATCAGCAGAAGCAAGAGCGATTGCAGCGTTTGGACTAGATCGCGTTAAAGGCGAGCTATTGTGATGAGTGCAGATTTAAAGAAATCACTGTGTGAAGAATTTTGCGGTTCACTTAGCGTTACCAAAGTGCCTGCGGGCTATGCGGTAGGGACCGGTTACGGCGCAGCAGATGGCGATCTGTTAGGGTTTTACGTTGTTGGCCCTGATGGTGATGGACGTTTTCGATTAGAAGACGATGGTATGTCCATACCAATGATGGAGGCTAAAGGCGTGGACCTATCATCCAAAACTCGCCAAGAAGCCTTCAACTCCCTTATGTCCGAATACAACGTCATCTTCGATGACGAGTCCCGCGAACTTATGACAGACCCGCTGAAAGAGCTTGACGTGGCAAGTGCTGCGATGCGGTTTCTATCATTCCTGCTTCGAGTTCAGGACTTAGTCTTATTATCTCAAGAAAAACTAGCTAACACTTTCCGAGAGGACGCACTCTCGCTTGTTTTTCAGAAGCTTGAAGGAAAAGCGGAGCTTATAGAGAACCACGCGGTGCATGAGGACTTGAGCGAGTTTGCTGCAGACGTAGCCATATTTGCGCCCGAGCGCCCCGCTGTTGCCCTATTTATAGGATCTACAGAAAGTCGCGTTTATGAAGCGCTCCTTTTGCAGTCTCATGCAGAGCGAAAAGAAATACCTTGTTCTGTTGTAGCAATGCTGGAAGATCAGAAAAGCGTTTCACAAAAGCATTTTGCACGAGCGACCAATCATCTTGATGCTGTACCGCTTTTCCGTGGGCATGAAGAGGACGCTATAAATCGCTTGAACAAGGAAGTTTTTGGGAAGGCACTGCTTCACTGACGCCTACAATTGAAAATACACACCCGGCCCAGCGCCAGGCTCTAAATTCATGCCAAACTCGGAACGGAGGTACATCAAATATGATTGAACCTTGGGAAGAAGAAGAAGAAGAGGAAGAGGAAGAGGAAGAGGAAGAGGAAGAATTCGGAAACGGAGATGGAGGTGGTTCAGGCTCAGATATAGCTTATACGACGGATACCCTGGCACCGCCACCGAAACCGAGGCCCAAGCGGAAAAAGAACGCCTAAGGAAAACAAAAGCGCTCGCATGCTGGCTCAAATTAGATAGCGAATAAACAGAATTTGGTATGAAGATGAAAGCAGGAAATCTAGATGGGAGGTAAGCCAGTACCGGATACGGTGCCGCCGCCTCCCCCACAAAAACCGAACCCAGGCCCACCGGGAATCGCACGATAGTATTATGTTGCATGATCTCAGCAAGGAAATGTGGCGGCTCTCGTTTTCAGTCCAACGATCCAAACGATACCACGACCGCAGAGAGAGGTTTTTTGACTCCCTCCACTCGACCACCTCTGGACTTAATATACTCCTTGGATCTGCCGCTTTTGCATCGGCCATAAGTAGCTTTACGGACTTTAACC
>JBCBZV010000081.1:0-18946 GCA_039815155.1 Pseudomonadota bacterium
CGCGCCAGGTCCGGCGCAGCAGCGGGATGAGGAGTACCACGATCCCGATCATGGTCAGCATAGCCGAGGCCGAGGCGCGCGAGATCGAGCGGTTGCCCGCGTCATCCGGTGTCAGGAAGTCGAACGTCAGCCATTGCAGGGTGATCCTATGTGCCTGGCTTGAGAAGCCGACGACAGCCTCGAACTCCCGATAGGTGTCCATCAGATGGATGAGCGCCACAAAGATGATGAGCGGCATCAGGTGCGGGATGATGACATAGCGCAGCCGCTCCCACCGGGAGGCGCCATCGATGATCGCACTCTCAAGGGTGTCCTGGTTCACCGTCTGCAGGCCCGCGTAGAAAATCACGAAGGCGAAGGGCGCCACGGCCCAGACGCGGTAAAACAGCATCATCACCTCGATCGTCCAGCCTTGCGCAAACATTGCGATGTCACGGCCCGTCATGCTCTCGAGGAAGGCGGTCATGATGCCATCCCCGATAAAGAGCCAGCGAATCGAGAGGGCGCCGATGACTGGTGTGATGATGAACGGCAGGAGCGAGATGAAGATCACCTGCCCGCGCAGTCGCTTGGTCGTATTGTTCACCACGATGGCGATGGCGAGGCCCATCCCGATCACAAGCGGCAGGGTGACCAGCGTGAAGGTGAGTGTGAAGCGCAGGGCTTTCCAGAAATCGATGGCCAGGATTTCACCCGGAACGCCGCGCGAAATGGCATCGCCGACGCGGTCCAGTTGCAGAACATTGGCATAACTCTGGAGGCCGACCCACTCACTGGTGGTGATGATCTTGCCGTTCTCATCCAAGGCCGCCTGGGTCTTGACCTCCGTCACGCAGGTCTGTTCGGGGAAACCGGGGGTGCAGGTCTCAACTTCGACACGCTCGAGCACGGGTTGGACAAGTTGAAAACTCTGGAGAAAGACGCTGGGCCAGTAGGCCTTACTCAAATCGAAGCGGGGGTCCATGCCTAGCATCATCACAGAGGCGGTGGAGCGGGCGGTTCCAATGCCTGTGACCATCACCAGCACTTCGTTTTTGGAATCGAAATGCAAATCATGGTAGCCGGCGAAGGGAAACACCTGATCAAGTTCTCTTCGTTCGAACCAAAGCTGAAATTCCGCTGCTTGATCGCCGGTGTCTTCGCCAATCTCAAACATCGTAACAACGACTGCTTTCACCGGTATCGGAATGCTGGCGGTTGCCTCCGATACCGGAGGTTCGGAGCGACTACAAGCTGAAACTGCGGTCACGCATGCAAGCAAAGCCGAAAAAGCAGCGGTGCGCAAATAAGCGATCGTCATATTAGTCTCTCCTCGGAGGCATACTTTTAAAAACCAAGCGCTAGGAACATAGCACGCTGAACGATGATTTTACTTACCGACCCTCGTAGCTGCTTAGTGCAGTGAGGCCACCCAGTGTCCGCTCGACACTCTTTCAATACACAGCGGTACTCTAGCGCTGGGGAGAATTGGGGTCTTCAATCAGGTCGGCCGGACCAAGATGTGCGGTGTCTGGCGGCTTTATAACTTGCAAAGTCTCAGTCACATCGGGCGCGAAGACTTCAGCCTCGGCCGAGTCTGTAGCCAACCCTGAGACCCTGGATTGCGGTTCCCCTTGCCGATTAACCGTAGTCTCAGCCAACTTACTCCAGTCGCACAGGCCGTAGCGGGTGCAGAGAAACCCATAGCTGATGGCATCTTCAGCTAGGGCCGCGCTTGGTCGCGTCTCTACGAGACGTCCAAAGTCTTCCAGGCGCGCCGACAAGCGCTGAATCATGCTGCTTCGAAGCTCTTCGGGAGCGAAGGAGTAGGCTAAGGAATTGTGGCTGAGTTTGACCAATTCCGGCCAGCTCAGATTGAACTCCTTTACGGCGACGAAAAACTCATCGGTAATGTTGCTATCCCACATACCCCGATCATCGGTCGATAGCGCAACCGGAATGCCCGTGCGCAAATACTCGGGAAAGGGATGCTCGCTGTAGTCCTTCACGTATTCAAGAAGCAAATTTGAGATTAGGTTGATCTCTACCAAATACGGACCGTGACGCATAAGGCGCATCGTGTCGTCGTCAGTGATCAGGTTCACACCATGGCCAATACGGTCAGCTCCTAATAGCAAGGTATCGCGAACATGGTCGTTGGGCTCATCGACCTCTCCCGCATGAATGGACAGGCGCACTCCGTGATACTTTTTCCGCAATTCGCGCAAAGTGGGTAAAAACCGCAGTGGGTAGCCTTTGTCGTTATCTTCCCGCCCGACCATGTTGACCGCTACAAATAGATCATTGTTTTCCGCGACAAATCGGTACAGCTTGCGCAAATCGTCTTCTGCACTTGGAAGAAACCGCAAAATAGCCACCTGTAAACGCACTGACACTTTCGTCGCCAAGGCGTCGGGCTGAGCAAGGCGTCGTCGATAAATCTCGGCCACCTGTTGCGGAGCAAGCAAATTACCATTGAGGTCGATGTACCCACCGACCCCGATCATGCTCTCTAGGTATTGCAAGCCTTCTTCCGCAAACGCCTGCATGTTTCTAACCAGGGCTTCTACGGTGAGATAGGGATTGGAATAGAGATCGCCCATCCGTTGCCAGTGCGTCTGGAAAAACTCATCTCGACCTTCATAGAATTTATCCAAGCGCAGACTGTCGAGCCAAGCTTGCTTCTGCTCGGCCATAAGGGATTCGAGGGGCACATATTCGGCGCGTTCGCACTCGCTCAGCTTGTCGTAGTTGCTCTTTTGCAGGTTCGTGAAGAGCATCAGGTAGGGCACGGGACCAAAGGCGTTTCCGCCATAGGGACGGCAATTATTAATCTTGACGCGCGTGTAGTAGCGATAGCCCAGTTCACTCTGTGCTAAGGCCATGTCATAAAACCACTCGGAAAGGATAGATCCAGAGACGTGATTATGGAGATCACCTCCCTTAGGCATCGCATAAAGAAAACGGTAGAGCTCCTCATCGCTCGCTCGCTCTTTGAACACTTCGAACCAGGGTCCAATGGCATCGGCCGACGGCACAGCCGCAGAAACATTTATGGAACCAAGCAGCATGGATAAAAGCATTGCGCCCGCGAGACCATGAGCAGTTGTGCTTCTCTGTTGACTAGCGCAGTCGGCGCGCGCATTCCCGGTAAACCAGAATATACTGCGGTGCGATCTGCCAGTCACAGCCCGTATCGATCTAGCAAACGGAACTGGTGGAGTAATCAAAAAAAGACGACTAATGCGTCTACGGTCCATACCTGGATCCTATAATAAGAGTTATTTCTATTGGCGGACTTTGTCCACATGACGCGTTTAAAAACGATGGCTGTTTAAGGAGCCCAGCGCAAGGCAAACGGCAGCGATTCGTACCCCTCGCTGACAGTTCGATGCAAGTTTCTCGGTTCTCCACCGGCTGAGCTGGCGACCCCACCTACCAGTCCAACTCATGTAAAGCAAAAGATGGTCCTTTCCGGGAAGAGTCCTTCAACGCGATGCTCGGCCCGAGAGCCAAGACCTAGCATTCCACGTTATAGAGAAACGATAAATACGATTCGGTGTAAATTCGCGCGGAAGGCTATGCACCAAAATAATACATAATTGCACCAAATAAAGGCGGCCGTCGATCACAATCCTACTTGCCGTCAAACTAGCTAGACTGCATCCTCAGTCTCTGAGTTCACGCCAATAAAGATGTCGATGCAAGATTATCCACGAGATATGCGTGGCTACGGCAGCGCGCCGCCCTCGTTCAAACTGCCTGGGGACAGCCGAGTGGCCGTTCAGTTTGTTGTGAACTATGAGGAGGGTGGTGAGAACAGCGTGCTCCACGGTGATGAACACTCGGAAACGTTTTTGTCAGAAATCATCGGCGCACAACCCTTCCCAGCGCGCCATATGAGCATGGAGTCCTTGTATGAATACGGCAGCCGTGCGGGCTTTTGGCGTATCTACCGGCTGTTCACGCAGCACCATGTGCCCGTGACGGCGTTCGCGGTAACTTCCGCGATTGCAAGAAACCCAGAGGCTGTCTGCGCCATGCAGGCTGCGGACTGGGAAATCGCCTGTCATGGTCTGCGCTGGATTAGTTATCAATCCGTGCCGGAAGAAACAGAGCGTGCGCATATGAATCGCGCGATCGAATGGCATGAGCAGCTCACCGGTGCTCGACCACTAGGTTGGTATACGGGCAGAGACAGTCCCAACACAAGGTCACTGCTCTGGGAACACGAAGGCTTTTTATACGACTCTGACTCCTACGCCGATGATCTACCCTACTGGCTTAACAGCCCGCGCGGCCCCCACTTAGTGATCCCCTATACCTTGGACACAAACGATATGCGCTTCGCCAGTGCACAAGGGTTCAATTCCGGCGAGCAGTTTTTTCACTATCTGCGCGACGCCTTCGACGTGCTCTATGCAGAAGGAGAAGAGCAACCCAAGCTGCTAAATATAGGCTTACATTGCAGAATCATCGGCCGCCCCGGTCGCTTCCGCGCCCTGGAACGATTTTTAATGCATGTCCTTTCGCACGAAAAAGTCTGGCTGTGTAAACGCGTTGATCTCGCCGAGCACTGGCACCAAAATTATCGGCCGGATAACGCATCCTTGCCGGGGGAAAACCACTTCGATAAACCGTTAGAGTCATAAGACCTCGATGATGAACCCACGCTCAAACCCACATCCAACCGGCGCTTGGTGGTGCTTACCCTCGGCAATCATCTGCCTGCTCCTCGTTGGATCTCTAGTCGGTGGATCGCCCACCAACGCAGAGGAAAGCCTCGCTCATTCCCCAATCGGCCCGGTACGCGCGGCGGATTTAATTCAAGCGCTGCAGCTAGAGGGCCATGTGGAGGGGGGCTTTTATCGACGCACTTATGAAGCCCACAACAGCGCACGCATCCCTACAGAAGACGGTCAACGCTTCGCAATGACGTCGATCTTCTATCTCCTAACCGATGCGGGGCCGATAGGGCATTTCCATAAAAATCGTTCGGACATTGTTCACTACTTCCACGGAGGAAATCCGATTGATTACTTTTTGATCCACGCCGACGGTTCTTTGAAGACGTTCACGATGGGACCGGATCCTAGATTGGGCCATCTACTACAGCTCA
Organism: Pseudomonadota bacterium; assembly: GCA_039815155.1. Classification (GTDB taxonomy): domain Bacteria; phylum Pseudomonadota; class Gammaproteobacteria; order Pseudomonadales; family Halieaceae; genus Congregibacter. The sequence continues at coordinate 5,099 of JBCBZV010000081.1, forward strand.
CCGTTGAAGGTGGTGTCTGGAAAGCGTCTCGACTGCAAAAGAGTGCGAATGCTGACTTCGGCCTCATCAGCGAGGCGGTAAGCCCGGGCTTTGACTACGCGGACATGACCTTAGGCAATCGGGACGATCTAAAGCGCTTATTTCCTCAACATATCGAGCTGATCAAGGCATTAGCTCAGGACTAAAAAGTACAACGGAAATAGTTACCTCTTTCGTCAATTGACGAGAACCTAGACCTGAAAGCACTATTTTAGTGCGGGAGAAGTGTTGGCTGTTCCACTTGTCGCGCCATAGACACCTACAGTAGGTATTCTCGGCCGCTTACTTTTCTACAACCTATTGTTATGTCTAGACTTTTTATCCGCGCTCATTGCGGGACGGTTTGGCATTCTTTATGCACAACTCTTTCAGCCGTGTGCTTTGCAGCGCCAAAACAAAAATATGGAGCAGCACCGAATACGCTCCCCTGTACTTCGAGGAAAGTTTATGAAGCAATTTTCACCCCGCCGCTTACCCGCTGCCGTATCGCTCGCTGTAGTCAGTGCCTTCGGTTCCCAGTGGACAGCAGCTCAAGAGCAGCAGATCGAGGAAGTTGTCGTTACCGGCTCGCTTCGCAGCCTTCCGGGCGAAGATGTTGACGTTTTCGGCTTTGGCAAATCTCTGCTCGAAACACCACGATCCGCGTCTACAATCAGTGTTGAGCAAATGGATCGCTTCAACATTGCCGACATCGATGAACTTGTGGTCTTCGCACCGGGGACTTTTACTCAATCATTTTTCGGTGTTGCAGGTGCCTTGGACGTTCGAGGAACGCCAGGTGAAGTTTACTTTCGCGGTGTTCGCCGGCTGGACAACCCGGGAAACTATCCCACACCAATTGGCGCTTCTGACCGAATCGATATTGTGCGCGGCCCTGCATCACCGATTATGGGACCAGCTAAAATCGGCGGCTACCTCAACTTCAATCCAAAGTCTGCCAGAGCCGGCTCCGGCGAGTATTTAGAAGATACCACTGGCGCTGTTTCTCTCGAGACAGGTAGCTGGGATCGACAGGTGCTAACTGCCGAGGTAGGAGGTCCCATCTCTGACAGAGCTGGGTTTTATTTATATGGTGAGTACGAAGACTCGGATAGCTTTTACGACAATTCCGCAACGGAACAAACCATACTTCAGGGTTCTTTCGACTTTGACTTGACCGACAAGCTGCACATGCAGGTCGGGGCCATGTATCACGATTACGAAGGTAACCAGGTTGCCGGGTGGAACCGCCTGACTCAGGACCTCATTGATAACGGGACATATATAACGGGTACAGCGCAGCCTCTCGATTCTAATGGTGATGGATTAATCTCACACCAGGAATACTGTCTTGATCCGCAGGAGCTAAATGACTTTTGCGACACGGGGGCTATAAACCCTTTCATTTTTGATCCGTCATTCGCCGATGACGAATTCTTTATAGAGAACAATCCGCTTATGGCGCTGGAGAATGTCGGGACTACCACGCTTGATGAGAGCAACGTTCTGGTAGCCCCCGATGATACGCTCGAAAACGAGGTCACCACCTTTTATCTCGATCTGATGTACTCCGCCGATAGTGGTTGGGAAATCAGCAATCAGTTGTTTTATGAGTCCTATGAGAACCTGAACGAAAACGCTTATGGATTTTCGCAGTACCATGATTCTTTCGTTATCGAAGACAAGCTCGTTTTCAAAAAAGCGTATGAAGTGGGTAGCCTAACCGCCGACATTCAGTTGTCTCCTTCCATCCGCTATACGGATTTTGACCACGGCGATGACTATATTAACGAGTACTTTGACCGTCGTGATCTAAGCATACCAACGGCGCAGCGCGACGCCTCTCTAGATCAGCGGTTGTTGGCGACACGCATTGACAGTGACTATACCGAGCTCTACTTCGGTGACTATCTCGATATCGGATTGGCTGCCTTGGCCAGCTTAAATTGGGACAACGGCGTATCCATAACCGCTGGTATCCGGCAGGATTGGATAGAAGCAGAAGTCGACTCAGACCCAAACCGCTTGCTCTACGGAAGCGGCTTCGTCGGATTGTTTTCAGCTGACGACTCTGACGAGCTCTTTTCATGGTCGTTAAGTGCGAGCTGGGACACACCTCTAGGATTAGTTCCTTACATCACGATTTCTGAGCAGGCGACGGTCATTGCGGGACAAGGAGCTGAGTTGCAGACGGGTAACGTCGCGAATGGAGATTGGACCGATACTTCGGAGCTCTATGAGATCGGTCTTAAGGGCAGCTTCTTGGACGACTCGCTCTACTTTGCTATTTCAGTGTATGAGCAAGAACGTACGGATTTCTCTGCACAAGCAATCGTTACTAACTCCGCCGACCAAACGGATGGCGTTGAAGCTGAGCTACGCTGGGTTGTCAACGAAAACCTGGTCGTGACTGCAGGATGGACCAATATGCAGGTCGAAAATCTGGACGCCCAGGCCAATGACAACCGACGCTTCAGCTTCTTAGGGGCCGATGATCTGATCAACGTTTCTGATCCTTCCCTCGCCTTTGGCGGTGCGCCTGTGGGTCTTCCCCAGTCTCCGGATGCGTCAAGACGAGCGGGCGTCCCAGAAAACATCTACACCCTGACCGCTACCTATGCGTTTGCCAACGGATTGGCCATCTTCGGAAGCATCGTCGACGTCGATTCGGTTAATTCGGGCTTCTCGAGTTCCGTAGAGCTACCGGCCTATACCCTGGTTAACGCAGGTGTTTCCTACGAAACGGAAAGCTGGGTGTTCCAAGTCAATGGCAAGAACTTAACTGATGAGCGGTATTTCAGGGCCAACTTCCCGAACTTGTTCGGTAGCCAGATCGCACTACCTGAGCTTCCGCAAAACTGGCAGGCCAGAGTTGCCTACAAGTTCTAAGAGCCCATTGAAGTCGATACTGGCAAGGCCCTCCTGCGAGGGCCTTTTTTTTGCGCAGACTCGATTCCAAGCCCGCACTATATTGGCAAACTGTTTTCCATCTGAATTGCCTCTGAGGACTAAAACGGCATGGCTGAATCAACTAGCTCCAACGACAACATCGAGGATTTTATTCAGGCACTTCCGAAAGCCGAATTGCACGTACACTTCGAGGGCACCCTAGAACCGGAACATATTTTTGCGTTGGCAGAACGCAACGAAATCAAGATTCCCTATTCGACGCCCGAAGAAGTCTTAGCAGCCTACGACTTTCACGACCTACCCTCCTTTCTGACGATCTACTACGCCGCGATGGAAGTGCTGCAGACAGAAGAGGACTTCTACGAGCTCGCGTATCACTACTTTCAGAAAGCAGCCGCACAGAATGTCGTATACGTTGAGCCTTTCTTCGACCCACAGGCGCACACACGTAGAGGTGTCGCCTTTGAAACGGTGATCAACGGGATCGAGAAAGCGCAGAAGGACGCAGAGGCCAAGCTAGGAGTAAGAAGCAATTTGATCATGTGCTTTCTCCGAGATATGAGTGCGGAATCAGCGGCTGAACATCTTGAGCTAGCAATACCACACTTGGACAAAATGATCGGCGTGGGTCTCGACTCCGACGAAAAAGATAACCCGCCATCAAAATTTGCCAGCACTTTCGCCCGTGCCCGTGAACTGGGAATGAAGCTAACTATGCATTGCGATGTAAATCAAAAAGACATCCTAGAACACATCGACGAGTGTCTAAACTTAATCCAGGTTGATCGCATAGATCATGGTGTCAACTCGCTGGATGACGATCGCATTGCCCATGAGATAGCAAAACGTGGAATTGGACTGACCGTCTGTCCGGTCTCAAACCGCTTCGTGGTACAAAACCTTACTGGTAGCGAGATACGTTCTATGCTCGAACAGGGAATAAAGGCAACGGTAAACTCCGATGATCCCGCATATTTTCGCGCCTACATGAACGAGAACCTGCTTGCCCTTGCGGAAGAAGCGGACTTTAGTCGCGAGGAACTGAAAACTCTCACCCGCAACGCCTTTGAAGTCAGTTGGCTCGACGATAGCAGCAAGACGAGCTACCTAGCGCGCGTGAACGCGGTACAGTAACTAATGGGCAATGCTATCGAGCAGTTTTTTGGGCTCAAGGAACAAGGCACAACCGTGCGGCGTGAGCTTACCGCCGGAGCCACAACGTTCCTTGCCATGGCCTATATCACCGTCGTCAACCCGGTAATTCTGTCTGATGCGGGTATGGATTTCGGAGCCGTATTCGTAGCAACTTGTCTCGCTGCAGCGCTCGGCACCGGAGTTATGGGTTTGTACGCCAACTACCCGGTAGCGCAGGCACCGGGTATGGGCCAGAACGCTTTCTTTACCTACGGCATTGTCCTTGGCTTAGGCTACACCTGGCAAAGTGCCCTTGGGGCGGTATTTATTTCTGGCCTCATATTTATCGCACTATCGGTCTTACCGGTCAGAGAGTGGCTTATCAACGCGATTCCCAGGTCGTTGAAACTGGGAATTTCTGCGGGGATAGGTTTTTTCCTGGGCATCATCGCGCTGTCGGGCAGCGGAGTCATTGTCAGCAATGACGCGACGATAGTGGGGTTAGGCGATCTCACAGAAGCGCCTGCAATGTTCATGCTATTAGGTTTTGTTTTGATTGCTGCCTTAGCGGTCCGTAAAACAACAGGAGCAGTAATGCTTGGCATGCTCCTGGTGACCGCATTGGGTTGGAGCACCGGAGTTGCGGAGTTTCAGGGAGTCTTCTCAGCACCACCAAGCCTGAGCACCCTGGGCCAGCTCGATATTAGCGCCGCCTTTGACCTTTCTATGATCACAGTAATTATCACGCTGCTGCTCGTCGACGTGTTCGACACAGCGGGTACTTTAGTGGGTGTTGCTAACCGCGCGAATATGCTGGATGCACAAGGCCGGCTGCCGAGACTTCGTAAAGCTCTGTTGTCAGACTCTAGCGCTACCGCTGTAGGCGCTGTATTGGGAACCTCTTCGACCACCAGCTTTATCGAAAGCGCTGCCGGTGTTGAAGCCGGAGGGCGTACCGGACTCACGGCACTTACCACGGCTGGGCTGTTTCTTCTTTGTTTGTTCTTTGCGCCACTGGCCCAGAGCATTCCGGCGTTTGCCACCGGCGCTGCACTGCTATTCGTGGCCACTATTATGGCGCGAGCGCTCGAGGACTTAAGCTGGGGCGACGTCGCAGAAAGTGCTCCTGCGGTCGTCACCGCGATCGCGATCCCCTTAAGCTACAGCATCGCAGACGGGATTGGCCTCGGATTTATCACCTACGCGCTGGTCAAACTGATTTCCGGTGAGGCGCGACGGTGTCCGCTAGCGGTGTACGTCGTTGCGGCCATCTTCGTGCTAAAGTTCGGCTTTCTTAGCTGAACGGATGCAGCGGAATTTGAAAGGCTAAAGCTGTGTTAAGCGCGAGTAGCGAGCCGATTCGACAACCTGGCTGAGGTCGCGGTAGCCAAATCAAGAGCAGCCTGTTCATCGCCCTGCCGATCCGTGCTCAGCAATCTGTACCTTCTTAGAACGATAAAAACCTTATGGAAAAAGTATACATCTCTGCGAATGACCTGCTTTTGGATTCCTTTCGTTTAGCGGAAAAGATTGTCGCCAGCGGTTTTCGTCCGGACTTTATTATTGGCGTATGGAGAGGTGGCGCTCCGGTAGGCATCGCCATTCAGGAATACCTGGCCTACGTAGGCGTGGCGACGGACCATATTGCAATCCGCACATCATCTTACGTCGGCATCAATAAGCAAGAGAAGACTGTGCGTGTTCACGGCTTGGATTACATAATCGATAACGTTAATGCAGAAGATGACGTGCTCCTAGTCGATGACGTTTTTGATTCGGGCCGAAGCGTAAAAGCCATCCTGGAGAAACTACAGGATAAGTGCCGTAGGAATATGCCGCAGAATTTAAAGATCGCAACACCTTGGTATAAACCGTCGAAAAACATAACCGATATCACACCCGACTACGTGCTCCACGAAACGGACGCATGGCTCGTTTTTCCGCACGAAATCGTTGGTCTCACTCAGCAAGAAATCATCGACAACAAAGGCCCCCTTGCGGATACGCTGGCGAGCCGCCTGCAGCAGGTGAGCTAAGCAGATTGACCGTTAGCGTGGCTGCATCCGTATCGCGCCGTCCATTCTGATGACCTCGCCATTGGTATAGTCGTTTTCAACAATGAACTTGGCAAGGTGTGCGATTTCATCAGCCTTGCCGAGACGTTGGGGAAACACAGGCTGCTTAGAGAGGCTCTCGTAAGCGTCCTGCGGCAAGGACTCGAAGAGAGGTGTGTGGATCAAGCCCGGTGCAATAGTGTTCACTCTAATACCCAGGGAAGCTAGATCTCTTGCGATCGGAAGCGTCATTCCCACCACTCCTCCCTTAGAGGCACTGTAGGCAGCCTGCCCCACCTGGCCTTCAAAGGCGGCAACGGATGCAGTATTGATGATCACGCCTCGTCCACCATCACTCGTAACCGGATCCTGTTTACCCATTTGCGCGGCAGCCAAGCGCAGCACGTTAAATGTGCCCACGAGATTGACGTCAATGACCCGCCGGAATTTGGCCAGTGCCACCGGTTCTCCGCGGCTGACCGTCTTCGCTGCGTCGCCAATACCCGCGAAATTGTTACAGATATGTATCGCCCCAAAAGCCTCGACCGTGGCGGCGATAGCGGCGCTCACATGCTCCTCGTCCGCCACATTAACCTGCTGATAAATCAGCGCGTCACCCAACTCCTTGACCAGGTCATTGCCCCGGGCATCGTTCATATCAAATACCGCGACTCTAGCACCGAGGGAGTGATATAAGCGTACGGTAGCCTCACCTAAGCCCGAGGCACCTCCAGTAACCACGGCGACTTTTCCAGCGATGTCCATTGCGCTAATCCTTTTTTAATATTTCCAAATCAGCCGGAGCGGCCCGCTTAACATCGCCAGCCCAGCACATACATTCGTTCAAGCAGCCTGCTGCTGGGTTTCCTGTGCGCGATCAATTGCAATCTGAGGTGGGTCGAAGCGATCCCCATAGGCTGCGGCAAGCTCCTCACATCTCGCGACGAAGCGGGCGTAGCCATAGGTGCTTACAAACTGAATAAGGCCACCAGTCCAAACGGGAGCACCGATCCCCATAATCGAACCGATGTTTCCGTCTTCCTCGGACCGAAGGACCTTTCCTTCGAGACACTTCAGAGCTTCGATGACCTGGCGGAACAAGAGTCGGTCTTTGATATCAGCTTCCGCGAGCTGCACATCTGACCGGTAATACTTATCAAATAACGGCGGCCAAATGGCTTTACTTCCGTCGTCCGCATACTCGTAAAAACCACCGCCATGGTGGCGCCCACCGCGCTGATTATCGACGACCATCCAGTCGATGACTCCTCGCAGAATCGAGCCATCGCCCCACTTGTCGAGTACGCCCATATCTCGCCAAGTTTCTTGCGCCTTTCGGGATAGCTCTAGGCTAACCTCGTCGTATACCGCCAGGGGGCCAACGGGCATGCCAATGGCCTTGCCCATGTTGTCGATCAGTACGGGGTGGATTCCTCCCGTAAGAAGCTGCACGCCCTCGTCTAGATAGGTACCAAAAGTACGAGACGTAAAGAAGCCGAGCGAGTCGTTGACCACGATCGGTGTCTTCTTGATCTGCTGTGTATAGTCAAAGGCCTTCGCCAAAGCCTCGTCGGAGGTATGCTCACCCATAATAATTTCTACCAGCGGCATCTTGTCTACCGGTGAAAAAAAGTGAATACCAATAAAGTTTTCCGGCTTTTCGCTGGCTTCAGCTAGCTGCGATATCGGTAGCGTTGAAGTATTTGAACCCCAAGTGCCTCCTTCCGCTAACTTGCTCTCAAATTGCTTGGTGACCTGATGCTTGAGATCGATGTTTTCGAACACCGCTTCTATTATCAAGTCGCAACCTAGCAAATCCTCATCTGTGGCAGTAGGCGTGATGCGACTTAGTATTTGCTCACGCTCCTCCGAACTCATGCGGCCCCGTTCGACTCGCTTATCCAGTAAGGCTGTTGAATAGGCTTTGCCTTTTTCAGCTGCCTCCAGCGATATATCTTTAAGTATCACCTCGATACCCGCCATTGCAGATACGTAGGCTATCCCCTGGCCCATCATACCGGCGCCAAGCACGCCCACTTTCTCGGTCTTCTGCGGAGGTAGATCAGCAGGTCGGCTCGCACCTCCATTGATTTTATTTAAGGCGAAGAAGAAGGTACTGATCATGTTCTTCGCGACCGGAGTCAGTGCGAGTGCAGCCAGACCGCGCGATTCCACCACCAGAGCCGTTTCCAGATCCATCCACAAAGCCTGAACGGCGATATCCAAAATATTATCCGGTGCGGGGAGAAGGCCGCGAGTCTTTTGAGTTAGTGCAGCGGTGCCGCCGGCGATAGTCTGTTGGATTTTTGGAGAGCTGATGCCACCTCCCGGTACTCGATAGCCCTTCACGTCCCAGGGCTGCACGCTTGCTTCCGAAGAGCTTTGCTGCGCCAGTATCCACTCTTTTGCCTTGGGTACTAGATTTTCCTTTTCCTCCACCAGGGCATGAATCAAACCAGCATCTAGGGCTTGAACGGGTTTCACGCGCTTTCCCTCAAGCAGATAGGGCAACGCCGCTTCCAGGCCCAGGAGCTTGGTCATGCGAACAACACCACCGCCTCCCGGCAGCAGGCCAAGAGTTACCTCGGGGAGACCGAGTTGGACCGACTTATGGTTCCAAGCGATTCGATGATTACAGGCGAGACAAATTTCGAAGCCTCCGCCCAACGCGGCGCCGTTGATCGCGGCTACGACGGGCACAGGCAGCTTCTCCAACCGGCGAAGCTGATCTTTTACGACGCCTATACCATCGAGAAACTCCTCAACACCATCGAGAAACTCCTCAACGTTATCTGGCGTTACCGCCACCAAATCATTGAGATCGCCACCAGCGAAAAAGACTTTCTTAGCAGATGCTAGCACCACTCCCGTTAGGCCCGCTTCCGCCTCGAACTTTGCTACGGCCTCACCGAAGTCATCTCGAAACTCCTGGTTCATCGCGTTTACCGGACCGGACATATCCATGGTCAGCGTGACGATACCGTCCGCATCCTTCTCGTAATGCATTGGCATGATGTTTTCCTACTGTTGGGGCCCACCCAGAGGATGTTCTGGATGGGCTAAAACTGAGTGAGGCTGTGTGAGCCTTAGTTTGCTGGGCGCAGGCTTACCGATTGGTCTCCCGGTTGCTGCAGTTTATGAGCTAAACGCGCTCGATGATCGTGGAAATGCCCATGCCCCCACCTACGCAAAGGCTGAGCATTGCTCGCTTTAGCTCTCGACGCTCAAGCTCATCCAGAACGATACTGACCAGCATCGCGCCGGTCGCACCGAGGGGGTGACCCATGGCAATTGCACCACCGTTGACGTTGGTAACTTCGTGATCGATGTCGAGGTCTTTCATGTAGCGTAAGGCCACGGAAGCGAATGCCTCATTAATCTCCCAAAGATCAATGTCATCTTTGCTCATACCGGCCTTTTCAAGACACTTCTTGGCAGCCGGTCCGGGCCCGGTGAGCATGATAATCGGGTCAGTCGCCAGAACAGCCGTTGCCACGATTCGCCCTCGCGCCGTCAGTCCTAGATCGGCGCCTGCTTTTTCACTACCGATCAGCACCGCACTGGCACCGTCGACGATACCGGAGGAATTACCCGGAGTATGGACATGATTGACCTGATCGAGCATTGGGTATTTCCGCATGATCACGTCATCGAAGCCAAACTGGCCGATCATCTCAAAGGAAGCGTTCAGCCCGCCAAGTGCCTCCATGGTCGTATTTGGTTTTATGAAGTCGTCTTTTTCTAAAATCGTCATTCCGCTTGCGTCTTGTACCGGTACCACCGACTTATCAAAGTGGCCCGCTTCGCGCGCGGTAGCCGCTCGTCGCTGGCTTTCCAGCGCAAACGCGTCAACGTCTTCTCGACTCCACGATTCAAGAGTGGCAATAGTGTCCGCCCCTATTCCCTGCGGAACGAAACCGGTCTTTGCAGCGAACGCCGGATCGGCGCTCATGGGCCCGCCGTTGGACCCCATGGGGACGCGGGACATAGACTCGACGCCCCCCGCAACAACAAGGTCTTCCCAGCCAGAGGCTACTTTCTGCGCGGCGATGTTGACCGCCTCAAGACCTGAAGCGCAGAAGCGATCAAGCTGAACTCCGGCCACGGACTGATCCCAATCCGCATTTTGAACAATCATCTTTGCCACATCCGAACCCTGCTCTCCGATCGGAGTGACACAGCCCAGAACGACGTCATCGACGTAAGCCGTATCAAGGTCATGACGTTGCTGCAGCGCTCGTAATAGCCCCGCTCCAAGATCTATCGGCTTCACCTCGTGCAGGCTGCCACCGGGCTTGCCTTTGCTTCTCGGTGTACGTACAGCATCGTAGATATAGGCGGTGTGGGGCATCGCTGAGATCCTCTCGTGAATAGGGAAAAGTTAACGCTTGCGGATACTGAAGGGGCCGTTCCTACCGCTCAATGACCGTGAAAGTACGCAAAATAGACCAGAAATTACAGAGTGCAAGTCTGTTTTAAACACAGCCAGAGAGTAGCCCAATTACGCTTGTGACCCGATAAAGCCAAACAAATGGCCCGCAATCTTGCGCAATTGGATTTCATCGCTGCCTTCAGTGATTCGGTAACGGCGATGGTGCCGATAGTGATGTTCAAACTGCGTGTGCCTCGAGTAGCCAATACCACCGTGCACTTGTATAGCCTCATCGGCAGCATCGCAAGCGAGACGATTAGCTCGATAATTGCAAATAGCGACTGTGTCTGACAATTTTTGAGACACCTCTCGCTTGTCCATCTGATCGATCTGCCAAGCCGTCTGTAACGTTAACGCCCTGAGTGCCTGGTGCTCGCCATGAAGTTCAGCCAGTCGAAACTGGATCGATTGGTTGCTGGCCAGGGGCTTGCCAAAGGTATGTCGCTCCCGAGCATATTCGACACTTTTCGTGATGCAGTAGCGAGCTGTCCCCAAACTGGATGCTGCTTGCCGGATACGGTTTTCGTGAACGAAGTGCTGAGCAACAGCAAGCCCTTTGTCCACCTCGCCCAGGATTGCCGAATCGGGCAGCCACACATTGGTCAGGCTCACGCGGGGATGATCCGTGGGCATATTAAAGGTCCACAGCCACTCTTCAATCTGATAACCGGGTGTATCGGTAGGCATTACAAAGCAGCTTATTCCTCGCGCACTGCCATCAGCACCGCTGGTGCGAGCAAATAGCAAAATGTGAGTTGCCACGTGCGCTCCGGTAGTCCACATTTTTTCGCCGTTAATCAACCAACCGGCGACCCCATCTCGCTCCTTGGCCAGTGCGGTGGTTTTCATCCAAGTGGCATCGGAACCGTGTTCTGGCTCGGTCAATCCAAACGCTACTCCCACGCTTTCATCGATACTGCCGGCTATAAACTCTTCCTTCTGTGCGATTGAGCCAAAATCACGAAAAGCCAAAGTCACGGGAAAATTTCCCACTGCGCAGTGCTCGTTTTGTAGATCGCAGTGCAAACCGAGTCCCTTCGCGGCCAGGTGCTCCCGCAGTACCGCCATCTCAAAATTGCTGCCATCACCACCACCGAATTCGCTGGGCAGTGCAAACGCGTAAAAACCCGCTTCGCGAGCCAACGCCCGCCCCTCTTTGAGTAGGGCTTCCCACTCTTCCGCGGGCTGCCCATCGCGCGCTTGATCGGTTCGAGAAAACTCGCGCCGATGATCAAAGAATCGCTGGTTATCATCCCTCTGCTCAAGGGGCCGCAGGGTGTTAGCGATGAATTCGTCAAGGCTTTTGAGAAATGCGGGAAGCCGTTCTGGGTAGAGGTGTTCCATGAGCTCTTATCGTTGTTAAAATTTTTTTCTTCACTGATCGGGGCGTCGTTGAAGCGCTAGTGGTCAAGCTCCCTAATCAGTTCTTCATCAGTTCTTCATCAGTTCTTCGCCTACTCGAGACCAACGCTGCTCCGCCTGAACACAACCGCTATAGCGAGGATTATCGATTTGCAAACGAGTAAGAGTTCGTTGTCGAAGCAACCCGATGAGCGCATCATCCGCCTCGAGGCGTCCATCTCGCAAGGCAACGGCTATGCCTTCAAGCACTTTAGTGTCCGTTGCTAGCTTTGCGTGCACAGCCAGCTTCTGATCCCAGGAAGCGAGTGCTGGGGCTAGCTCCTGCTCCCGACGCAGCATGCTCAGCAGATTTGCTGCGATCTTGGTTTGATAGGCCACTAGGCCGTCAACACCCGCTAGATTTTCTCGCGCGCCGCCAAGCCCCGAGCGCAAAAAACTCTCGAGCGCCTCCAAAATCACGGTCGAAGGCGTCACGATTAACGCCCCTCCAGCAGTAGCAGTATGTCAATCTCCGACTCGGAAAGCCTGCGTCCAACGGCGGCTCGTTCCAGCCCAGGATCTTCTCCTGACAAATGAAGTTCGAGCATAGTAAGACATGAAAATCCCCAACCGAGTGCTGCGTAGACTTGCCACAGGTGCAGCTCCTCCATTGTTATCGATGAGCCTCCGTGCTTAGTGTAGGACTCCAATAGCGATTCGTAATCGCCCAAGCCAGCAACAGGCTTTGTTCCACCAAAACGCCAAACATTGGCACAAAGATAGCCTAGATCCTCTCCCGCGTACCCTACGTGCGCGAGTTCCCAGTCGAGAATTGAGACTACTCCTGTCTCGTCCATAAGAATATTACCCAGACGAAAATCCCCATGGCAGAGTACTCGTGGACTTTGTGGTGCGCTTTGTTCTCGCAACCAATTTATTGCGAGTTGGTGAACCGGAGAGGGGTTGCGAAAGTGGTCGCTCAGAGACTGCAGTCGCTGAAGGTCAGCTTCCCAGCTTATGTTGCGAAGCTGCGAAGGACAGCGATCGATCGGAGCCGCATGCAACCTCGCCAATTCCTTACCGACTTCTCGGGCAAAGCTACCGCGTGCCCTCTCTAGCTTTGGATCGCGCAAGATCCTCGGTGGAACGGCCTCTCCGTCAAGCCGCTCTAGAAGCATCCCTTCACCTAGATTCTCATGATCTTCCAGAACGCCCCAAACCCTTGGTACTTTCACGCCCATCGCAGCCGCTAGGCTTATCAGAGAAGCCTCGGTGGACAATGACAAAGCACTGATCGAGATTGGATTCGGGCGTTGATCGACCGCCCCGGTGCTAGCTGGGATGGAATGGGCCTCCTGCCCGACCCCCATTGGCTTACGCCGGAGTATGAGTGGGTAGCTGAGCTCAGCTGTGCGCGCATCCAAGGACCAAGTTTGCATATTCGCACCACCCGACAGGCGGCATAAGCAGTCGATGTGGACCTCGCGTTCACCGAGCACTCGGGACACTGGCACAACTAATTGCTCTACTTGGAGTGTTTCGCTCACAAGAGCCCAGTGATCTTATTCAAGAAACTGAGAGTGGAAATCAATATGCTCGTCAATAAAACTCGCTATAAAGAAATAGCTGTGGTCGTAGCCCTCGTGCATACGAATCGTTGCTGGAAAACTGGCTGCCTCACAAGCTTCCTCAAGCAGCGGCGTCTTAAGCTGCTCTACGAGAAAGTTATCGGCGCTTCCCTGATCAACGAACAGCGGTAAAGACGCTCGCGAGCGCCTTATGAGGGAGCATGAATCGTACTCTTCCCACAAACTGCGATCTGGCCCTAGGTAATTACCCAATGCCTTTTCACCCCAAGGGCAGTTCAGCGGTGAACAGATTGGCGCGAATGCCGAGACCGAGCGGTAGCGGTCCAGGTTCTTGAGCGCGATTGTAATCGCCCCATGCCCGCCCATGGAG
>JBCBZV010000254.1:0-2956 GCA_039815155.1 Pseudomonadota bacterium
AGCAGGTCGAAATTCTTAAAGGTCCGGCCTCCGTCCTCTACGGTCAGGGCACGCCTGGTGGCTTGGTCAACGTCGTCAGTAAACGGGCTCAAGCGGATCTGCCTAGCGAAATCGTCGTAGAAGCGGGCACCTTCAATCGAGGCCAGTTGGCGGCGGACCTCAATGGCTCTATTAACGACCAGCTCCACTTTCGGCTGGTTGGCGTGTACCGAGACACCAACACGCAGGTCGATCAGGTATTCGAAGAGTCGCTTACGCTAGCCCCATCCATTACCTGGACGCCTGGAGAAGATACGACGCTGACCGTGCTTGGCAACCTTCGGCGCAGCGATAGCGACATCGCATCGCAGTTCCACCCAATCGACGGCACATTGAGACCCGCCCCTAACGGGGAGCAAATTCCCTTCGATGCGTATCTGGGCGAACCGAGTTTCAATCGCTTTGATACCGATAGCGATTCAGTCACGCTATTGCTGGAACACGACTTCAACGAAGTCTGGAGCGTGGAAAGTACCGCTCGTTGGATGGAGGGCAGTTCCGATTACGCGCAGGCTTGGCAATCGTTTTCGATCCTAGGTGGTGACCGCTATGCGAGAAATCCGGACGGCACCCTCTACGAAGATGGAAACTCACCGAGATCATGGTTCTTCACTGATGCAAGTTCAGACCAAATCGCATTCGATACGCGATTTAGAGCGAAGTTCAGCACCGGCCCGGTGGATCATCAGTTGCTGATGGGGCTTCAGTACCAGGACGTAGAAACGGATGAAACGGGCGGTTTCATCTACGCCCTTGGACTAGACATACTGGCCAACGGCCCGAACGCAGGTGTGGGAGATACCTTTTGGAATAACCCGCTAAATCCAGTCCCTACCGGGCTGGTACCGGATCAGGCGCTCTTCGACGCGGTAACGCAGGTTCAGCCCACGGAAGTCACTAAAGATCTCGGCATCTACGTAAACAATCAGTTTACTTGGGGAAGCTGGCATCTGACCGCAGGTGTGCGCTTTGATGAAGCGGAGTCGGAAGCGGGAGCCTCTGAGCAAGACGATGATGCGACAAGTCTTGCCTTCGGCTTGTTGTACGAAACGGCTTTTGGACTCTCTCCCTACATCAGCTACGCGGAATCATTTGAGCCGGTCGTTGGCTTAGACCAGGTCACGCAGCGTCAACTCAAACCACAAGAGGGTGAGCAGGTTGAGTTTGGGATCAAGTATCAATCCGAGGATGGTCGCATTTTCGTGACACTTGCTCGCTACGACATCGAGATCAGCAACCTTGCTAATCCCAATGCGCTTCCGAACGCCAATTCCCAGCAAGAAGGCGTTTCGGAAATCGATGGCGTCGAGTTGGAAGCTCTGCTTAAGTTCGCCCAATGGAGCCTCGAATTGAATGCGAATACCATCGATATGACCGACCCCAACGGCTTTCAGTTCGCCAGCGTTCCCGAAGAACAAGCGTCAGTCTGGGCTATGTGGCAACCGACTGGCGTATTGGAAGGTTTCCGCAGCGGTGTAGGCGTACGCTATGTCGGCGCTAGTCAAAACGGGGCTGACTCGCTTGAAACACCAAGCTATACGGTTGGTGACTTATTGATCGGTTATGGTCGGAAGCGCTGGGACTTTGCACTCAACGTCCGAAATCTAGCGGATAAAGAGTTCGAATCCACCTGTCTTGCCCGGGGCGATTGCTTTTTTGGTGACGCGCGGACCATCGTCGGTCGTGCGACCTATCGATTCTGATCCCGCCAAGTTATCACCGACCTGGATGACGAAGAGGCATAAGAGAGACGATAAGCGAGTGAATAGAGCGTAAGCGACGTGGACAACACACGCATCCAAACGGTCGAAGAATTAGAAGCGCGCATTGGCGCGGTGTCGCCGGCGCTTGAGCTCAAGGTGATTGATCATTTGGATGAGGGGGCCCTACGTTGGATAGCGGCGTGCTCGCTGCTCTTTCTCGGTGACTCTACAGAGCACGGAATTCATGCGACCGTATCTGGCGGAGTTCCAGGATATTTGACGGCCGATAAACGCTCTTTGCGGATACCCGTCGACTCTTTGGATCACAGTGCTCCGCTTGCTGAAGGTGACGGTATCGGTACCTTGCTGATCCTTCCACGGATCGGAGAGATGCTAAGAATCAACGGGCGAGTGCTAGCACACGACTCGGGCGTGATTCATATTGGCGTAGATCAATGCTTTGTTCATTGCGCAAAAGCACTGATTCGCTCAGCATTCTGGGAGCCGAAGGCGCTTCAACAATCCTTAGAAAACAAAAAAGACGGGGCCGCTTGTATAGAGGCCTGTCGATTTATGGTCATCGCGACTGCAGACAACGAGCACAACACAGACGTCAGCCCCAAAGGCGATCCTGCCGGTTTGCTCGCGAGCGCCCACGAGGAGTCGATACTCTTTGCCGATCGGCCTGGTAATCGCCGTGCCGATAGTTTTAAGAACATTCTCAGCCAGCCACGGGTCGCGGGCGTGTTTCTCGAACCGGGCAGCGACTCTGCTTGCCGTTTTGAAGGCCGCGCCGTTCCCGGTTGTGGGCCCTCGTGCGATAGGTTCGCCGTAAACGGCCGGGTTCCTAAGTTGGCCACGGAGATAGCCACTGAATTTCAAATTCCCTACACGAGCCAAGCATTAGGTCGGTCGCAGATCTGGAGCCGCAGCAAGCCCGATCTCGATTCGGCAAAAATTCTGGCAACACATATGCGTCTCAATAAGAACAAGGGCCTAGCGGCGCGCGTTGCAAGCTCCTTAACTTCAGTACCGGGTGTGATGCGCAAGGGCCTCGACAAAGACTATAAAGACAATCTGTACTAAGCATTAAAGGAGTTACCCATGGCTTCTCGCGGCAAAGCAATCTTCTTAACGGCTGCTATTTTGGCTGCCCTAATCGCAGGTGCCCTCTTCTATCTATCATCAAATCTCAACGGGATCGTTGCTGCGCT